>NZ_JAWDIY010000026.1:0-76117 GCF_032380655.1 Diplocloster hominis | reverse complement strand
CGCAAGCTTTCCAAAATGCAAAAAGGTTCAAACAACCGCAACAAACAGCGTATCAGAGTAGCCAAACTCAACGAAAGGGTTGCCAATCAACGCAAGGATTTTCTACATAAAGAGTCAAGGCAGATAACCAATGCTTATGATTGTATATGCATAGAAAAACTTGATATGAAAGCAATGGCGCAAGCCTTGAATTTTGGCAAATCAGTAGCTGATAACGGTTGGGGCATGTTTGTAACATTCCTGCAATACAAGCTTGAAGAAATGGGAAAACAGCTTGTAAAGGTAGACAAATTCTTTGCAAGCTCCCAAATCTGCAATGTTTGTGGGTACAAAAATTCCGAAACGAAAAATCTTAGTATTCGTGCGTGGGATTGCCCTGAATGCGGTACACATCACGATAGAGACATAAATGCCGCAATAAACATAAAAAATGAGGGGATGCGGTTAGTAACTCCGTAGCGAAAATACATAAAACCGTGGGACACACGGGGTTAGCTCGCTTATGCTTAGTACATTGGTACTATCGAACGAGAAGCCCCGCCTCTTTAGGCGGCGGGAGTATGTCACACAGGCAGAAACTATCCCGGCACTTAACGGGCTTACCAGCCAGGCCGGGGCAGTCCCCATCCGTATGTCTGCGGCCATTTTCATCCGTTTAACGCTTCAGACAGATCCCAGTACAAGGTAGCATCCATCTGCAGCTCCTGCTTGATTTTCTGCTTAATACAGGACAGGGTCTGGGTGCCGCACCGGTTCTCCTCTGTCTGGGAATAATCCAGTTTAATATAGACCAGTCTGTTTTCCGGGCCATAGTCGTGCATGGAAATCTCCTCCACGGATCTGGCCGGAATATATTCCGTAACGATCTGCATAATTTCTTCCTCCGTGGCCGGATCAGCGCCTTCGCCCAGCAGCAGGACCAGATTATCCGCGAAAGAACCGGCACCTGATTTTAGAATCGCAGCCGATACCACGATTCCCAGAAACCCGTCAACCGGTAAGTCCGTATAGGGCGCTGCCAGGATACCGGCCAGAGTGACCGCTGTCACAAAAGCGTCGGCCACGTTATCGATCCCTATGGCTTTCAGGACAGAAGAAGCGATTTTGCGGTTCAGCCGCTTCACATACCAGGCCATACATATTTTGGCCAGGATACCGATACCCAAAACAGCGGCAGTCAAAGCAGTAACCGTCATCGGCTGGGGGGTACGTATCCGCTTTACCGCGTCTATCAAGACAGATAATCCGGTAAATAAAACCAGCAGCGATACAACAAATCCACATATATATTCCATCCGCCCATGTCCATAGGGGTGTCTCTTATCTTTTTCCCTCGCCGCAAGCGAAAAACCCAAATAGGCCACAAAGGACGAGGCGCAATCCGCAAGATTATTCAGGGCATCAGCAGTAATCGCCACACTGTTACTCAGCACACCGGCCACCGCCTTTATCATTACCAGTATCAGATTTACAAAAATTCCTATGGCCCCGGATCTTTTGCCAGCAAGATCACGGCTCTTCACATTTGATTCTTCTATCATTGATTTTGCGCCTCCTTTCCTACTCATTGGCTTCGTTCTAACATATTAATCCGGATGTGCCGCTTATTCCTGATCCACAGGCCGTTCTGAAGGCCGTCCGGTTCTGTCATGCCCGCCGCAGCGCATGCCGCGTTCACACTGTCTGCCATGAGAATGTGCATTCCCAGACGGCTGAAACCCTCTTCCCCGCATAGCCATCAGATGTTCGAAGGCATCATCGCCCATTCTGGATCTGGTCTTCTCCATCCACTGTTCCATATCCTCTTTCTTATCCACCCCAAGGTCCTCTTCCAGTTTCCCAATCACCCGGTCCAGATAACCGCCAAAAACCAACTGTTCTTCCGGATTCAGACAGTCAAAGGGATAAGAAAAATCCGGTTTCTCCTGTTGTGCATCCCTTCCCTTGTCAGTAAGCTTTACCATCATCACACGCTTATCACTTTCCATTGGTCTGCGGGTGATATAGCCAGCTTTCTCCAGCTTGCCCAGCAGTTCACTCAGGGACTGCTGCCGGATATCCAGCAGATAAGAGAGATCTTTGGTGCTTATCTCCGGCTGCATCTTCAGGATAGCCAGCACCCTCCCCTGACCCCTGGTCGGGTCCGCAAAGGGCCCCCGCGTCCCCCGGTTCTGCAGGCGCTGCCGCTGTATCAGCCATTGCAGCCGCATTAATTTTTCAAATAATTCTTTTGCGTTCGTCCTATCAGACATTCCTATCACTGCCTTTCATTTTCAAATAGTTTTTTATACAGGTACCTGTTTATTTGATTATACAGGTACCTGTTCTTTTTGTCAATCTTTTTTTATAAGGTACCTGTTCTTTTTTTGCAGCCAATTGGGAGGGGACTGGCATCTTTCGGCAGTAACGTTAGATTCTCGTGCAGCTGCGTGGAGAAAGGGGCCTGTCCCCGGATGCCGGCCTGTTGGAAGAATGAAAAATCCCTTTAAAAGTGATGGGACATTCCAGTCAACATCCGGGGACAGGCCCCTTTCTCCACATAGCTGCTTGAAAAACTAACGTTACTGCCGAAAGATGCCAGTCCCCTCCCAACATCCACAAACAATGCCGCTGTCAGCCGGTTCACTCCCCGCTATCCAGTAACCGGGCATATTCTTCTTCCGGCATAGGCCTGTAAAAAACATATCCCTGCACAAAGTCACACCCGATCCGTCTTAGATCCTCCACCTGCTCCATAGATTCAATCCCTTCGGCCACCGTGCGGATCCGGAACTTATGTACCAGCTCGATTACACCTTCCACTACAGCCATATCCCGTTCCGGGTCACTGCTCTTGTCAAAAAAGAACCGGTCGAGTTTCAGAGTATCGATGGGGAGCGTTTTGAGCAGGCTCAGGGAAGAATACCCTTTGCCAAAATCATCAATGGAACAGGCAAAATCCGCCTGCCGCAGCCGGTTCACAATCCGGTTCATAAGCAGCGCATTGTCTATGGCGATGGATTCTGTAAATTCGATTTCCAGCAATTCCGGCGGGATCTGGTACCGATCCCTTATATCCACATATTTCTTAACAAAATTCTGATCATAAAACTGCAGTCTGGAAACATTGACGGAAACCGGAAAAACCTGTTTTCCTTCCCTCAATCTTTCCCGCAGAAAACGGCAGACTTCTTCAAATACATATTGATCCAGCCGGTCGATCATATATTTACTCTCAAAAACCGGTATAAAACGGTCGGGCGGAATGATGTCACCATCTTGGGACTGCCAGCGCACCAGTGCCTCCGCACAAGCGATTTTTCCTGTCTTAAGCTCCACTTTTGGCTGATAAAACACGGTGAACTCGCGTTTCTCCAGCGCTTTGAGCATCCGGCCTTCCACGTCCTTTTCTTCCCGCAGCCGTCTGCGGATGCTTTCATCATAATAGACATAATTATGGTTTGTCCCGTTTTTTACAGTTTTTCGGGCAAAGTTGGCCCGGTCCAGAAAACCATCGATCTTAATGTCCTCTATGACATCCTGCACACAGCAGATCCCGCAGCACGTGGGCACAGACTGCCGGTCATAGAAGCTGTGCATGTACTGAATGATTTTCCCGTCGGCGTCCTGCTGACGCTCGGCCACTTCTTCTTTCTTCTGATATCGGAGCAGGAGAACAAAATTATCGGCGGAAACACGGCCGCAGAGCTCCCCCTCCCGCAATCCTTCCAGCAGGATTTCGCCGTATTTTTTCAGTATACTGTCCCCATAGTTATAGCCAAACACATCATTGATATATTTAAAATCCGAAAAATCGGTGTAGACGACAGCCATTTCCTCTGTCGGCCCCGCATCCAGCAGATGCTGCGCCTCTTCTTTGAAATCCTCCAGTTTATATACTCCCGTCAAAGTATCCCGGCGTGTCAGGTCGTTCAATTTTTGATTGGTATCTTCCAGAAGCAGCAGCTTCCGGGAATGGGCCCAGAAAATAAACAGCCAGGTCAGCAGCATAATTAAGAGCATAACGGCGCAGATCCCCAGTAAAACACGGGTTTGATGCGTCGCGTATTCATCCGCGGCGAAAACGGTGTCATTGGCCTTTTCAAAATATTCCTCACTGAGAGTCAAAAGCGCTTCCCCATATGTATCATCATTGCGATAAGAGGAAATCTTTTTCTTCATATCCTCCCACATATGGCTCAGTTCGTACAGATTCTGCCGATAGGTATCATCCTCCAGCAGCGGCAGTCCATATTCCCCATTTCCAGTATTCAGTTCGTTAAGAATCCCATCCAGATAATCAATAAGCTGATCGTTCGGGCGTTCTTCCAGCTCCAGCTTTACCAGCCGCTGTGTGGCGCCCCGGACGATTCCCACGTAATTGACTAACCGGCTGTAATGCTGAGACTGCACGATGGTGTGTAGGGTTATGCTGCCAAACAGAACAAGCAGAGCAAACAGAACAGCCAGACCTCTTTTCAAATATTGTCTCATCCTTTACCTCCATACGTGCATTTTACCTGCTATCGGTATCTTACCTTCGTTACTCTGTCTGCTCCCCGCTGTCTCTTATCACTTGTTTTTCGCGCTTTTGCTCATACATCTTCCGGTCCGCTGCCTTAATCAATTCTTTCCAATCCGAAGCATCCGTGCTCTCCACAACTCCATAGCTCAAAGACTGGGTGTATGAATAATCACTGCCGCTGTCGGTTATACGCAGCCGCTCGTTGATCATTTCCGATCTTATTTCGGCCGCTTCCGCCCCCACTCCCACAAACAGGACCAGGAACTCGTCTCCCCCGTAGCGGTATAAGGAATCCGCCCCGCTTCTGCAGGCACGGCGGATCTCCTCTGCAGCCCTGCGGATATAGCGGTCCCCTTCCTCGTGCCCGTACTGGTCGTTGACATTTTTAAGACCATCCAGATCCAGAAAGCACAAGGTGAAACCGGCTTTATTTTCCATCATGGAAGCAAGGGTCTCTTCCGCATACTGCCTGTTGTAAAGTCCGGTCAGCGTGTCCAGAAATGTCTGATGGCGCAGGCGTTCTTCCTCCCGCTTCTGTTCCTCCAGCTGCCGTTGGATCTGCCGGTTCTTTTCGCGGTAGTCATTCAGCATACAGATTCTCCAGGTATACCGGATAGCAATATATAATCCAATAATACAAAACAGACAGGATTTAATGCTCCAAAGCTTCAGGAGCAGGTCATTGAGCGGCGTGGAATACAACAGCAAATTCAAAAACAGATAAAAAAACAATCCCCCCATCATCTCCAGAATAAACGAAAGATACTGCCGGTGTCCTAAAATCAAACGAATCCGCCCGGCCAGGACCGGCTTCCGGACAATGTGAAAGGCCGCGCCCGCCAGAATAAAGCCGAGCATTACCGGAAACCCTTTCAGATTCCCGATATCCATCGTGTGATTATCGAAATTCTGCAAGGGCATGTTCATAGAAATAGCCATTACGCTGCGGCAGCAAATATTGATCGCAAGTCCGAATATGATTCCCAGCAATGTGCTGAACAGAGCACCTATTTTATTTCCCTTATTATATATAAGGGTTTCAAAAAACAGAAGAAATGCGAAAAAAAGCCAGTTGAAAATCAATGAGAATTCCAGGACACTGCAGACAATAAAGTACAAATAGTTGACAATAAAGCTGAGGCAGACAATTCCCCTGCGCAGGCGCGGCATTTCCCCCATCTCCGATACCAGGAGAAAATACTGACAATGATAGTAATAATAGGCCGCCGCCGTCAGTAATATCAATAGCATCTGAATCCACCTCCCCTAAGTTTATCTGCCCTGTTTATCCCGGTACATCGCCTGGTCCGCCTTTCGGAAAATCTCCTCCACGTTGTCGGAAGTACCTCCAAAGACATAGAAAACGCCGTAACTGAAAGGGAACGGCGGATTGAATTCCTCCGCCAGTCTGGAACGGATCGCTTCTATCCGCTGAGACGCCTTCTCCTCCGCACAGCCGGGAAGCAAAACTACAAATTCATCTCCTCCTACTCTGGCGAAGATATCAGTCTTGCGCAGCCTCAGGGAAAACTCTTTCGCAAATCGGATGATATAGAGGTCCCCGGCATCATGTCCATTCTCATCATTGATCTGTTTTAAGTGGTCCAGGTCAATATAGACAAACGAAAAAGGCTCCTTCGTTTTTAAAAACAACTCGATCTGTTCCAGCACATACCTGCGTGTAAAAACTTTTGTCATAGGGTCCAGCACACTTTTGCTGCGCAATTCCTCCGCATCCCGATTCTGCTGTTCCAGCTTCTCCATCAGACTGCGGTGTTCCTCCTCCACATAATGTTCCTTCAGCAGGTTATATAGATGTCCGAGGAAACGTATCAGGTAAAATTCGAGTAAAACTGTACTGCCAACCAGAAACAGCGGCAGTAATCCCCAGCCGATACTGGATATGCACAGCACACTGTCCATCAGCAAAAAAGCATTGCAAAACCAGAGAAATATCAGAAAAGGCCGTACTTCAGCGCTTTCCGCCTGTGTGCGAAACACCTCGACCGCTATATTCATATGAGGGATCAGCCAGGTAACCAGACTGTTTACGGCCAGTACGCTGCTGATGGTGAGAATCCTCCAAAAAGGCCGCTGAAGAAGTTCATTCATCGGGATCCGTGTAATCAGGGAGATTACACCCAGCAAAATCATGTGCAGAGCCATGGAGGTCAAATGCGTAAGATTGATCAAAATAAGCTCTTTGACATGTCTCACACTTTTACGGTCCATCCGGCCTATTTTTTCAAGGAAAGTCAGAATATATATAAGCGGCAGCGGGATATTAAACATTCCCCAGCCCAGGAACAGCAGCAGGGGGAACAGATAAATACTGATCCGATTCCAAACACTATTTTTGGGCAGGTACCCCAACGCTTTCATGGCCGGTCGGATCAGGGAACTATAGAGTAAAACCAGGCATACCGGCGCCAGCAGACCCCAGCCAATATATATATGAAATGGCAACGGACTACCTCCTTTCCATTCAATCAAGGACAGCTGTGTAAGGGTTCTTTGAATTCTGTATCAGCTGCCCGAAATTCCCGCTGGACATGGGCTTTGCAAAATAATATCCCTGCACATAGTCGCAGCCGATCTCCCGAAGCCTCTCAAGCTGTTCTTTGGTCTCCACCCCTTCTGCCACAACGCTCAGGCCCATAAACCGTGCAAGCTCCATAATAAAACGCAGGATGCCCTGATTCATAGGTTTGGCCGTCTCATTCTGGATAAATTTCATGTCCAGTTTCAAGACATCTAACGGCATTTGATTCAGCATATTCAGAGAGGAATATCCGGTTCCAAAATCGTCCATTTCAATAATAAATCCCAGCTTTTTCAGGGAATTGACCGTTTCAATAATCTGATTCGGATCGTCGGTGTAGGCACTTTCCGTGATTTCCAGCGGCAGGCGTGATACCTCCAGGTCATATTTTTGAACAATGGCCAGAAGGATGCTGCCCAGGTCCTCATTATAAAGATCCGCTCTGGATACATTGACCGAGACAGGAAGCGGCGGGAATCCCTGGTCATCCCACCCGCGCATAACCGCACAGGTACGGTCCCAGACAAACTGATCCAGACTGGTGATAAAGCCGTTTTTCTCAAACAGGGGGATGAAAGCTCCGGGCTGCTGCATTCCCCACTCCGGGTGGTTCCACCGGACCAAAGCCTCCGCCCCGGACAGCCGCTCCCCGCTCAAACGATATTTCGGCTGCAGGTATACCTCGAACTGTCCTTCCGACAGCGCTGCTTCCATCTGATCCGTAATCCTCCGTTCCCTAACCAGCTCACTGCGCAGAGCGTCATCATAACAGGCAAAATATTTCCCATACTGTCCCTTGATACTGCGGGCAGCTAACAGCGCACGGTCACACATCTTCTCGGCCGGAAGGGAACTGTCCTCGATCGCGTATATTCCCCATTTCATCACAATGCTTTTCGCATATGGCAGAGTGTTCAGACGGCTGGTTATGTGGGCGAACATGTCATTTGTGTACTCCGCGCGATGTTCCAGCAGGCAGACGAACCGGTCCGCATTCAGATGACCGCATATTCCAAAATCGCCCACCACGTCCCTGTATATTTGGGCTATTTCGCGAAGCAGACGGTCACCGTTGGGTATCCCGAAGATATCATTGATCAGTTTAAAATTTTCAATGTCAGAGCAGATAATATCATATTTTTTATCCGTATGCCCGGACAAAATATCGACCACCCGCCGATAAAAAAACTCTTTGTTATAAAGTCCTGTCAGCCGGTCATATTGAAGCTGGTTGACCATAGCGGCATTTTCCCGAAGTTTGATAATGTTCGCTACCCGGTGCAGGATAATCTGCGGTTTGTAGGGCTTGACGACAAAGTCCGTGGCTCCTTGGGATAGAGCCGCCACTTCATCTTCATCGCTGTCACTTTGTGTGGTGACAATAACCGGAATAGAACAGCAGGCAGGGTCGGTTTTGATTTTCGCCAAAAAGGTGTATCCGTCCATAACCGGCATCACGATGTCCAGCAGAATCAGCGAGATTTCCTCACTGCTCTCTTTCAGTACGCTAAGCGCCTCCTGCCCGTTCGACGCCTCCAGCACCTGATACTCCCGGGTCAGTATCTCTTTCAGAATTTCCCGATTGATCTCATTGTCTTCCACAATCAATATTTTCCTCTGTGCCATCATCCTATTATCCCCATCCTGCTTATGTATCTGTGTAGCGGCTCTCTGATTCATGGCCGTCCCTTCCGTTCCCCTTATCCACAACCCAATAAATTACTATACAGTATAACAATTTCAACCTGAAATAGCAACAGTTTGAAGTTATGAGGGGACAGGCGGTGGATAATAACCCAAAACTTGATATTTCCAGGTAACTGTGGTACTCTAAAGCAAAAATAAACAGGTTCTAAAAAAGGGGAAAAGGTGGATCAAAAGACGTTCACCCATACCTGTATGTGCAAAAAACGCACCCATGGAGGAAAATATGAGTACAATGAATTTGACATTATTGACAGATTTTTATGAACTGACAATGATGCAAGGGTATTTCAAAAACAAGGCCAATGAAAAAGTAATTTTTGACGCTTTTTATCGGACAAACCCTTCCAATGGCGGATACGCCATCGCGGCGGGCCTGGAGCAGGTGATCGATTATATCAGGAATCTGACGTTTTCCGCCGAAGATATCGATTATCTGCGTTCCGTGGGCAGTTTTGAAGAGGATTTTCTGGACTACCTGAGTACCTTCCGTTTCAGCGGTGATATCTATGCCATCCCGGAGGGCTCCGTCGTATTTCCCAGAGAGCCTCTGATCAAAGTGGTGGCTCCCATTATGGAGGCCCAGCTGGTGGAGACCGCCATCCTTACGATTATCAATCATCAGAGCCTGATCGCCACAAAGGCCTCCCGGGTCTGCTATGCCGCCAAAGGAAATGGGATCATGGAATTCGGGCTGCGGCGCGCCCAGGGCCCGGATGCCGGTATCTACGGTGCCAGGGCTGCCATGATCGGCGGCTGCATCGGTACTTCCAACGTACTGGCCGGTCAGCTGTTTGATGTGCCGGTGAAGGGTACCCATGCCCACAGCTGGATCATGAGTTTTCCCGATGAATATACCGCATTCAAGAAATATGCCCAGATGTACCCGGATGCCTGTACGCTGCTGGTGGATACCTACGACACCATCAAATCCGGGGTTCCCAACGCGATCCGTGTATTTACGGAAATGCGCGAAGCCGGAATTCCGTTAAAGAATTACGGAATCCGCCTGGACAGCGGCGACCTGGCCTATATGTCCAAGAAAGCCCGTAAGCTGCTGGACGACGCCGGATTCACCGATGCCGTAATCTCAGCCTCCAGCGATCTGGACGAGTATCTGATCGACAGCCTGAAAACCCAGGGCGCTCAGATCACCTCCTGGGGTGTCGGTACCAACATGATCACGTCCAAAGATTGCCCTGCCTTTGGCGGTGTCTATAAACTGGCCGCGATTCAGGCGGAGGACGGAACCTTTATCCCCAAAATTAAATTGTCTGAAAATACAGAAAAGATTACCAATCCCGGGAACAAAACCATCTACCGGATCTACGAGAAAGACAGCGGCAAGATCAAGGCCGATCTGATCGCCCTGGTGGATGACCAGTTCGATCCCGCCCAGGACTTAAAGATCTTCGACCCCATCGAAACATGGAAGAAAACCACCTTAAAAGGCGGAACCTATGTAATGCGCGAGATGATGACCCAGGTATTCAAAGACGGCCGTTGTGTCTACGAATCCCCGAAGGTCATGGACATCCGCGCCTATTGCCAGCAGGAGCTGGATACCCTGTGGGATGAAGCCCGGCGTCTGATCAATCCCCATGAGGTATACGTGGATCTCAGCAACCGCCTGTACGAAATCAAAAGCCAGCTTCTGGAGCAGATGAGCCAGTCTTAAGAGCTTCTATTTCGATACAGATCTGAAGCAGGCCGCTGCAAGGATGGGCTTTGCCGGCAGTATCATGAATAAAAAAATATTCGTTCCAGGGCATAACGGGATGCGGTCTGCATCCCGTTATTTTCATAGGAAAGCGCCCTATAAAGCAAAAATGCTCCAGCCCTTCGCAGTGTATTTTCCTGGTTTCCTCCGCATATAATGAATTTAAATCCTCATGAAGGAGGTATACCTTTGTATAAAAATTACGATATCCTGGTCAATAAGACGAACCGCCTTCCGGAAGATTATGTTCCCCTGGATTTGAGAGAAGTACGCATTCCGTTTGACGCTTCCCCCGGCGATCCGAAAAGATGGATGCGTGAGGAGGCGGCGAAGGCCGCAGAGGCTTTGTTTGCGCGGGCCGCTGCTGCAGGGATGACACTGTGTGGCATCTCCGGTTATCGCTCCTATGAAAGACAGGCGCAGATCGTCGCGGACCGGCTTAAGGAAGCCGGCCCGGCTCATGTTGGTAAATATATCGCTCCGGCCGGAGGCAGCGAACACCAGACCGGTCTTGCTTTGGATGTATCCTGCGAGGCGTCCGGGCTTGACCTTGTGGACGGTTTTGCCGATACCCAGGAGGGAAAATGGCTGAAACGCTATGCTCCCCTCTATGGATTTATACTGCGCTATCCACGGCATAAGGAAAAAATTACCGGATACGCCTGGGAACCGTGGCATATCCGGTATGTGACTAAGCCGCTTTCCATGTATCTGACCAAGACCGATCTGACCCTGGAAGAATATCATGATCTGAAAACCTCTATCAGCGGAAACTGTCAGGCAGCTGATGCTGATGGAGCTGACTGATGACCTGATCGATCCGTCTTTTCGGTTCATCCCCTTCACCGGGCTGACTCACGTAACTGATCAATTCTTTCTGCTTCTGTTCCGGAAGCGACGCATAGCAGTTCATGGCCTCCAGATCCATGGCCAGTGACATGGTAAATCCGATGGGCAGTTCTCCTTTTAGCATGAGGCACCTCCTATTGTTCCATCTGTCGGCCCAGGAAACCTGCTGCCGACATGGCTACTTTTTGTTCTACTTCTCCCATTTTTACTTTGGCATCCTTGCTGAACAGTATGACGGCTCCTATGGCGTCCCCCTCACAGATTATGGGGCTGACCACCTGGGCCGTATACTCTTCAGAATCTTCCGCCAGGATCTTGATGCATTTGCGGTTGTCTTTGCTGGCCAGCAGGGTTTCACGTTCGTCAATCATGCTTTCCAGCTGTTTGCTGATGGGCTGTTCCATAAAGCCTTTTTTGGTGCCGCCGGCCACTGCGATGATCATGTCCCGGTCTGTGATGCATACAGTGTGTCCTGTTGTGTGAGCTAACGATTCCGCATACTGTTTTGCGAATAAGCTTAACTCGCCTATGGGAGAATATTTCTTTAATATGATTTCACCTTCACGATCCGTAAAGATTTCCAGTGGGTCACCTTCACGAATCCGGAGTGTTCTTCGAATTTCCTTAGGGATTACCACGCGCCCTAATTCATCTATTCTTCTTACTATTCCGGTCGCTTTCATAATGCCATTTTCCTCCATTTTACTTTTATCATTTATTCAACTTGTATCTTCAATGATGCTATTATCTGTAAAATGAGGGAAATTATTCTCAGAATCGACTCTTCTTTTGTTGAAGGAAATCGAATGTTTTTACAAAGAGCAAAACCAAAAGAAGGTGGAACCGATTCTGTTTTTCGTATATAATTGAGAGGAAGATAGCCGCAGACAGATATCACGTGAGGTAGACTATGATAAAGATAAAAGGAAAGACAGCAGTATGGTTTTGGCTTATAGTGATCGTATCCAACGCGCTTACGCTATATGAGCTGCTGGTTGATCCGGACAGTGTGCTGGTTCTTGTTCTGGTTCTGATTATTATGAATCTCATATTTTTACCGATCCTGATCCGGAACCGAGTTGAGATCCGGGACGATAAAATTTACCTGTATTTTGGTTTTTTTAAAGACAGCATGGAAATATCATCCATCAAAGAAGTGAGGAAAACGCATGATCCAATCTCCTCCAGCGCAGCTTCTCTGGACAGGCTGGTTATCCGCGGAACCCGGCAGGAGATGATGCTCGCCGTGGTAGATCAGGGATTGCTGATTCAGGAGCTAAAAAAGAGAAATCCGTACATTGTAGTATACGATAAAAAATAGCAGCGTTTAAAAAACCTCTGAACCGGAAGTTTCTCCCTTCCTGTCCAGAGGCCTGAATTCATAGCTTTCTTATTTTTTATTCAGATATACCGATCGAAACACTTCGATTACTGCTGTGCATCAGCCATCTTCACTTCCAGCGGCTGGTCAAAATTCACTTTACCCCATACCTTTTCATCCACCTGGAAATCTGAGGCATCTTTCCACTCCTGAATCTTGGCGCTGTAAGCTTCGGATTTTCTCTGGCTGACGATGGAATCCTTTTTGGTATCCGTAGCTTCCTGGTCGAACTTGCTGTCTAAACGCACCAGATAATAGCCTGTGTCCGTCTCGATCAGATCCGCGAACTGGCCTTCGTCAAGCTTATCGGCCGCTTCCTTTACCAGATCGTCATAGAGCGTGTCGTCCGCACCATAGGTACCGGTATTGACTGTCTTCTCCACTGCTTGTGCGGCAGCATCAAAGTCACCGGATTCCTTGGCCTGCGCCAGAACATCTTCTGCCTGCTTCTTGATCTGTGCCTTCTGCTCATCCGTAGTGTCCACGGAATTGCCTTCCGCATCCTGGGTTTTGGTCTTATTAAAGAATACATAGCTGATCTTCTTCTGCGCCGCTTCCTCATCGCTGACATTCGTATCCACATCAGCGGTCATGGGATCATACATCTTCTTCTGAATCGTATATAGCTTCATGAACTCTTCCACAGTTTCCTGGGTCGCGCTCATGGCTTTCAGCGTCTTTTTGTCATTGGCTTCCAGAAAAGCGGCAGTGGATTCACTGATCTTCTTCATTTCCTCGTCACTTAACGAAACGTTGTAGTCTCCCATATGCTCCTGGAGCAGATACATCGTTTCGATCGTATCGATGGCACCCTCTTTTGTGGAAGATGCATAGGTCTTACCTTCTTCTCCAGTAGACTGATTCCACATGTCTTCGCCGATATACTGTTTATAATAGGTCTCCATCTGGGCCTGCTGGTATTTCAGATAAAAATTAGCAACCCCCAGTTTGATTTCCTGTCCGTTTAATGTCGCTACCGTCGCGTCCGCTTTCACTCCTGCCGAGCAGCCGGTCAGAGCCAGTGCCAGAACGCAGAATGTGCAGATCACCGTAACCAGTCTTTTGTTTCCAGATTTCATGATATCCTCCTAGTACCTATTAGTTTCTCTTATCCCCCGCCTCTCACAGGAAACAGGGATACTGCTTTGTTTATGCGATGCTAAGGACACCGCGAAAATCCATACAGCCGTTTTTAATTATAGCCCGTTTTCCCTAATTTAGCAACGACTTTATCTCATTTAACAGTTTTTTCACGATCGTAAAGACATCCTCGTTTCTGGAATTTACTTTGCGGTAGGTGAAGTAAGGATTCGTCTCCACCTTAAACGTTAACGATTGTTTTTCTTTTTCCAGAAGCACCGGTATTCTGGCCGGGTCCACATGGGCCTTCTCGTACATGGTAAACCGGATCTCGTCTCCCCGCTGGGCGATATCTATCACATAGACACTGCGGGCCAGGGCCTTGAGCCTTGCGATCTCCAGCAGATTCTGTACAGACTTCGGCGGCTCGCCGAAACGGTCGATCAGCTCTTCCAGAATGTCTTCACATTCCTCACTGTTTTCGATGCCGGCGATCCGTTTGTAAATGTCCAGTTTCTGGAATTCACTTCGGATGTAGGCCGGCGGAATGAAGGCGTCTACATCCAGATCAATGGCTGTGTCATAGCTCTCCTCAGGCTGCGTGCCTTTGACCTGCTTCACGGCCTCGTTTAACATTTTACAGTAAAGATCGTAGCCCACAGCCTCCATGTGGCCGTGCTGTTCTGCGCCCAGCAGGTTGCCGGCACCGCGGATCTCCAGGTCCCGCATGGCGATCTTGAATCCGCTTCCCAGCTCCGTGAATTCACGGATAGCGTGGAGACGTTTCTCCGCCACTTCTTTTAACATCTTATTGCGCCGGTACATGAGGAACGCGTAGGCGGTCCGGTTAGAACGGCCCACCCGGCCCCGCAGCTGATAGAGCTGGGAGAGTCCCATGTTGTCGGCATCGTGAATGATCATGGTGTTTACATTGGGAATGTCCAGACCGGTTTCGATGATCGTAGTGGACACCAGGACATCGATCTCCCCATTGATAAAATCAAACATGATCCGTTCCAGCTCGTGTTCCTTCATCTGGCCATGGGCAAAGGCTACATTAGCCTCGGGCACCAGACCTGCCACCTGGTTCGTAACCTCATCGATGGTATTTACCCGATTGTATACGTAATATACCTGGCCGCCTCTGGCCAGCTCCCGGTTGATCGCCTCCCGGACCATCTCCTCGTTATACTCCATTACATAGGTCTGGATCGGAATACGGTCCATGGGCGGCTCTTCCAGCACGCTCATATCACGGATTCCGATCAGGCTCATATGAAGCGTCCGCGGGATCGGTGTGGCAGTCAGGGTCAGCACGTCGATATTTTCCTTCAGTTTCTTAATCTTTTCCTTATGAGCCACGCCGAAACGCTGCTCCTCATCCACAATCAGAAGCCCCAGGTCTTTAAACTCAAGATCTGCGGACAAAACCCGGTGGGTGCCGATCACGATGTCCACAAATCCCTTTTTCAGATCCTGGATCGTATTCTTCTGCTGGGCAGGTGTCCGAAAACGGGACATGAGATCCACCCGGACCGGGAAATCCTTCATCCGCTGGGTAAACGTAGCATAGTGCTGCTGTGCCAGAATCGTGGTGGGCACCAGATACACCACCTGTTTTCCTTCCTGTACCGCTTTAAATGCCGCTCTTAGGGCGATCTCCGTCTTTCCGTAGCCCACATCCCCGCAGATCAGACGGTCCATGATCTTTTTGCTCTCCATATCCCGCTTGGTCGACTCGATGGCCAGCAGCTGATCCTCTGTCTCCTCAAACGGAAACATTTCCTCGAATTCCTTCTGCCAGACCGTATCCTGTCCATAGCAGTAGCCTTCCTTTTCCTGGCGGGCAGCATAGAGCTCCACCAGATCCTTCGCGATCTCCCGTACCGCACCCCGCACCCGGGTTTTGGTTTTGCTCCACTCCTGTGTTCCCAGCTTGTTTAACTTCGGCTTCTTGGCATCGGCGCCGGCATATTTCTGGATCAGATCCAGCTGCGTGGCCAGGATGTACAGGTTCCCCCCGGATGCATACTCGATCTTGATATAATCCTTTTCCACCCGGTCCACTTCTACCTTTTCGATTCCCCGGTAGATACCCAGCCCGTGATTTTCATGAACGACATAATCCCCAACGCTCAGGTCGGAGAAGCTCTGGATCTTCTGTCCCTCATAGGTCGTATGCTTTTTCTTTTTCCGCTTCTCTTTTCCGAAAATATCGGTTTCCGAGATCACCACAAACTTGATCAGCGGATACTCATATCCCCGGTGTACCTGTCCATAGACTACCATTACTTCGCCCGGTGCGATCGGCCGGTCCAGGTCTTCCGTATAAAAGCTGTTGATATCATACTCCCGGAAATCCTCCGCCAGCCTTCTGGCCCTCGTTCTGGACGCGGCCATAAGGCACACCCGATAGCCGCTCTTCTTCCACTGCTTCAGATCTTTGATCAGCAGTTCGAAGCTGTTATTGTAAGGATTGACCGACTTGACATCAAAATAATATTTCTGACTGAATTTAAACTGCTCCACCTTCTGATCCAGCATACAAAAAGCCACGCTATTCAGTCCATGAACCTTAGCCAGAAATTCTTCAAACCGCAGCAGCACATGCACCTGTCCCGGCAGCACATAACCCTTTTCCAAACGGGTCATCATGCTCTCCTGGAATTCCAACTCCACTGCGCCGCCCTTCTCCGCCAGCCGGGCCAGCTCATCCAGGCAGAACAGCGTCTTGGACGCGTCAAAGTAATCCAGAAAACAAACCGTATCCTCATAAAAATACCGGATATAACTATCCACACCCGTATTTCCATTTACATTATCCAGCTCTTCCCGCAGAGTCTGAAGCGCTGTGTGGATACGGTGCGCCTCCTCCGTCCTCATCTGCTTGCGAAGAGCGGCCTCATACTTCTTACTGTCCTTCTCGATAGCCCTAAGCCCTCCGGCTTTTCGTTCCTCCGTCAGAATCAGCTCGGTAGCCGGATAGATCCGCACCTCTGCCAGATTCTCGATGGACCTCTGGCTTTCCACGTCGAAACTGCGGATCGAATCCACTTCATCGTCCCACAGCTCGATTCGAAACGGTGTTTCCTCCGTCAGCGGAAAAATATCAATAATCCCGCCCCGCACGGCAAACTGTCCGCTGCCTTCCACCTGCGCCGTCCGCTCATATCCCAGACTCACCAGACGGACTTTCAGTTCATCCAGGTCAAGCTTCCCCGTATCCTGAATACGAATCACCTGTTCCCCGAATGCCTTCAGCGGCAGCACATGTTCCATACAGGCGTCCACCGTCGTAACCACCGTCACATCCGGCTGGGTCAGCAGTGCCTGGATCACTTCCATCCGCTGTTTGACCAGCAGATTACTGTGGATATCCGCCTGATAGAACATCAGATCCCTGGCCGGATACAGCAGGACATTCCGATCAAAGAACCGGTAATCCTCATAGATTTCCTTCGCCTTCTGATCACTGTAAGTGATAATCACCCGGTTTGCCAGATCCCGGGACAATCCATAGATCAGATGTTCCTTCTGGGAATCGATGCAGCCAGAAATCTGTAATATGCTCCGATTCTTATTCAGTTTATATTTAATGTCCTCAAACTCCTTCAATTGAAGGAAGGGATCCAAAAAAGTCTGCACGACCTACACCTCTAATTTTTCCTCTGGTTATATTTATTCATGGCTGCTTCTACATTATTCGAAAGAATTTCCTCGACCGCCTTTACTGAGCGCTGCAGCGCGTCGTCCACCTCCGCCCGCTCTGCCTTTGAAAACCTCTGCAGCACATAATCCGCCAAATCCATACCTTCCGGCTTCTCCCCGACCCCGATTCTGATCCTCACAAAGTCCTGGGTTTTCAGATGGGCAATAATATTCTTCATCCCATTATGCCCGCCTGCGCTTCCTTTCTGCCTGATCCGCAGTTCCCCCGGCTGTATATAAATATCATCATACAGCACTACCAGCCCGCTCTCCGGCTTTCCCTTATAAAACTCCATAACCTCCCGCACGCATTCCCCGCTGAGGTTCATAAAGGTCTGAGGCTTCACCAGCACCACCTGCTCCCCGCAGATCTTCCCCTGACCGATCAGCCCCTTAAACTTCCTCTTATTTATGGCAATATGGTTCATCTTCGCCAGCAGATCCACCGCATCAAATCCGACATTGTGCCTGGTTTTCGCATATTTTAAAGTAGGATTACCCAAACCTACGATCACATACATCTCACACACTTCCTCTTCCTTATCTTCTCTAATCCTTTACCGAAATCCTAACCCTTATTCTACCCAACCGGGCCGCATTTGTCACGCTGTTTTTGTTTGTGTTAAATGGGTTTTTTTCTGAGGGGGGCCGGGGAGAGAGGGATGGCACATTATGCATTACACCCTCAAACGCATAACTATCACATCCACAACACCTCAGATACTTACTTCCATAGAACATACCCGCCAGCCTTCACCAAAGCAGGGAATTTCCCTCCCGCCCCCAGGGTTCTTCCCGGCCCCCAACCAGAAAAAAAGCGGACACCCCAAAGGGCATCCGCCTGTCATCTTTTGTAAGTAGATTCGCGCGCCTCACCTGCCGGAGTACAGCATTTCGTCTCCCCTATAGCTCTGCAGGTTCGTCGGGTGCGTTCAAAAGCGCATCCTCGTATTTCTCAAGAATCATCTGCTGGATCCGCTCTCTGGTCTGGGAATTGATCGGATGGGCGATGTCCCGGTACTCACCGTCCGCGGACTTTCTGCTGGGCATCGCGATAAACAGCCCTTTATCACCTTCGATTACTTTAATGTCATGTACTACAAATTCCTCATCGATCGTGATTGATACAACTGCCTTCATTTTACCTTCTTTAGCTACTTTTCTTACCCTTACATCCGTAATTTCCATAATGCGTTTGCCCCTTTCCTACGTCTTCTCTTTTGTGTATAAGTTAGCTTATTTATACTCCTTATCAGATTACATATCTTTCATTCTTTTCGACAACTACCTTGACCCCGTCTTCTCCGCAATAATAGGAATTGGCACGGATGGTATCCCGGCTCTCTACAATGCAGTTTTCAATGTGGGTGTTATCTCCGAGATAGACATCGTTCAGTATGATCGAGTTTTTTACCACACAGTTGTTCCCTACAAATACTTTCTTAAACAGAACTGAATTCTCCACCGTCCCGTTGATGATCGATCCGCTGGATACCAGGCTGTTCCGCACATTGGCTCCCGCGTTGTATTTGGCGGGCGGCAGATCCTCCACTCTGGAATAGATATCCGGATACTGATGGAAGAAATAATCTCTGACTTCCGGTTTCAGGAAATCCATGTTGGTCTTGTAATAGGCCTCCACTGTGGATATGTTGCTCCAGTATTCTTTGATCTTGAATCCGTAGATCCGCTTCAGATTCTTATACCGGATCAGAATATCTTTGACAAAGTCGTGGCGGTCTTCCTGGGCACATTTCTCGATCAGTTCGATCAGCTGGCGCCTGCGGATCACATAGACACCGGTGGAGATGGTATTAGACTGGGAAACCATGGGTTTCTCCTCAAACTCTTCGATCCGGTAATCTTCATTCATCTTCACTACGCCAAACCGGGTGGTGTCCTCGCTGCTGGGTACTTCTTTGCATACCACGGTGATATCGGCTTTCTTTGCGATATGGTATTCCAGCACCTCATTATAATCCAGTTTGTAGATGCCGTCACCGGATGCAATCACCACATAGGGTTCATGGCTCTTCTTCAGGAAATCCAGGTTCTGATAGATGGCGTCCGCGGTTCCGCGATACCACCAGCTGTTGTCCGCGGTGATGGTAGGGGTAAATACGAACAGGCCCCCCTGCTTTCTACCGAAATCCCACCACTTGGAGGAACTTAAATGCTCGTTCAAAGATTTGGCGTTATACTGGGTCAGCACAGCCACTTTCTGGATATGGGAATTGGACATGTTGCTCAGCGCAAAATCGATGCTTCGGAAGCTTCCGGCCACGGGCATGGCTGCGATCGCCCGTTTTTTGGACAACTCTCTCATCCGGTTGTTATTTCCACCTGCTAAAATAATACCTATCGCCCTCATCACATATCACCTGCCTTCGTCAACGTCTCTCCGCTTTCCAGCACACCGCCCGGATAGTCATCCGGTTTGGTGATTCCTGCGATCGCGGTATTCTTTCCAACCTTCACTCCGGAAGGAATATAAGTATTCTCGCCAATGGTCACAAGACCGAAAGAATAAATCCTGGGTTCCGTCTTGTTCGGCACATCCTCGCCGATCCCCAGCTGAACATCATGATCAATTTCCACATTTTCGGCGATGATCGCTTTGTCGATCACGACATTTTCACCGATCCTCGTATTCTTCATAATAATGGAATCCCGGACCACGCTGCCCTTCCCGATGATGACTCCCGGACTTATGACGGAATTAATTACCTCTCCATAGATATCCGCACCGTTGCCGATAATGCTGCGTTCGATTCTGGCATCTGCCGACACATACTGCGGAGGAATCACATCGCTCTTTGTATAAATCTTCCAGAATTCCTCGTAAAGGTTAAATTCCGGAATAATGTCGATCAGTTCCATGTTAGCCTCCCAATAGGAGCCCAGCGTACCGACATCCTTCCAGTAACCGTTATACTCATAGGCAAACAGACGGTTCCCGTTCTCATGGCAGTAAGGAATGATATGCTTTCCAAAATCACAGCTTGGCTGGTCGGACATGGCCAGCAGTGCATTTTTCAAAATCTTCCAGCTGAATATGTAGATACCCATGCTGGCCAGATTACTTCTGGGTTTCTCCGGCTTTTCCTCGAATTCCTGGATCTTGCTGTTCTCATCGGTAATAACGATGCCGAAACGGCTGGCTTCTTCCATCGGAACCGGCATAGCCGCGATCGTTATATCCGCATTGTTTTCTTTGTGGAAATCCAGCATCACCTCGTAGTCCATCTTGTAAATGTGATCACCGGAAAGAATCAGCACATACTCCGGATTATAGGTCTCCATGTAATCCAGATTCTGATAAATCGCATTGGCCGTACCGGTGTACCATTCGCTGCTTGTACTCTTTTCATAAGGGGGCAGGACGGTTACTCCACCGATATTCCGGTCCAGATCCCAGGGAATTCCGATACCGATATGCGTATTCAAACGCAGCGGCTGGTACTGAGTCAGAACGCCAACTGTATCGATTCCAGAATTGATACAGTTGCTTAGTGGAAAATCAATAATTCTATATTTTCCTCCGAAAGCTACTGCCGGCTTGGCCACTTTCTGAGTTAGAACTCCCAGACGGCTCCCCTGTCCTCCGGCCAGCAGCATCGCAATCATTTCTTTTTTTATCATGCAATCACTCCTCGCTGTAATTTATTTTATACATTATATCATAAAATTAATAAACCGTGAACAAAATTTACAAAAAACATATAATATTTTCATTGCTTTTTAACACAACAGTCGATATTTTTGCATATAATAAATGACTCCATAATTTTTTTGACATCATTTTGCACAAATTTTGTAAAATTTTGTCAGATTTTTATACATTATCGTGCAGTGCAACTGCACGCCGGCCCGCAGGGCATGCATTATGGTGTGCCCTTTGGGTATACATTATCGTGCAGTGCAACTGCACGCCTGCCCGCAGGGCATGTGCTATTGGGATGCCCTTTGGGTATACATTATCGTGCAGTGCTTACTGCACGCCGGCCCCCAAGGCAAGTGCTATTGGGATGCTTTGGTTATTCATTATTACAGTATGTCCTCTCTTTTTTAAAATTGTTTGTATTTTTATATACTTATGAGATATAATGGCCATAGATCTTTGTCTTACGGCAAAATCCATCGTCATCCCGGCGCCAATGCGCCTCTCCCTGCGTGGAAGTATGAATCATGCAGGGAATAAAGTGTACAGATAGGTTTAAAACAAAACATTACATTTAATAGGAAGTGTAAGTGTGAAAATAAGTTTCACATCTACGTAAAAGTATGGGACAGTTTATATGCCACTGGCAGAACGGTTAAACGTTCGTCCACCCATACCTGAATTTATGGCGCAGTACATGCGCCTCTGGAGGAACGGTTGAACGTTCGTCCACCCATACCTGAATTTATAGCGCAGTACATGCGCCTCTGGAGGAAATCATGTATAAAATTAATTTTGAAAGTCCGATCCATGTACATTTCATTGGAATCGGCGGAATCAGTATGAGCGGCCTGGCTGAGATATTATTAAAAGAAGGCTTTCCCATCTCAGGGTCCGATGCGAAAAAATCCGAATTGACAGAGAAACTGGATTCCCTGGGTGCCAGGATCTATTACGGACAGAGAGCTTCCAATCTGGATGACATTCCGGATCTGGTCGTCTATACCGCGGCGATCCATCCCGACAATCCGGAATATAACCGGGCGTTAGAGCTTCAGCTTCCCATGTTGAGCCGGGCCGAACTGCTGGGGCAGATGATGCGGAATTACCGCACAGCCATCGCGGTATCCGGTACACACGGCAAGACTACCACCACATCCATGATCAGTCAGATCCTGCTGGCAGCAGAAAAGGACCCAACCATCTCTGTTGGGGGGATCTTAAAATCCATTGGCGGAAATATCCGGGTGGGGAACTCGGACACTTTTATTACGGAGGCCTGTGAATACACCAACAGCTTTCTGCATTTTTATCCAACCATAAGCTTAATCTTAAATATAGAAGCAGATCATCTGGATTTCTTTAAAGATCTGGAGGATATCCGAAACTCTTTCCGGGAATTTGCCAGACGGCTTCCAAAAGACGGTATCCTGATCATCAACGGGGAGATCGAACGCTTCGGGGAGATCACAGACGGGCTTGACTGTCAAGTTATTACTTACGGCTCTGCTTCTGATTGTACTTATTCTTACCGCAATACCGCATTTGATGAATTGGCGCATGGTTCCTTCGACCTTTATAAAAACGGCGTTTTTCAAAGCCGGATACATCTGATGGTTCCCGGTATCCACAATGTCTCCAACGCGCTGGCCGCCATAGCTCTGGCCGAAAGCCTTCAGATACCGCTTCCCGTTGTGCAGCAGGGTCTTTTGTCCTTCACCGGCACGGACCGCCGTTTCGAGTATAAAGGAGAAGTCGCCGGGGTTACCATTCTGGATGACTATGCCCATCATCCCACGGAGATTGCCGCTACGTTGTCGGCAGCCGGAAATTATCCCCATAATCGTATCTGGTGTGTGTTCCAACCCCACACTTATACCAGAACCCAGGCTTTCTTAAAGGAATTCGCCCAGGCACTGTCCGCAGCCGATTATGTGGTGCTGGCTGATATCTATGCCGCCAGAGAAAAAAACACGATTGGTGTAAGCTCCTCAGATTTATTATCAGAGTTAAGAATGCTGAATGTCAATGCCCAGTATTTCCCATCCTTTGATGAAATTGAAAACTTTTTATTAGAAAATTGTATGCACGGCGATTTGTTGATAACTATGGGTGCCGGAGACGTGTTCCGCATTGGGGAACATCTGCTTGGACAATAGTTATCCACATTATCCACACATTTATCAACAGAAAGACCCCGATAAGTGTGTGGATTTTTTTGTGGATTACTCTGTTAACATAAACAAATTATGAATTTCGACAAAAGTCGTCTTACCGCTCACTGACAGCGGTTGTACAGAATTGTCAAACAATTCACAGGCTGAGTTATCCACATTATCCACATTATCCACATTAAAATGCCTTTACTTTAACCCCATTGAACTTAAGAAAATTGCTGTTTGCAAGATTTGAAACCTATGCTATAATGGCGTCAGACATTATAGCCGTGCCTCAGAGCTTCCATTGCCCGGACCGCACATCTGCCTTTTCGGGCGGCACATTGTAAGCAATATTATGCTATAATGCAATTGTAAGAATGTAACGCAGCTTACGATCTGCGCTGCATATTTCATGAAAGGCGCAGGTGAACTACATGGGAAGTATCCATCTATACTCCAAGAACAATCCCGACTCCACGATGGTCTCCAACCATTTTATCGACAAATATATGCCGGAAGCAAACGGTGAGTTTGTGAAGGTATATCTTTACCTGCTGCGTTGTCTTTCCACCTCTGCCGCGAAGGCCCCGGAAGTATCGATTTCCTCCATTGCGGACAGGTTCAATCATACGGAAAAAGATGTCAAACGTGCGTTAAAATACTGGGAAAAGCTGAATTTACTGCAATTGGAATACGGTGAGGACAAGTCCCTCAAAAGTATCTGCATCACCGAGGATCTGCAGGAAGCGGAACTAGCCAGGGAACAGGTGAGCGTCACGACGGCGGCTGGTTCCAAAGCACAGGCGCCAGTTATGGGCACCGCACAGGCAGTCCCCCGGCAGGATGCGCCCAGACAGGAAAGCACGGAACTGCCTTCCTATTCGACCGGGCAGCTGGAAGCCTTCCTTCAGAAAGAAGAGATCCGCCAGTTGATTTTTATTGCGGAACAATATCTGGGCAAACCCTTAAGCCCTTCCGAAGTGACCTATATCCTGTTCTTCCAGGATGAACTGCATTTTTCCGCGGAATTGATCGAGTATCTGATCGAGTACTGTATTTCCAAGGGAAGCAAAAGTTTCCGTTATATGAAAACCGTAGCGCTGGCGTGGTCGGATGCGCATATTTCCACGATTCAGCAGGCCAAGGAAGCTTCCGCGGCATATAACCGGAACTATTATACCGTAATGAAAGCCTTCGGTATCAAGGGGCGGGCCCCTGCTGAGCCGGAAGCTGTCTATATCCGCAAGTGGCTGGAAGAGTATGCCTTTTCTCTGGATATTATTCTGGAGGCGTGCAACCGGACGATCAGCTCGATTCATCAGCCCAGTTTTGAATACGCGGACTCCATTCTGAAAAAATGGAAATCCAACAACATCCGTCATCTGTCCGATATCCGCACCCTTGATGAGGAACATGAGAAAACAAAGGATACCCGCAAGGCCGCCCGGACGAAAACAACGCCGGAAACAAACAAATTCAACAACTTTCACCAGCGCAGTTATGATTACGAGCAGTTGGAAAAACAGCTATTACATACCAGATAGAATTCCAACAAAGGAGGCGCCGTTTTGGCACTGACAAATTCACAGTACGATACCATTATCCGGGAATACAACCGCAAACAGCTGCACAACCGCCATCTGCAGGATGCCCGCATCAAAGAGGTATACGAGACGCTTCCCCAGGTAAAAGAACTGGATGCGTCCATATCGAACTTAAGTGTGGAGCAGGCGCGTAAGATGCTCTCCGGAGACCCGAATGCGCTGGACACCCTGAAAGTCAATATAGCCGCATTGTCAAAAAAACGGCAGGCTCTCATGACCCAGGCTGGATTTCCCGCCGACTATATGGAGCCTTCTTATGACTGCCCCGACTGCCATGACACCGGTTTTATCGGCAATACGAAGTGTCATTGCTTCAAACAGGCAGTCATTGATATGCTTTATACCCAATCCAATCTGAAAGAAATATTGCAGTCAGAGAATTTTTCCCATTTTACCTATGAATATTATGATGACCGGACAAAAGATCCGGCTACCGGCCGAACGGCTCTGGAGACCGCCAAAAGCGCCGCCATGGAATGCCTGGATTTTGTGAAAACATTTGATACGAAACATCGCAATCTTTTCTTCTACGGCGATACCGGAGTCGGGAAGACTTTTTTGTCTAACTGTATCGCGAAAGAGCTGATCGATACCGCACATTCCGTCATCTATCTGACCGCATTTCAATTATTTGACATATTTGCTAAAAATACCTTTTCCGGCAATAATAGTCCCGAAGAGAATATGTATCAGTACATTTTTGACTGCGATCTTCTGATCATCGACGATCTGGGTACGGAGCTTACGAATTCCTTTACCTCCTCCCAGTTGTTTTTATGTGTCCAGGAGCGCATTGCCAGAAAAAAATCCGTCATCATATCGACGAATCTGCCATTGGAAATTTTCGTCCGCACTTACAGTGAGCGGACATTTTCCAGAATCACTAGCAACTACACCATGCTGAAGCTGGTTGGTGAAGATATAAGAATAAAAAAGAAATTAGGAGGAAATCTGTAATGACAAGCGACGATCAAATTTTCGAGACCGTTCCGGTAGGAACCCTTGGTATTATCCCTCTGGATAGTTGTAAAGATCTGGGGGAAAAGATCAACGACTACCTGGTCAAGTGGCGCCGTGAAAGAGAACACGAACACAAGGAAACGATCTATTTCCGCAATTATGAAAAGGACAGCTATATCGTAGGTGCCAGAGTACCTCGTTTTGGAACCGGTGAGGCCAAGGGAGCCCTTATGGAATCCGTCCGCGGTTATGACTTGTACATTATGGTTGACGTATGTAACTACAGCCTTTCCTATTCCCTGTGCGGACACCAGAACCGGATGTCCCCGGATGACCACTATCAGGATCTGAAGCGGGTGATCTCCGCGGTAGGCGGAAAAGCAAGAAGAATCACCGTTATCATGCCGTTCTTGTACGAGAGCCGGCAGCACCGCCGTACCGGCCGGGAATCCCTGGACTGCGCGCTGGGCCTGCAGGAACTGGTTTCCATGGGGGTAGACAACATCATTACCTTTGATGCCCATGACCCCAGGGTGCAGAACGCCATCCCGCTTCACGGATTTGATACGGTCCAGCCTGTATACCAGTTCATCAAAGCTCTGCTTCGCAATGAACCGGATCTGAATATCGACGCTTCCCACATGATGGTGATCAGCCCGGATGAAGGCGGAATGAGCCGCGCTGTTTATATGGCCAACGTGCTCGGCCTGGATATGGGTATGTTCTATAAGCGCCGCGATTATACGAAGGTCGTGGAAGGCCGGAATCCCATCGTAGCCCATGAATTCCTGGGCGCGGATGTGGAAGGCAAGGACATGATCATCATCGACGATATGATCTCCTCCGGGGAAAGCATGCTGGAAGTAGCCGCGGAGTTAAAAGCCAGAAAAGCCAGAAGAATCTTTATGTGCTCCACATTCGGCCTGTTTACCAACGGCATGGCGAAATTCGACAAGGCTTATGAGCAGGGCGTCTTCGACCGGGTGCTGACTACCAATGTCGTCTATCAGCCGCCGGAACTGCTGTCCAGACCTTACTATATCAGCTGCGATATGAGTAAGTATATTGCCCTGATTATTGATACGCTGAATCATGATTCCTCGATCAGCGGGCTGTTGAATCCGAATGACAGGATTCAGAAACTGCTGGCAAAGTATCGGAATAAGTGATTTTTGGAGCCGGGTTTTTTGACTAAGGGCAGGGATGGGATGGAAAGGGCGTGCCCTTTCCATCCCATCCCTGCTTTACATTAAGCCTTTTCTCCATGCTTTGACAGACTTAGATAGTATGTATATACTTACCGCTATGGATTAGTTTTGATGTCCGGAATTATATTTAGCAGCTGTTTTATGTTTTTTAGATGGTAGGCTGCCCTGGGATTTTTGTATGCAGGACCCAGGCCGGCAGTTTGAAAGTTTCCGTTTATAGCGGCTTCTATGCCGGCGTCCGCATCTTCGACTACCAGGCACTGATACGCAGGGAGCTTCAGGCGTTCTGCTGCTAATAGGAAAACTTCAGGATTTGGTTTGGAGCGGACGATATCATTGCCGTCCGCGACTGCGTCAAACCAGTTTTCAAGACCTAATCTTTGCAGGATCAGCGGCGCGTTTTTACTGGATGATCCGACTGCCAGCAAGAGGCCTTCGGCCCTCAGAGCCTCTAATGTGAAGCGCGCGTCTTTTGTCAGACCGGCAGGTGTCAGATGAGCCAGCTGCTGCTGATAACGCTGGTTTTTTTCCCGGGCTAAGGCTTGCTTTTCTTCTTCCCGGTACTCCCGGGATGTGTGTTCCAGAATAATCTCAAGGCTCTGCATACGGCTTACACCACGCAAGCGTTGATTTATGGTTTCATCGAAGGGGATTCCCTGGGAATCGGCCAGTTCTTTCCATGCTGCATAGTGGAAACGGTCTGTGGAACAGAGCACACCGTCTAAATCAAATATAACCCCTTTTATATCCAATGTTTTACCTCCGCGTACCTAAGATCGGGCGGCAGTTTTACTCCTGTTTCATTCCATTCGATAGTTTCAGGGGCTGTGTCGGGTTGGGAACGCCAGCTGTAGGCGCCCTTTCGGCCTGCCAGGATGAGCTGAAGGCCGGCATATTCGTCGGTCTGGTTTCCTACGTCCGTTCCCAATGGGGCAGATGGAGGGAGATTCAGAATCAGCGCGGTTCCAGACCGCAAAAATACGGGAAATCTTAATTCCGGCCCGGCTAGTATGATACGGCCTCCTTCAAAGCGTTCTTCGGTGAATAGGGAATACCAGTCCCCCCGGGGTAAGTATACGGCGCGGGAAGTCTGGTTTTCTTCAAGGAGGGGGGCTGCAAGCAGGCTTTCTCCCAGCAGGAACTCGTCTTCCGCGGTCAGCGCCTGCGGGTCTTTCGGCCATTCGTATATAAGCGGGCGAAGCATGGGACGGCTTTCCTGCGCGGCGCGCAGCGCTTCGCTGTACAGGTAAGGCACCAGGTTCATGCGCAGCCTGTGCCAAAAGCACATTTTCTCTGCAAAGCCCGGTATTCCCCATGCCGCCTCCAGATTCCACGGGCTCCGTTCGTTGTTGCCGTCTCCCCCCGGCATTAGTTCCCGGAACTGTCCGCCGTCGGGTTCCGAGTGCCATTGCATGATAGGGCAAAAGCATGCCAGCATGGTGGCCCGGCTATACAGGTCCGGAGTGGGCAATGGCCCTGCGAAGCCGGCTATGTCGAATCCCCAGAAGGGAATCCCCGTGAGAGCGGCGGATAGTCCGGCTCTTAGCGCCCCGGTCAGCTCGCTGTTGACAGACTGCTGGTCTCCTGCCCAGTGGCAGGGCGTTGTGTGCTGGCCTGCGTAACCCGCACGGCTGAACAATGTCCTCTCCCTGCCCAGGAAATTGGTATATGCTTCTGTATAGCTTTGGGCATAACGGTTCTTCCCCTCACGTCCGGTATCGCCATTGGCAAAACGGATGTCCTCTTTATAGATAAATTCACCTCCATCTGTCTTAAAACCATCTACGCCGATGTCTAACAGATATTGTCTTTTTGCAAACCATGTACGGACTGTCTCCTGATTCTCAAAATCCGGAACCATAGACCCGGAAAACCAGTGTCCCGGCGGGATGGCGTAGGGAGTGCCATTGCTGTTTCGTACGCACAGGCCCCGCCGTACAGCGTCTTCCCGGTCCATATCATTCTGGACGCATGGGGCTTCGTCCTCTCCCTGTTTCTTATACACGGGCACCTGCCATAGTATAAAATGAAGCCCCGCTTTGTGCAGCCGGTCCAGCATGTATTTGGGATCAGGCCAGGGACTCTGTGAAAAATCAAAATCCTCGTAACTTAGGGGCTTCCCGTCCGGCCGGGGCTTGTATCGGGCTCCGTTAAAAATATAGAAGGTCGCTTCATCGCTCCACGCTTCCGCCACCAGCACAGAAGCCGGGCACTTATGGCGCTGCAGTTCTTCTATCTGCTGTATGATCTTCGCCTGGCTGTTCCAATGGTTTGCCGATATCCACGGACCAAAAACCCATTTCGGAGGTATCTTCGCCTTCCCGAACAGGTTCATGTAGTCCCGTATGATCTCTTCGGGCGTTCCCGCAAATAAAACGGTTTCACAGCCTGACGGCATGTATATCTTAATTTGATCTTCCCCGAAAGCAAAAGTTGTTGTCTCACATGTGTCTGCGTAGAGGCCAAATCCGGAATCCGTCCAAAAGAACGGAGCCGGTAAGTAAGTTTTCTCTCCCTGATAGCAGAATTTTTCTTCCACACCATTTGATACCGTATGTCCCTTTTGGTTGACTGCGTCATATTTCTCACCCATGCCATATGCGCCCTTGTAAGTAAGGCGCACGGTCAGTATACCCTGCCGGTCCCCTTCTTCGCGCCATGCAAGCGCAGCGGCGGTATCGGGGAGCGGCCATGTAAGCGCAGCGCTTTTTTCCGTAAATCTCGTTCGTTTCATATCATGAGCGCTCATCCTTTAATACCTCCCGCCATAAGACCGTTTTTGAAATATTTTTGAGCGAAGATATAGATCAGAATAATAGGTATCATAGAGATCAGACTGCCTGCCATTAGCACATTGTATTCTGTGTTGTACTGGCCGTTCAAAGTGGACAGCGCGATCGGCAGCGTCATCTTTGCCCGGTCTGTCAGCATCAGAAGCGGCCAGAGGTAATCATTCCACGACTCCATAAAGGTTGTAATGGAAAGGGTGGCCAGAGTCGGCAGACAAAGCGGCAGCATCACCTTTTTGTAAATGCCGAAGACCGATGCGCCGTCGATGCGCGCCGCATCCAGAAAATCCACCGGAATTGTTCTCATTTGCTGCACTAGCATAAATACGGCAAATGGTTTAAATACAGAGGGCAAAATCACGCTGCTGTAATGGTTGATGAATCCCAGCTGATTCATAACCACAAACAGAGGAATCATGGTCACCTGCGTGGGTATCATCATGGTAGCAAGATAAACGCTGAGGAGTATACCAGACCCCCTGAAACGAATTTTTGTAAAGGCAAATGCCGCCATAGACGCCGAAAGAAGTGTAATCACAGTATAGCTTACCGAGATCAGCAGGCTGTTTATGATCGTCTGCAAAAAAGGAAAACGGCTAAACACAGTCGCGTAAGCGTCCAGCGTAGGTTTGGCCGGAATCCATTCAATGGGGATCGACATCAGGGCGCCCCGGCTTTTCAGTGAGGTTGATATCATCCATAGGAATGGAATCAGGGCGGCCAGTGCCAGGACCGCCGCAACCATATAATATACAATTGGACCCCATATACGTTTACGACTCATAGTTCACCCACCTTTTCTGCCCCTTCATCTGGATAAACGTGCAAATCATGATAATAACAAACAGAATCCAGGAGAAGGCTGACGCGTAACCCATGCGGTAATAACGGAAACCATATTTATAAATACGTTCTACCATTACCTGTGTGGCCCCATTGGGCCCTCCGTCCGTCATGATCATGATTTGAGGAAACAGCTGGAACGCATTGATTAAACTGACAATTAATACATAAAATATAGCCGGTGACATCAACGGTAATGTAATTTTCCAGAATTTCTTCCATGAACCTGCTCCGTCCAGCGAAGCTGCTTCATAATAGCCTTTATCTATTCCCAGCATACCCGATAAAAGGATCAAACCAAAGAAGCCCATATCTTTCCACACTGATACCAGTACTACAGCCGGCATCGCCCATGTTTCATCCAGCAGCCAGCCGGGACCATGAATGCCGAAAAGGGCCAGAAAGTTATTGAGCGCGCCATACTGCGGGGAAAGCACAGATTTCCAGATCAGCGAAGCCGCAACCCAGGAAGTAAGCACCGGAATATAATAAATCACCCGGAACGCGGTCACACCCCGGCGGTTCTGGCTTAACAGCTGCGCAGCAGCCAGTGATGCAGCCAGCATGCAGGGGATGTATAATACAATATAGTAACAGGTATTGCCTAACACCTGCCAAAATTCCCTGCTGGTTAGAATATTTTTGAAGTTGTCAAATCCAACAAAATGTTCCCGGAACATACCGGGCGCTAACAGCCGGTCGAGACCATTCCAATCCGTCAGACTGATAAATGCCGAAATCACCAGCGGCAGCAGAGAAAACACGAGCATACCGGCGACACTGGGTATTAAAAATGGCAGTGCCCTTTTCATGCCGTCCTGCTGCAGTTGATTCTTGCGAAGCTTTCCCCTGGAAGCCATCCGCAAAACCTCCTTTTTTATAATAGAATCCTACTTTTCAACAGACGCTTGATCCCGCAGGAACAAAAAGGGGGGAGGCATTTTCCGCTCCCCCCTCAGGACAGTTATTTTATTTGAGAGGAATCTGCGCTTCACATTCGCTCTGCGCTTCATCCAGGGCCTGCTGGACTTTCATAGAGCCGGCCGCTGCCGCAGATAACTTTTGGCCGATAATATCGCTCATAAGACTATAGTCCTCGACACTGGGGGGCAGAACCAGATAGTTAAGAGAATCAAACACTGCCTGGCGGTTCGCGGGAGGCGTCTGCTCCAGATAGGGTGCCAAAGCGGTCTTATCGTTGATCGCCGGCAGATCCCATCCGGCGTCGATCCGCAGCTTGGCAGCAGCGTCGCTGGAACACAGCCAGGTAATCCAGGCAGCGGCAGCTTCCTTGTGCTTGCTGTCGGCGTTGACTACACATGCGTTAGAGAAGAAGGCGGTCGCTTTCTGATCGGCCCCCGGCTCTACGACGATGTCCCAGTCAAAATCACAGCTGTCCGCAAAAGTGCTGAACGCCCAGATACCGGTCGGTATCATGCCCAGACGTCCGCTCATAAACAGATCCCAGTCGCTCATGCCGCCCATCTGTACCTCGTTCGGCTGTACATTGCTGACCAGCACGCGGTCCACCATCATCTGCGCAGCTTTTACATTGGCTTGCGAATTAATGGTAAACTGGGTGCCGTCCCCGTTTAGCAGACCGCCGCCGTACTGCGCCGCAACTTTGTAGAACTCATTGTAGGTTACAGGCTGGTAGATGCCGTAAATATCATCGCCCAGTGCCCGGATCGCCTCCGCTGCGGCCTGCACATCGTCCTGGGTCCAGTCGTCGGTCGGATAATCCAATTGGGCCTGATCGAAAAGATTTTTATTGTATATCAGCACCACGTTGGAGAAACTGCCCGGCAGGCCATACTGCTTACCGTCCACGCTGAAGGCGCTGAGCGCGGTCTTGTCGATACGTCCCAGGTCCACACCGGTAATCTCGGCCAACACACCCTTATTGGCATAGGCCGAGAAGTTCTCGATGTTCAATTCATAGCAGTCCGGAGCTGTGCCGCCGGCCACCCGGGTCTGCATCTGAGTGAAGTAATCATCAAAACCAATCGTTTCGATCTCCACCGTAATATTGGGGTATTCTTTGTGGAATGCTTCGTACATCTGCTGCAGGGTCTCTTCCTTGCCGCCGGACGCATTAAAGTTACAATATGTAATAGTGACCGGTTCCGCAGCAGTCTCATCAGGCTCAGCAGAAGCCGCGTCAGGCGCGGATGCCGCTTCACCGGACGCGGAAGCGGCTTCTCCTGACGGTTCGGAGCCGCCCGGCGCTTTGCTTCCTCCGCAGGCCGAGAGTGCCATAATCATCGCCATGAATGCGGCAGTCAGTAAGAAAACTTTCTTCTTTCTCATCTTTTTTTCCTCCTTATTGCATTGCTTTTTCGGCCCTTTTCACTTACAATAGAGGTAGCGGAAAGAGCCAATGTTGGTCTTGTCTGCTTGGTTTGTACGTGTTTTGACCGGACCCGTACAAACCTTTTTCATGCTTTGGATGTAAATCAAAATAAAATTCCCCGCTATCCGCGGATTTTCTGTTCCGCCCTTTTCCGCTCAAAGCAGTACCCATTCAGCCGTTCACTTCCGCTTACAGATGGAACCCCGTTCAGCCGCTCATTTCAGCCTGCGTACGGAACCCCGTTCAATCAGCTGCAGCGGCAGGATTTCCTCCTGCTTTGTAAGATCAGGCTGGGCGATGTGTTTCAGCAGTAATTCCACGGCTCTTTGCCCTTTTAAAGAGATCTGTTGCTTTACGGTGGTAAGCCCTGGCGTGAGATATTGGGAAATCTCCAAATCGTCAAAGCCTATCACCGAAATGTCATCCGGCACGATACGTCCGGCTTCATAAAAACCCTTCATAGCGCCGATCGCCAGAATATCCGCGGCGGCTACAACCACAGTAGCCGGCATTTGACCGGCAATCAGTTTTTCCGCCAGATGAATGCCGCTTTCGTAGTCAATCTGTCCCTCGAACACATATTCATCGCGATATGGCACATCAAATTCCGCCAATGCCCTCTGGTACCCAACCAGGCGCTTTTTCATTACGCCGTTTTCATGAAGCTGACCTACAAAAAATGCCACCTCCCGATGTCCGCATTGCAACGCATACTGGGTAGCCAGATAGCTTCCGTAGGCATCATCTATGCGGATATTATGATAGTAATAGTCATTGCAATAACTATCAATCAGCACAATCGGGATCTGCGTTTCCTTCATCTGCTGGTAGAATTGGCTCGGATACATGCCTATGACGATGATCCCATCCAGATTCCGCTGTTTTGCCAATGTAAGGTAGCTCTCATTGGCATCCGTAGCCGAAATCAAAATATGATAGCCCTGCTGACGCGCATAATATTCAATGCTGCCCAGTACTTCGCTGTAAAAAGTGTTCTGAAACATCAGCCGCTCCCCCGGCTCTGTCTGCGGCACAACGACCCCAATGAGTTTTGAATCCCTCATACTTAAACCACGCGCATTTAAGTTGGGTACATAGTCTAGTTTTTCTACCGCGTTTAGCACCCGAAGCCGTGTTTCCTCTGATATGGAACGTTTTCCGTTCAGAACATACGACACCGTTGCAGAGGACACGCCTGCCAGTTGTGCCACATCTTTCAAAGTCGACCGCATTTTTAATCCCTCTCTCCGCAAAAGGTTAACCGTTTAAGCTGCTTACAGCTATATGATAACGATAATCATTAGGAATGTCAAGAGAAAACTAAAATTCTGCACAAAAAATATTGACATTATGAATATTTCTGGTACACTTTTTCTTATATAGTAGTTTAATCGCTTAAACAATTCTAAAAAATTGAAAACATTTTGATGGAAAGGATTTTTCCATCCGGTTTGTGTTTAAGAAAAGCGAAAGGAATGTAAGTTACTATGAAAAAATACCTATCTACCGGAAATATGCCAGTCTCTATTCCAAAATTAAATGAATCTGCCGCAGGGGGAAAGGACGTTACTTTTCTCAATATGGCCTGTAAGGGACTGATCGATGTAAGAGGCTTTGAGCCGGATGATCTGATGGCGCCGGTTTTGGCGCTGGAAGGAGGCGGGCATCATGCGTGACGATATTCGTTTGGACGGCTGGCGCATCTGCGCCGCAGGCGCTTTCTGCGATGATTTTTTAGAAAGTGTCTTTTTCTCCGGCAATGGCCGCATGGGCGTGCGGGGTTATGCGGCGGGTGATCCATCTCCAAGGCCCGTACAGCACGGTATGTTTCTGGCCGGTATGTTCGATGAAATCAAGCCAGGCATTACCGATCTCATTCATTTACCCACACCCGTCTGGCACAGGATTACGGTCAATGGCACGTCTCCCGCTTTGCAGGGTAAGGTACGGCGTATATTAGATCTGTCCTGCGGACAATTGATCATTGAATATCATCTGCAGTGTCATTATGGTATTTTACAGGTAACAGAAGAACGATTCTTCGACCCGGACCGGCCGGCCCTGTTATGTGAGCGTTTAACCATATCATCCGCTGACAAAATACCGATCGAGGTAGAAAGCGGAATTTTCTCCGCAAGCTGTAATTGCCCTGTCCCGGATGATCAGGTGAAAGATAACCAGGAAACCATCTGTCTGATGGAAGAAGAACCCCCTGAATTCAGCGCGCATTCCGTGCGCGGCCGTTGGCGCAGCCGCATAACAGGCCTGTCCCTTCAGGAGGATATTTCGTTTTCCGTCCGCGGCGGCACCCTGGCCGATCCCTTTTACCGTCCCGGCGAAAACTGCGGTATCCTCGCCAGGGGAGAACCGGCGCCGGGCATCCCCTTCGTACTCGAAAAATGTTCCTCCATCCTCACCGACAGGGATAAGGACCCCCGCATCTCACCCCTGTGTATTTATGAGAAGTACGATTCTTTATTCGAGACCGCCAGGCAGCATTGGGAAAGGAAATGGGATATAAGCGGTATCTCTCTGAAAGGGGATGATGATGCGCAAACCGCCTTGCGTTATATCACCTATCAGTTGATCTGCAGCTATGCCGGGTACGACGATACCGTGAACATCGGTGCCCGCGGCCTGACCCATACCCGCTATAAAGGCTGTTATTTCTGGGACACCGATTTATTTATTATGCCATTCTTTCTGTACACAAATCCGCCCGCTGCCCGCAGTTTAATGCAATACAGGGTAAATTGCCTGCCTCAGGCGCGGGCCCACGCGATGAAAATGAACGGAGCGGGCGCCCGCTATCCCTGGATGGCCTCCTACGACGGCACTGAGCAATGCGAGAGCTGGGACATCGGCGCCAGCGAAGTGCATGTGACAGCGGATGTGGCCTATGCCATGGATCAGTATGTACAGATCTCCGGGGATGAATCCTTTTCGTTCCCCGCATACCAGGTATATATAGAAACAGCCCGTTTTTGGGTAAGCCGCTATACTCCCGAGCCGGGTACCGGGAAAGTGAATCTTCTCTTCTGCAAGGGCCCGGATGAATATTGCGGTATAACGTCCAACAACCTGTTCACAAATGTAATGGTACAACACAATTTAAGTCTGGCCGTCACCGCGGCGCAAACGCTGCGCCGGGAACACGCGGACCAATATGCCGCCCTGAAGCTCTGCGATGCCGAAGTGGACAGCTGGCGCCAGCTCTGCCGCTCTATCAAAGTCCCCCGCGATCCAGTTACCGGCCATCTGCGCACCGATGATACCTTCCATCTGTTGGAACCGGTAGAGCTGTCCTCTTTGAAGCAAGGGAGCGGCGCCAGTTATCACAACGTCTGTTTTGACCGCCTGCAGCGATATCAGGTAGTAAAACAGGCCGATACCTTACTTTTAATGACCCGCCTGCCCGCCCTGTTCACACCGGAAGAAAAAAAGCAGGCCTGGGACGATTTCGAACCCAAATGCCTGCATGATTCCACTCTGAGTTTTGCGAGCCACGCTCTATTCGCGGCCCAAAACAATCTCGCAGAGGCCGCCGCGCACTATTTCGAACAGGCGTTATATCTGGACTTGAGGGAAATAATGGGGAATACCGGAAAAGAAGGGCTGCATTTAGCTTGTTTCGGCGAAACATGGCAGACGGTGGTGTTCGGTTTTGCCGGACTGCATATAGGACCCGAAGGGCCTGCGCTCTTAGCACATCTCCCGGCAGGCTGGGAAGAACTCGAGTTCCGCTTTTATTGGCATGGGCAATTATACGAGGCTTATGTATGCCAGGATGGCAGCAGTTCGATTACGCATCTTAATTATCCGTAAGATGGACCTTATGATAAGGAACTCCCCATTCATCCAGGATCTCCTGTTCCCTGGTGTGGCAGGTAAACAGGAGCACCTGATTCGGGCAGGCCAAGAGCCATCGAAGGGTCTGCTCCAGCCTTGTCCGGTCATAATAGGCGAAGGCGTCGTCCAGCAGGATCGGCATGGGGGAGTCTTTGCAGAACAGCCGGCCTACCGCCATCCGCAGCGCGAAATAGAGCTGTTCCATGGTACCGCGGCTGACCTGCTCCGGAGTCAGTATCTGCTCGGATGTGTGGATTTTCAGCTTTAATTTTTCGTCCAGGTGGATGCGGTTGTATTTTTGACCGGTCATTTGGGCGAAAATCATGGATACTGTGCGTTCCAGTTTACTGCCCATTCCCGCATGGATCTCTTCCGCTATTTGACGGATCGTGGTTTCGGCCAGGTCTACCGCAGCCAGCTGGTCGTCCAGCCGCCTGATCTGGGCCAGTGCGGAGGTTTCTTCCGCCTGTTCCAGGGCGAACGCTTCCCGCTTCAGTCTTAATTCCTGGATTTCCTCCAGGAGCTGCCGGCAGGCCCACTCTTTTTGCTTTAGTTGGAGGGGCTCATTTGACAAAATTTCTTCTTTTAGCACTGTTTCTTTTTGATTTTTTATTTTTCTGTTTCCGGCTGTCAGAAGCAGGATAATGGCTCCGGCGATAATTATGGCTGATCCGATTCTCGCAGTCATCCAGGGGAAAAATATGACTCCCAAAAGTCCGGCCAGCATCAGGGCCGAAGCTATATACCGGTACGCCGCACCTGAAGATGTGTGTTGAATTCGTTTCTCATGGCTGCGAACCGGCGGGGGAACTTGTATCCGGCCAATGGCCGAGGCTGCCTGTGCGATCTCTGATGACAGTTGTTTCTGTTTCTCTTCCTTTTGCCGGATTTCCTCTTCCAGCAGTTCCCGCTTCATTTCCTGGCTCTGTATCTGTTTTTCCCACTCTAACTGCAGTGCCTTTTTCCGCGTATTCAGATCTTTTCTGTTTTCCTTCAGGCATTTTACCGCCTCGGAGACGTCCAGGGTGGTATCACCGGTTTCCTCATAAGCGGCCATATAATTTCCCAGCGCCTGGGCCAGGGATTCCTCTGTCCCCGCCCTTTGTTGTCCGATACACAGGGTACTGCGGTATACGGTTTCCGTCATTTGGTCCAGCAGCATGCACAGATCTCCCTGATCCACCGACAGCTCTTCCCCGTCCGTCTCGCAGACCAGCTCTGTTTTCCTGCCGATCCTGGCGAAACTGCGTGACAGCCGGAATACCTTGCCGCCGCAGACGAACCGCATCCTGCCCGCGTAATAAACAGGGTTTTCCCATGGTTCATAGATTCGATACGTGTCCGATGCACTGGCTCTTCCCCGCTGCTTCTCCATTCCAAACAGCATTCCCCGGATAAAGGTATGGATCGTCGATTTACCGGCCTCATTTTCCCCATAGATCAGATTCAGGCCTTCGGACAGCTGTATCTGTTTGTTATGAAATTTTCCAAAATTTTTTATATCCAGTTCCTGTATGATCATGTTATCTTCTACCTCTGTCCGTTGAGCAGTGCCTGAACCCCGTAATAGAGCGCGTCCCTGTTCACCTGGGTATCCGGCTGTTTCCTAAACCTCCGGATAAAGCGGCCCACCAGATCGTCCCCGTGTTCCCGCTCCAGCTTCTCGTAATCCAGATTGGGCTCTGTCTCATCTTCTATCTGAATGATATTTCCCAGCATCAAAAGCTCTTCCGTGTCCAGAAAAATGTCCGGATCTCTCTGCCCCCGGAGTATTATTTTATAGATGTAGCTGCCGCTGTTTTCTTCTATAAATTGTTGGATTCGGGCCCGGACGGCTTCAAAGGTATCCTCCGGAGTGATCTGCCATTCCTTGTGCATATATTCCCGGCTCGCAGCGCGCACGAAACTGATCCGGGGCTGACCCTTGGCGATTTCCCCGGAAATATAGCCATGCGGCCCGGCATCGTTCCTATCGACCGGCTCCAGGGCTCCCGCATAAGCCATCCGGCCTGATGCGAGCATACCCGGCTTATGGATATGTCCCAGCGCTATGTAGTCAAATCCGCTGACTGCCGGAAGATCCTTACGGATCGGGATATGAGCGTCATCGCCTCCATGGGCCAGAAGGATATTGATCCTGTCTGTTTTCCGGGGTTTGGCTTCATCATACCGGCTTTCCCGAATCTCCTGGCTGTGATAACTGAATCCATAAACTTCCGTGTTAAGCTCCGGATAATAGATGCTTTCCATCTCTTCCTGCCTGAGAAAGGTAACGTTCGGACTCCACTCGAAATTCCGGTAATAGGAATCGTGCCGGATATAATCATGATTGCCGGCGATCATAACCACTTTCGTTCTGGTCAGACCTGCCAGCAGGGAATCTACTTCCTTTAACTCCCGTTTCAACGGCTGGCGGTGGAACAGGTCACCCGCTACCAGCAACAGATCTGTCCTCTCCTCCTCAGCCCGCCGGACCACTGCCCGGAAACTGTCCCATATTTCCCTGCCCCTGCGCGCCCCCCAGGGATATTCCCTGTCCGGTTCCGCGCCGAGATGCACATCTGCTATATGAATAAATCTCATAATATCCTCCGCTTGTGCGTATTCAAGCACATATAGGTATCCTTTACAGCAGTCCTTCATGTATGCCCTTCGGGCGGGTTTGCCGAAAAGCTGCAAAATAAGGTATGGGTGAACTTCATTTTTTCAACCATTCCTCCATACATTTGAATCGTACTTACTGTGTTTCCCTATTATAGCATATCAAGCGCATTTCTTTCAAACATTTGTTCTATTTTCCGCTTATTATATCGGGATTTCTGCGACTTCCGTATAAACCAGCTGCCCCCGGACCCTTTCACTTTTCATCAGACTGATTTTGGCTGCCGGCAGTAAAACGCGGGAGCAGCGTGTCAGATGCAGATTTTCCATTCTCGTATATTTCCTTTGGCCGAACAAGATTTCATAATCCGAATGATTAATACAGCTGCTTTTTCGTATTTTCAGGTAAATTTACCGCTATAAACAAACGCTTAACCTCATCCCTTCCAGCATTTCCCAGTATTCCGGTATCTTTACATTATACCACGTTGATAAATATTCAGACGGATCTTTCTAATTTTCAGCTTCAGTGTTAAAATAGAGAAAGGCCAGATTCGGATTATTTATCAAGCATGCATTGGAATGGAACTGGTGAAAACAGGAAAAATACATTGACGAAATGGGGCAGAATGGACAGAAAGAACATGTCCCCTTTTGTTAGGGCGAAATGGACATGTCCCCTTTTGTAAATAAGGCGAAATGGACATGTCCCCTATCGATGATTTTAGAAAGGATAAGTTTATGAAAATTGTTATTGCGGAACCACTGGGAGTGGATCAGGATCTGTTATTGCATATGGCACAGGAGGCTCTGGGCGCTCAGGCCGAAATCGTTTATTATGATACCAGAATTACGGATACGGCCGGACTGATTCAGAGAGGAAAAGACGCGGAGGTTCTGGTCGTCTCGAATCTTCCTCTGAATCGGGAAGTGATTGAGGGCTGCGAAAAGTTAAAGCTCCTGTCCGTTGCCTTCACCGGAATTGACCACATTGATGCGGAGGCATGTAAAAGACAGGGGATCATGATCTGTAATTGCGCCGGTTATTCGAACTGCGCGGTGGCCGATCTGGTGTTTGGGCTGCTTATTTCCATTTACCGGAATATACCTGCCTGTGACCGGGCGGTTCGCGGGGGCCAGACGAAAGACGGGCTGGTTGGTTTTGAATTGGAAGGAAAAAAATTCGGCGTAGTCGGCACCGGGGCCATCGGCTGCCGTGTCATCCGCATCGCCCAGGCATTTGGATGCCAGGTATATGCTTATTCAAGGACTCCGAAAGAGATCGGTGGAGTAACGAATGTCTCCCTGGAGCAACTATTATCCGTCTGCGATATTGTATCTTTACACGTGCCTTTGACTGAGGACACCAGAGGACTGATCAACCGTGAGAATTTAAAATTAATGAAATCCGATGCGGTTCTGATCAATACAGCCCGGGGCCCCGTCGTCAACAGCGTGGATCTGGCCGCCGCTCTGTCGGATGGCACGATCGCCGCGGCCGGAATTGATGTATTTGAGACGGAGCCTCCTATCCCCGGTGACCATCCCCTCCTGCAGGCACCAAACGCCCTTGTCACCCCGCATGTAGCTTTTGCAACCAAAGAGGCGCTGGTAAAGCGGGCCGCTATCGTATTTGACAACATCCGCAAATGGATGGATGGGACTCCGGTTAATGTTATGTAACATATGTAGTAATATTATCAAATAACGCTTTGCTTTTTGGCGTAATTGTACTATACTACTGGTATGTAGAAATTACTTACCAGTTACGCGAAAAGGAGTTGGGTGTATGATTAATCTGAATTTTGAAAGTCCGGAAACGGAAGAATATTATGCGGATGCCCGCCGAAAACTGGGCGTAGGCCGGCCTAGCTGGTGGAATACTGCGGATGTTATCACCCGCGAAGATGTGGATAATTATATTAAGGATGCGGAAAATATGCTGCAGTGCTGATTGTAAAATGTTCTGTTCCGTTCTGATGAAAGTACATATGACATTCGAAAGGCATAGTTACTGAACTTATCCATAGTAGCTATGCTTTTTCATGCTTTAGAAGAATATCGCTAAGTGCTCATAGCTATAAAAAATAGTAGCGCTCGAAAAAACCTCGCTGACTATTTTTCATGCATCGCACGTAAACGGCTAAAAAGCAGCCGCTAAGTGCTCATAGCTATAAAAAATAGAATATATTCGGCGGTGGAAAAATCCTTTTTTCAGCCGGAAAAGCCCATGAAATCAGCATTTCTGCTATGTAGAATACGATCCTGCAATAAGCAAAATGGTGCCCAAGTGTACAAACAGGGTTATGAGTAGTAGAATAAAGTAATGAAACGAAATGAGTTGTTTGATATTTCCACACGCTAATATTAGAATGGAACAAACTGGTGTTGCATTCGTTCGCCAATGGCGGAAAAAGCGTAAATCTGAACATAAATTAGGAGAGTTGTATGTACGAGAGAATGCTAAATAAGCAAGTCGCACCGTCCATAGCGGATTTGACAGCCTATTGCGGAGAAAACGCGGAACTGTTTGCCCTCATGAATGAATGGCTGTCCCAAACATACGGTACTGTGCAAACAATAGTATTTCCCTACGGAAATCAATATGGCTGGGGTGTTGCTCACAGAAAAAAGAAAAAGCTCATATGCAATGTTTTCGCCGAGAACAATGCCTTTACAGTGATGGTGAGATTATCCGACAAGCAGTTTGAAGCTGTTTATAGCCAAGTGGGAAGAGATACCCAAGATTGTATTGCCAACCGGTATCTCTGTGGCGACGGGGGCTGGATACATTACCGCGTCACGGACAGGGAACACTTTCACGATATTCAAAAGCTGCTGACTTTGAAATGTATAGCATAATCCTCACAGTTCTAAGAGCCATTCATACGCTTTATTGGTATAGAACGGCCTTGGCGGAAAAGGCGTACAAAGATAAACTCACGAGGTAGCAAAATGATATTGAAAACGGAGCGTCTTGAATTAGTGCCATTACTTCCCTATCAATTAAAATTGTGGGTAGAGAACATACCAAAGCTGGAGAAAGACTTAAATTGTTCTTATCAAGCAGAGCCTATGTAGGGACTTTTTCTCGAAATTGTTAAAGGGCAATTAGAAAAAACAGAAAAGTATTCTAACGATTACTTATGGCATAGCTTCTGGTTTCTGGTTCGCAAAAGCGACCGGGTCGTCGTTGGTTCCGCTGATTTCAAGGATATTCCGAATACGGATCAAGAGGTCGAAATTGGCTATGGGTTGGGAAAAGAGTTTGAGCACAACGGATACATGACAGAAGCAGTGCAGGCCATGTGCAAGTGGGCTTTGAAACAAGAAAACGTGTCCCATATTATCGCGGAAACGGACATTGACGGTTTTGCCTCACAACGCATTTTGCAACTCTGTGGTTTCGTTGAGAAAAGACTGGAAGAAACAATATGGTGGAAACTATAAATATTTTGCTGGGTGCGCCTTATTGGTATAAGGTGTACTTCCTCTTTAGCCGTTCTTAATCGTAGCAAGCAGGGCGCAACGGTACACACCGTTATGCCTCTTGTCTGCTATAATTGATGAGGCCGCCGCTGGCGGCTCTTTTCCGGAGTACGGGTTTCGCTACCCAACAAAGGCATCCTATTTTAAGCGGATAACCTCAGACAAATCCTCAAAGAAAGGAGGCGTACATGCCCGAATTAATGAAGGATAGATATTATAATTACGATACAATTCATGAGCTTGCTATGCGCATAAACTCCATATATCCAACCTTTCCGGCTGATAATTTTATTGCCGGCATTATGGACGAAACATGGAATGCGTTGGAATTGAAAGCCCGTATGCGGCGCATCACGATTAATTTAGGAAAATATCTGCCGCCTGATTATGAACATGCCCTCGGTATTCTGGACAAGGCTATTGCGGATTATCCTGCTGGGATTGTGGATTCAGGCCTGCTCTACTTTCCCGACTTCGTTGAAGTGTATGGTCAGGATGAGCGCCATTGGGATTTATCAATGGCTGCATTGGAACGGTATACGCAGTATTCAACGGCTGAATTTGCCGTAAGGCCGTTTATTATCAAGCATGAAGCCAGAACGATGGCGCAGATGGCCGATTGGACGGAGCATGACAACGAGCATGTACGGCGGCTTGCCAGCGAGGGTTGCCGTCCGGCGCTGCCATGGGGACAGGCGTTGAGCAATTTCAAAAAGGACCCGTCGCCAGTTCTCCTGATTTTAGAAAGACTGAAAGCGGACCCGTCGCTGTATGTCCGCAAAAGTGTGGCAAACAACCTAAACGATATTTCAAAAACACATCCTGATTTAATATCAGGACTTGCAAAGGATTGGTATGGTAAAAGCGAGCATACCGATTGGATTGTAAAGCACGGATGCAGGACACTACTTAAAATGGGTAACAGGGATGTGCTGAGTATTTTCGGATTTACAGACGTCGATTGTGTGAATATTGATAACTTCTCGTTGGATTCCGCGTCTGTTTCTGTTGGGAAAGCTATGTCCTTTTCTTTTCAGATTGAGGCAAAAAAGGATACTAAGGTACGTCTGGAATATGGCATTGATTATGTGAAAGCAAACGGGAAGCGCACCCATAAGATATTCAAAATATCCGAGTCCTCATTAAAGGAAAACGAAAAAAGGTCTTATAGAAAAACACATTCCTTTATAGATACAAGTTCAAGGAAACATTATCCCGGTATACATTCGGTTACGCTGATTGTGAACGGTGTAGAGTGGGGTACATTGGATTTTGAGGTATCAGCTATTTAATCTACTAAAAGGTGTTCTCTAAAAACCGTAAGTTGAGGAAATACCAATGGATAACATTAGAATCGAGACAAACAGACTTATATTGAGAAGATTTGAAGAAAACGATATGGAGGCAATCCACTTGCTTTTTTCAGATAAAGAGGTAAATACTTTTTTACCATGGTATCCCTTAGAGGAAATGTACGAAACTAAGAATTTTTTTGAAAAGCAGTTAAGAGGCAAGAAATATTGTTTTGCAATCTGCCTAAAAGAGGATGATTACCCGATCGGCTATGTACATGCGGAAGATGATGACAGCCATGACTTTGGGTATGCACTCCGCAAAGAATACTGGCATCAAGGAATTGTCAGTGAGGCAAGTAATGCTGTTATCGAATTACTAAAGGATGAAGGGATTCCTTATATTACAGCGACACATGACAAAAACAATCCCAGAAGCGGGGCTGTTATGAAACGAATCGGAATGAAATATTGTTATTCTTATAAAGAACAGTGGCAGCCCAAGAACTTTCCGGTGATATTCCGAATGTATCAGTTAAACTTTGACGGACAAAAAAATAGAGTATATCAAAAATATTGGAACCTATATGATGAGCATTTCATTGAAACAGGTAAATAATTTCCCGTTTATCGTGCAGAAAATCAATGAAAAATAGTAGCGCTCGAAAATGCCTCGCTGACTATTTTTCATGCATCCCACGTATGCGGCTAAAAAACAGCCGCTAAGTGCTCATAGCGATAAAAAATGGCCAATGAATGTATTTCAAGCGCTATTATTATCTTTCATCCGCAATAAAATTAGAAAATAAACTGTACTAACAGCATATATAACACTGTCCCTGCGCCGATGCTTAAAAGCGTGTTCCGCTTCCACAGATGCAGGCCGATCACAGCAGCCACCGCGATCAATTCCGGAATTCCATAAGGGGAAGCTGTGGGATTCACCCCTTTCAGGCAGTAGACCACCAGCATTCCGATCGCCGCATAGGGCAGTACATTGCCCAGATATCGGACGAATTTCGGCGCTTTGTCCGCGTCCGGGAACACCAGGAAGGGAATCACACGAGTGGCGAATGTGGCGGCTGCGATCAGCATCACCGTTATAAAGGCCTGCGTGGGAGTCATATTTTTTCCCCCTTCCCATCATATAAATTCTCAGCATTTATGTTCTCACCATTTATGTTCTCAGTATTCAGGTTCTCAGTATTCAGGTTCTCAGCACATGGCTTCTTATGATTTATTATCTGATCACTTATTTTCGCATCATCTATTTTTTTATCGTATCTCTTCTTATATAGGGCCAACACAAGCAGAATCCCTATCATCGAGGGAATCAGGAAGTTGTCCGCTTTGAAGATAATCAGACACAATACCGTTACCACCACACCGGCGATGGCCGGGAAATGATCCTTCGTACTCTTCCACTGGTCCAGATATATCACAATAAACAGCGCGGTCATCACGAAATCTATGCCCTGTGTGTTGAATTTGAACATACTTCCGATGACTCCGCCCATTACGGAACCCAGAACCCAGTAAGACTGATCCAGCAGGGTGATAAAAAACCGGAACCAGTTCTCATCCACCCCATCCGGTGTCTTGGCACCGCACAACAGGGAAAAGGTTTCATCTGTCAGTGCGAAAATCATATATCCTTTCTTTTTGCCAATGTGCTTGAATTTATCCAGCATGGAGATCCCATAGAACAGGTGCCTGGCATTTACGACCAGGGACATGACGATTGTTTGGATCGGATTAAAGATACTGGCCAGCAGTTCGATGGCTACAAACTGCATGGAACCGGCATAAATCAATCCGCTCATCAGCAGCGCCCACCACGCGCTGTATCCCTTGCTGTTCAACAGAATTCCAAAAGCCATACCCAGAAAAATATATCCGGTCAGAACCGGGATCGTATGGGGAAAAGCCGCTTTACAGGCAATCCTGAGCACCGCTTTTTTCTCATTACTCATAAAAAAACCTCACAATATGTATATTTTGCGGCCTTATATGGCAGTCTTTGAATATTATATAATACTTTTATTGTTTAGCGCAATAAAAAATAGTAGCGCTCGAAAAAGCCTCGCTGACTATTTTTTATGCATCGCACATAAGCGCCCAAAATACGGGCGCTAAGTGCTCATAGCGATAAAAAATAGTAGCGCTCGAAAGTGTGATTAATATGGAAAGAAAACACGCAAAACTTATGCCCATTCCTTTTGGCATTTCAAAAGACATATATCCTTCCCGGGAACGTTCCGTGCATCGTTCCTGCAGACGGATCGCATATCTTATCCTGGCACTGCTCGCGGGTATCGTATGTATCTTTTTTATAAGCGGCAGTGTTGCGGAACGCAGCGCTCATATTTCTCCGGATTATTCCATGACGGACCTGACCGGTATTTTGTCCGCTTCCCACCTTACTCAGGCCGATTATAAAACCCTTTATTATCAGGCCGGTCTGGGAAAGCCGGCGGTCGACGCCCTTCTGGCAAAAGGTGACGCAGGCAGACAAGAGATCCTTGAGATCCAGCAGGCTTTTTTTGCCCCGGTCCAATATGAATGCACCTGGAACAGTCCGATTTCCAAGGAAGAGCACGCCATCGGTCCGGATGGATATTGGCGCCCCGAGACAAAGCTGGCCCCTCTGGAGGATGGGGATATCCTGATCACGAAAAATTCCCACATCGGAGGCTGGCGCAACGGCCATGCAGCTCTCGTCGTAGATGCGGATAACGAAACGACACTGGAATCTGTTGTGATCGGACGAAACTCCAAAACCCAGGACTATGACAAATGGAGAACCTTTCCCTCTTTTCTGGTTCTCCGTCTAAAGGATACTCCGGGAGAAGAGCGGGAAACCATCGCCAGGTCGGCTATGAACAATCTGAATGATATTCCCTACTATTTTCCTGCCGGTGTTCTGAGCCCCAAATACCAGCCACCCGGTTCCGTAACCGGAACCCAGTGTTCCCATCTGGTCTGGCTCGCCTATTTTCACTTTGGATATGATCTGGACTCCGATTCGGGGATGATCGTCACACCAAAAGATATCGCCAACAGCCCCCTTCTGGAGATCGTGCAAATCTACGGCGTCGATCCCGGCTCCCCCTGGTCCTAGCACCAGGCTACCTGGGGTTCACATGGACCATGCAGTGCTTACAGCCGGGGAATTCCTCCTCTATTTTGAGATGTACATCCTCCGCTATGGAGTGGCTGTCCCTGAGGGTAAGGTCCCCGTCCGCCCCGATCTCTATGTCCACATAGATCTTATTTCCAAACAATCTGGTCCTCAGTTCATCGATTTCTTTCACACCGTCTATGCTAAGAATCACTGCCTTCATTTTTTCAATCGTTTCTTCGTCGCAGGATTTGTCTACCATCTTCGAAATCGCGTCGGAAAATATATCAAAAGCCGCCTTGATAATAAAGATGCAGATCACCACGCTGGCGATGGGGTCCAGTACCGGAAGTCCCAGACGTGCTCCCAGGATACCCACGAAACTGCCCACCGAAGACAACGCATCAGACCGGTGATGCCACGCATCCGCCATCAGTGAACCGGAATTTATCTTCTTGGCTGCTGCTCTCGTATACCAGTACATCCACTCTTTCACCACGATCGAAATCACAGCCATACTAAGCGGCAGGACAGACGGGATCTTCAGGTTTTCATAATTTCCCCCTATGATATCGTTAAGTCCCACCATCCCAATACCGATGCCGGTAGCACACAGAATCGTCGCCAATAATATAGAAGCAACACATTCCATCCGCTCATGTCCGTACTGGTGATCCTCATCCGAAGCCTTGCTGGATATATTGACACCGATAATCACAATAAATGTGCTGAACACATCAGACGCCGAATGAACCGCATCAGACAGCATAGCTTGGGATCTGCCAATAATACCAGCAGCCAGTTTAGCGGCCGACAACAACAGATTTACAATAATGCTGATCACAGATACCTGGATCGCTGTTTGTTTATCTGTTTTTAAACTGCCTGCTTTTTTTACCGAATTCTCCTTTGCTCTGCTCTTATCTTCTATATTATTCGCATTTTCATATTTGTCCGCATCTACCTTTTTGTCCACATCTACCTTTTTGTCCGCATCTTCCTTTTTGTCTGTATTATCTATTCTGTCCGCATCTTCTATTTTGCCTGCCTTTTGTATTATGTTCTCTTTTTCAATTTTGTTATCTTTTCCGATTATGTACTCTTTTTCCATATTGTTCTCTTTTTTCATACATCATGCCTCCCGTTTCTTCAGGCTGGAAAATATAATTCTTTCTATTATATTAGTTTCATCCCAAAATTGCAATCACTTTTTATTATATTATCACGCACATTTTCCCCATGTTTCCTCCTATAAATTCCACTAATCAATTGTAAGCCCGATCCGATGAATTCAACGCTTTCACCTCCCTTCCCCATGAAGAATACAGGCACATAAAATCCTGTCGTAGATATATCAATGAATATATGGTAAAATAAAACAACTTTAAACGCTCCTGCCAGGAAAACCGATACCTGAATTTACGGCCCAATAAATGCAAAAGCACAGACTCATGCCTCAGACCCATGCCACAAAATCTCATCAAAAAACAGCGTACCAGATGCGCCAACGGAGGAAAAGATGACCTTATATTATAAGATCTGTATCGCAATCACAGCTGGAATAATCATTGGTTTTCTCATAGGCAGTATAAAACCAATTATAAAAAAGCAGACATACAGCGAAGAAAAGATTAATTATACCCATAAATTATTAAACAGATTATCGGTTATATTAAAATACATTACTTTTTTGCTGCTCTCCTTAGGTCTGATCTGGTGCAGTTATTTTCTCGTATTAGGCATCGTCATTCCCTCCCAGGCAGACTATGCCAACAACATCGCGGAGCTCATCGTATCCGTTCTAACCGTCATATCTATTATATTTGCCTTCGTCGAATTTCTCAGTCGTACAGACAACAAAAAATGATCCCATAGCATTCTGTACTTTACGGCAGAATCATCACTGTACAAATTGACACGCAAAGTAGCAAAAAAGCACCGGATGCCACCTGTACTTTCTTGTAATGCAACCTGGAGCAGACCTATAATTGGCCTATCAAATCATGGAGGTCTACAATAATGACATTTGCAGAAAAACTGAAAACACTCAGAAAACAGGCTGGTATGTCTCAGGAAAAACTGGCCGAGAAGATCGGCGTATCCAGACAGGCGATTACAAAATGGGAAACAGACACAGGGATTCCCGATATTGATAATATTCTGGCTCTCTCCGCCTTGTTTGGTATTTCCATCGACGAGTTCCTATCCGATAAGAAATCACTGAAGAAGCAGACAGAATTTCTCTATGAGAGTGTAACCGAGTATGATATCGCTGAGCCTAAACGCTATGATATGAAATTAGGCGGTGCTAAAATGCTCGTCCTGACCGGCTGCGATAGTGAAAAAATCCGTGTTAGGCTGGTTTCAAACACATTAGTAACGCTCCAGAGCGATTTTAAGGTAAAAATTGATGATAATAAAAAGCGATTGGACGTAGATATCAGCCGCATCCATGGTATGACGGAAGCTGCCGCCAAAGAATCCCTAATCATTTTCGTACAGCTGCCCAACCAGTATACGGAAAAAATAGAGGCGGCGGTCAATGCGGAAACGCTTGAACTGCACACGTTAGAGTGCGGCAGTATTCAGCTGAATGCCAAAGCAAAAAATATTGACTTGGACGGCGTGACCGGTACCTTAGAGATCGATTGTAATCTGGACCTGAACATCGTATGCCATTCCCTGAACGGCGCAGTGGAAATCAATCAGGTTTCGGCAACCTCAAGAATATGCGTTCCCGGGGAAGTTCCTTTTGCTGCCATATCCAAAGGGATCAGAACCAGCATAACCTATGAAAAAAACGGAACACCCGCAGAAGCGTTCTGCACTCCGGATGCCGACAACGTAATCGAACTCAACGGATTAAAAAGCGAACTTATTATCTGCACCTTAGCAGAGGGGGCGCGGTAGCATGGAAAACTACACCTGCAAGCCCGTCCGCTTCTATATAACCTGCTTTGCACTCACCTGATCCTTTTGGATTACCGCCGCCGTAATAACATTCGCTGCGCTGTTGCTTGTCACCACCAAGAAAGAAATGTTTTTCGAAAAAAAGCATATTGGAAACCTGCTTAATTCTAACGGATAATATAAATCTTCATATCTGTTTCATCAACTGCTTCCGTGTAAAGAGCTGCCCGGGAGCAGTCTCTATGGCTTCCATTTTATGGTAAAACACTTTTACCTATTATCCAATTATGAGACTGTAGGAAACTGTTCGGAGAAATCTGTCCATGTCCAAATTTTCGTCATTTAATATGGTGATTTGTTTCAAAATATGATTGACTTCTGTCCGCTTTCCCTTTATACTTTATTTAGTAAAACTCTTTTACCAATCATGTGCCTATATCAAATTTCGGAAGGAGAATAACCGATGACAAAAGAAACTTACCTGGAACTCAGAGAAAAAACGCTTGCCTACTTTTCCCGCGCACACATTGCGCTTACTTCTGCGGAGGAGGACGCTGTCGAAGTGGCAGATTTTGGACTGAATGACGTGATGCGTACCGGACTTGAAAGTATTGTTTACATAAATACTGACAGATGCTGCGCGAAGGAAATGGTTCTGTTACCTTACCAGACCTGCCCTGAGCATCTGCACCCGCCTGTAGGCGAGGATTACCCCGGAAAAGAGGAGACGTTCCGCTGCCGCATGGGCACCGTATACCTGTACGTGGAGGGGGAGGCAACCGAAAACCGCTGTGCCGCACCGCCTGCAGGAGATGAGGCTTATTACACCGTATTCCACGAAATAAAATTAGAGCCCGGAGATCAGTATACGCTGTATCCCGGAACCAAACACTGGTTCCAGGCCGGCAGTGAGGGCGCTGTTGTCAGTGAATTCAGCACGCATTGCTACGATGAGTATGATATCTTTACAGATACCCGAATCAACCGTATTCCCACTATTGAGTAAGCACGGTACAAAAGGAGGAAATTTATTATGTTAGCAAATCTGAACGATGTACTTATCCCCGCGAAAAAAGGCAAATACGCGGTGGGCTTGTTTAACGCCGTCAATCTGGAATTGGCCAGAGGTATCATCAGCGCGGCCGAGGAAACCGGTTCTCCCGTGATTATGGGAACCGCTGAGGTTCTGTTCCCCTATGGTCCGCTGGAGGAAGTGTCCTACTATCTGATTCCCATGGCGAAAAAGGCGCGTGTGCCGGTGGTCATCCATCTGGATCACGGTCTCAGAAAAGAAACCTGCATCAAAGCTCTGGAGCTTGGTTTTTCTTCTATCATGTACGACTGCTCCACAGACCCTTATGATATCAATGTCCAAAAAGTAAAGGAAATGGCCGACATCGCCCATTCTTTCGGCGCCACCATCGAAGGGGAATTAGGACATGTGGGAGACAATGAGGGATCTCACGAAGGTAATTCCACGCTTACCGATCCTTCTAAATTCTATACCGATCCCAGACAGGCGAAAGATTTCGTAGAAAAAACCGGTGTGGACGCGCTGGCGATCGCTGTGGGTACCGCTCACGGCGCATACAAGCTGCCCCCTAAGCTGGATTTTGAACGCATACAGACCATCGCCCGGACGGTATCCGTGCCTCTGGTACTGCACGGCGGCTCCGGCCTTGCCGATGCGGACTTTAAAAAAGCCATTGAAAAAGGGATCAGCAAGGTTAATATTTTTACCGATATCAACATTGCGGCTGTCGAAGCAGAGCTGCAGGCATTCGACAAGATCGAAAAGGGATTGATCGATCTGATTCCTGCCGCCGTTCTCGCCATTAAGAGCGCCGTCATCAAAAAACTGGAACTGTTCGGTTCCACCGGGAAAATACATCGCAGCGCCGCTGATATCGAAGCTATCGTACAACTGGTAACCAAAGAAGTGCTCAGCACGCTTGGAAAATAAAAGGGGGATTCTTATGGGTAACGTAAAATCCAGGATGGCGATTGCCGCAGGACATATCTGTCTGGATATCACACCTGCCTTTCCCAACGAAAAAATCCGGCGTATCGATGAGATGTTCGTTCCCGGACGTCTGATTCAGATGGGGGAGGCCGATGTACATACCGGCGGAGCGGTCGCCAACACCGGTCTGGCTATGAAGATTCTCGGGGCGGACGTACGCCTTATGGGCAAGGTCGGCAAGGATGCCTTTGGCGATCTGGTCTTGTCCAAATTAGAGGAATATAACGCTTCCGAGGGCATGATCGTGTCCGAGGGTTCCGCCACATCCTATTCCGTGGTACTGGCTCCGGTGGGAATTGACCGGATCTTTCTGCACTGCTCGGGCGCCAATGATACCTTTGTCATGGATGATATTGATTTTTCCCTGGTAGGGGACGCCGCCCTGTTCCATTTCGGTTATCCGCCGCTCATGAAGAATATGTATTCCGATCACGGAAGAGAACTGGTTCAGCTATTCCAAAAGGTCAAATCGATGGATGTAGCCACCTCTCTGGATTTCGCTGCCATCGACGAAAATGCCGAGGTTGGAAAGGTTGACTGGGAAGGTATTCTGGCTCAGGTTCTCCCTTATGTGGACTTCTTCGTCCCCAGCGTGGAAGAACTGGCCTATATGCTGGACCGGCCCAGATATCAGGAATGGATGAAGCGGGCGGCCGGCGGTGATGTCACCTCCGTGCTGGATATTGAAAAAGATGTTCGTCCTCTGGCCGACCGTCTGCTGGATATGGGCGCCAAGGTTATCCTGATCAAGTGCGGTGCCCCCGGTCTGTATCTGCGCACCGGCGGCCAGGAACGGATCAGCCAAATCGGTGGCGGACTGCCGGAAACTATGATAAAATGGGATAATCTGGAACATTTTGAAAAAAGCTATCGTCCCGACCGCATCTTATCCGGAACAGGCGCCGGTGATACCAGTATCGCCGCCTTCCTGTGTTCGGTCCTGAACAGCAATACCTGGCAGGAGGCCATGCAGTATGCCGCAGGCACAGGAGCCTCCTGTGTAGCCGCCTATGACGCGTTAAGCGGTCTGTTGACCTTCGATCAGCTGCGCGCCAGAATCAATGCCGGTTGGGAGAAAAATTAGGAGCTATCGCATGCCGTCTAAAACAGGAATCAACAATCAGAATCTAAAATATCAGAACCGCGGTCTGATCCTGCAGTTAATCGCTACAGGAAATGAGATTTCCCGGATTGAGCTTTCCAAACAATCAAGGCTTACGAAAATGTCAGTTACCAACATCATTTCAGAATTTATCGACCGTCATCTGGTCCGGGAAACCGGGCCGGACCGGGCGATAACCCCTGGGCGGACTCCCATCTATCTGGACATCTCCCCCGATGCCCCGAAAGTCATCGGCGTCCTGATTAACCGTGATTCCTGTTCCGCTGTCCTGTGCGATCTGAAACTTCACATGCTGGCCCTGGAAACCGCTGAGATTTCCCACTGTGACAGCAGCCGGCTGCTGGATATCCTCTTTGGTCTGGTTGACAAGGTCAAGAAAGAAGCCTCCGGCCCCATAGCCGGGATCGGGATCGCATCCTTAGGCCCTGTGGACACAGTCAACGGGATTATCTTAAACCCAACTAATTTTTACGGTATCAATAATATTCCCATTGTCCGGATCTTCGAGAAATGCTACGGCGTTCCCACGTATCTGGACAATAACTACGACTGCGCGGCGCTGGCCGAGCGGTTCTACGGAATCGGCCGCAGCTATGAAGATTTTATTTTTCTGGGCGTCACCAACGGAATCGGCTCCGGCATCATATCCGGCGGCCAGCTCTATCACAACGCCGCCGGCTACGGCAGCGAACTCGGGCACACCAGTATCGACTATAACGGCAACCTGTGTGCCTGCGGTAATCGGGGCTGTCTGGAGACCTATGCCAGCGCGTCTATTATCCAGCAGCAGCTAAGGGAAGCCACCAAAAAGTACTTAACCTTCCGGGAATTCTGTGCCGATCCCTCCCATCCCGCCATAGCGCCCATTCTATCCGACATGACGGACAAGATCTCCAGCGCCCTTATCAATGCCATCAACCTGCTGAATCCCCAGGCCATCATTCTGGGACATGAGGCGGTCTATCTCCCCGACGAAAATGTGGCGCAGATGGAGAAACAGATCAATGCCATTAAGCTGGCCAAGGACCACCATATTCCTGTGCTCCGCTCCCATTTCGGTGATAACGCGCAGCTTTTGGGAAGTACCTGCTGTGTCTTGAATGGGATTTTCCGGGGGAGTTCCAGAGTAGGCGAACTATTTTTCGGTTAGATGGTTTGAATCCTTTATTTTTGTTGACTCTCACATGATGTGAGGGTATACGATCAAATCACAACAAAAATGAAGGAGGAAAACAACATGGAGCAGCTTTATGTAAAACCAATTGGGGAAACAGGTACAGATGAGGAAGGGATGTATATTCAGTTAAAAGGGGAATTCCTGCCTTGTCTGAAAGGCCTGGATGGATTCGGAGCCATTCAGGTAATTTGGTGGTTCAGCGATTATGACAAAGAGGAATACCGGTCCATCCTGGAGTGTCCGTCACCCTATAAAAACGGTCCTGAAAGGATGGGTATATTTGCCACCAGATCTCCGCTCCGTCCCAACCCCATCGCCCTGACTGTCTCGGACATCACGAGGATCGAGTGGGAAACAGGTAAAATCCATCTGGCCTATCTCGACGCCAATCCCGGGACTCCGGTACTGGATCTGAAACCCTATACGCCCAGTATAGACCGGATCGAACATCCACAGGTGCCCGATTGGTGCAGCCATTGGCCCGACAGTGTGGAGAGTTCCGGGGACTTTAACTGGGAAGCGGAATTTAATTTCTAAAAATCATAAAAATAAGGGATCTATATTCCCTATATAAGCGCCTCCATTCTAATCATAGAATAAAAACAAAGGGATCGCACAAACTATCCCTATCCTAACATAATCCGGAGGCGCGATATGAAACAACAGGACCAAAGTAAAACCACATCCAGACAGGAGCAAAATCAGACAGCAGCCAGGCAGGACCAAAATCAGACAACCTTAAAGCAGGAACAGGAGCGGGCGGAAATGATCCGCCAGAACTCTAAGTACCGGGAAGGAAATAAGCCGGAACCGGACAACAATCCCTTTTTTGAAAACCACAGTAACCCATTGAGCAGCAAGGGGAACTGACAGTTCTCTAACCATTTTCCCGGATATGGGCGGACTCCCACCCATTATCCGGGAAAAACTTCTTTTCTACATATCCCTGCGTTTTAACGGCACCTGAATCTCCGTCAGATAGCGTTCCGGGTCCTCTTCATTAAATGGACCGAGATGGCAGATCTGCCGAACAGGATCCCTCATTTCATAATACTGGTGTTCTTCCAGCCATCTGGCAAACGTATGATAGGCAGTACCGATATTCTGATAAGGCCCATAAACCATCACACAGGCCATCCGTTCTTCCGCGGCGATCCGCCGGTACACAAAGTCTCCCCGCCCGGCCCCGGCTTTTTTCACCAGACAGCAGACTTCCACATCAACCTCCGTGTCCTCCTCGTTCTCATCATAAAACAGGGCCAGATTGTTCACGCCCGAATCCAGCGCCACGTGTTCTTCAGACACGAAACGATTCAACTCCAGCCAGAGATCGCCTTCACAGAAATGATCCGGAATTCGTCTCCTCAGAGACAGAACGGACAATTCCGGTACACTTTTTAAAATTACATTGCAGTGAACATCCAGTTTCCTGGACTGCACATCCCGGACGGCAATATCGATCTTATCCATTCTTTCCTGTATCACGGCCATCTCATCCAGCAGTTCCTGCTTCTTATGCTCCAGCAGATCAGTAATCGGACTGTCCTGCCAACGGGCAAGTGCCTGTGAGATCTCACTCACCTGAAAATCCAGATCCCTTAAGAAAATGATCCGCTGAAGCACCGGGATCTGTTCTGCCGTGTAACTCCGATAGCCTGTAATCGGATCTGTCTTTGATGGTTTTAAAAGGCCCTGCTCGTCATAATACCGCAGCATCCGAATAGATACCTGCGTTAGTTTTGAAAATTCTCCTATTCGAAACATGGGGGAGCCTCCTGGGTTTTTGTGTTTTTGGGTTTTTGTGTTTTTGGTTTTTTGGGTTTTTGGTTTGTCCTATTTTAAATATCTTAACCGTCTGAGTATATAATTTCAAGCGTTATATCTGCATCAAAATGATTCGATTAGTCATTTTTATGTTATACCGAACAGAGCGGTTTTATGGCGGTTTTTATGGTGGTTTTCAGGGCTGTTTATGCTATTAATGAAGTTCGTACGGGAGATGGTTTATACGATTATCATCGTTCATATGAGAATCCATTTAATCAAATTTAACCTGTGATATAAGATTGGATTGTAGTACTCTGCGATTGGAAAATGTGTATCCCTGCGATTGGAAAATGTGTATCCCTTTGTCTTGCAATCTTCTCTATAAAAACGTATACTTAACAGTAAATACCATTCATACATGCCCTGCGGGCAGGGTCGCGGCAGAGTCTTTCCATAAGCTTATTTTTTCTTTTCAATCATCTGGTATATCAAGCAGGAGCCCTGCTGCATAATAAGAAAGGAGCTGTTATATGATTCATTTTAATCATTTTAATTTTAATGTTCTGGACCTGGACAGAAGCCTGAAATTCTACAAAGACGCGCTGGATCTCGCGCCGGTCCGGGAAAAGACCGCTTCTGACGGATCTTTTCGTCTGGTTTATCTGGGAGACGGCGCCACGGGATTCTCTCTGGAGCTGACCTGGCTGGCCGGCCGAAAAGAACCCTATAATCTGGGGGAATGTGAATTCCATCTGGCCTTTGTAACCGATGATTATGAGGGTCTGCACCAGAAACACAAGGATATGGGAATCATCTGTTATGAAAATGAAAGTATGGGAATTTATTTTATCTCAGATCCCGATGGATATTGGATTGAGATAGTTCCTGTAAAAAAATAAAACAAACACAAAGGACAAGGAGGTTTTTCTATGCCGGACAACAAAGAGAAATGTTACCGCAAAGAATTTATCACTGTTTTCGGTTCACCTGTTGACGAAAACCCAACCGTAGTTATCATGGACGCCGCTTTCCAGGCTCTCGGCCTGGACTGGATCTACAACGCTTTCGAGGTATATCCCCAGGATCTGGGAACCGCGGTACAATCCATAAAGGCTCTGCACATGAAAGGAGCTAACTGTACGATTCCCCACAAAGTAGCGGTCATGAAGTATCTGGACCACATTTCAGATGCTGCCTCCATCATCGGCGCGGTAAACACCATCTATCTGAAGGACGGGGAGACATACGGGGAAAATTCAGACGGCAAGGGCTTTACCAAAGCGCTGGAAGAGGATCAGATCCCTATCACTGATAAAAATTATGTTCTGCTGGGCGCAGGCGGCGCCGCTAAGGCGATCGCTGTGGAACTGGCTCTGGCCGGTGCCGGAAGAATCACCGTAGTAAACCGCAGCAGAGAACGGGGCGAAGAACTGGTTGAATTACTGCTGTCCAAAACTCCGGTAAAAGCGGATTTCGTCCTTTGGGATCACTCCTATGAGCTGCCTGCAGACACTGATGTACTCATTAATTCCACCAGCATCGGTCTGTATCCGGATACCACTTCCCCCGATCTGGTATATGACTCCCTGCGCCCGCACATGGTAGTCTGTGACGTGATACCGAATCCTCCTCAGACGCCCTTCCTGACAGAAGCCCAAAACCGCGGCTGCCATACGCTGAATGGCTGCGCTATGCTGGTTAATCAGGGCGCAATCAATATCAAGCTCTGGACCGGTCTGGATGCCCCCAGGGATATTATGAAGGCCGCCCTCTTAAAAGAATTCCAATAGCCGCCCGGAGGGAATGCGTTATTGGGTTACTGTACAAACGTCCTTATCGGTGCATGTAAGCGCGCATAGACATAAGCATGAATATCCGCGCAATATAAAAGGAGCCTATGCTCTGCTACATAGGTTCCTCTGCACCGATAAAAGGAAAGTAAACTTATTCATGTTCAGATGTATGATGATCCATTTGGTTTTTTCTTCTGATTATAAGGAACACCGCTCCGCCCAGTACGATCACTGCCGCAAAGATTCCGCCCAGTACCAACGGGCTTACGTTTCCAGGTGTTTCTTCTCCGCTTCCCAGGGGGACTTCTTCCTCGGGAATTTCCGTCAGACCGCCGTCAGTCTCGTCTCCGGCAGCGCCTTCCTCGTCCCCGCCCTGCGTTCCATCGCCTAAGGGTACCTCTTCTTCAGGAATAGTGGTTGTATCTTCTCCCTCCAAAGCTGTGTTATCTGCTCCGCCCCCGCCGGGGTTTACATTGGCTGCCGGGACCGTTACATTTTCATAAATATCGGTTCCGGGCCCCTGCACGTAATCATAATCGGTTATGGTACTGCCGGGAATCTCCTCTATAATGACGTTGGGGCCTGTTGTGCTGGTATACCGGAACTGAATGATATTCTCCGCTCCGGTACTTCCCAGAGTCATCTCTTTCACATAGCTGTCATATTGATAGCCCTCGATATTTCTGGCTGTATAGGTAATCTTCGTGTTTTTATTTCCCATGCTGATCACGGGAGGGGCCACATCTTCGCCGTTTACCGCATCCACAAAACGGACCGTGTATTCAACAGAATCCACCAACGCGATATAATCCGCTACATAATCACCGTTTTCCGTGACGGTCTGCTGCGTCGGCCAGCTGGCCGTATCCAGATAATACTTGCCCTCATGGGCCGCGTCAAATTCCACATCACCGGCATTCGGCACTCTGGGATAAGCAGCTCCGGCCGGTACCGTGATCCTGATGCTTCCGGTCGCCTGGCTGCGGGTCACCGCACTGCTAGTGTATTGCCCGACGTATTCCTGATACAGGCTGTCACTGAATCTCGCGATATTTCCCGGACGATAGGTAACGGTATATGTATTTTTCACTGTCTGGTTTTCATCAGCCTTTACTGTCATAGGTGCTGCCGACAAGGTCAGGCAGATTCCCAGACAGGTGATGATAGCCATACGAAATAAACTTTTTGCAGTCTTTTTCATTGCTCCTCCGCCTTTCCCGACAAACTGCGGACACCTTTTAGAGAGCCCGGTTCTGTCCCGTTACGTTAACTATAACAGACAGACACTTTCGTCAACTATTTCATCTGCTATTTTTTTGTAAAATTTTCCCGGTCAGCGACATTATGATTCCGTTTTATCCTCATTTGCCGCCTCTCCAGTGTCGGAACCGTCTTTTTTCTTTTTCTTCACCACGACAACGATCAGCACGATAACCGCTGCCGCCGCCAGTATGAGAAACAGGAAAATCGGCGCGTTATCTCCGGTCTGGACCAGACGGACGATCCTGTTGACCGGGCCGTCCGTGACCACCGTCTTCGTCACCACTTTGTCCGGGTTCTGCTGCCTGACCACTGTGGGTTCCTCATATCCGGCACGGAATTCGAACTGGAATGTTCCATCGGCCGCCTGGTAGTCATTGCTGTGGGATTCCCCATCCAGATATACCTGCAGGCGTATCACAGCATTCTCACCCTTCGCCAGGGCGGCGATCTTCAGCCAGTCGTTCAGGCTGCCGTTCATATTCTTCAGGCCCTGTTCATCGCCGCCGACCCGGACGCTTCCATCCGCTTCTGCACCGCCGTAGACCGTCGTGGTATCTGATCCTTTCGTCACGGTCAATGTAATCTGGTAAGCCGCGTTGGACCGCTGCTCCGTATCCTCAAAAGCCTTCAGCACTTCGGTCCGCATGAAGAAATCCACCGTTTTATCAGAGGTATTCTTCAGCACGATCTCCTGTGTCCGTTCCTCGCCCGGGAGCATATCGGAGAACGCATTTCCGAAATTATTCGTATCCTGATAGTTGTATTTGATCTCTTCACTCCCGTCAAATATCGCGGTGGGAGTCGTATCATCCGCATAGGCAACGGTTGATAAGCCGAACACAAGTGTCAGTATCATGCTCAAAGCCATTATTCTTTTTTTCATGATATCCTCCTTCTTTCCCGAGTATCCGGCTACTCTTCTATGCTTGAAATATTTCCGGCGCCGTCGATGGCAGCAAGCACACCCCATTCCGACATCATCGCATCCTGTCCCTTTAAGGTCTGCACGGCGTCTGCCTGCATTTTAAGCGCAATTCCCAGATCTGCATATTCATTTTTGAGATCACTTGATATCTCGATCTGGTTCATGAATATGGATGTGTTCTGCCCGGGTGCCAGAGGTTTTGTATAATATAGAACCAGCTGTTCTTTGTCTTCCCTTTGTAAAATCCAGTCGCCGCTTCCTGACGTCCCGGCTGTATTGGCCGTCTGCAGGATAATCTTGCCGGCGTCCTTGTTCATGTCCTTTGTAAAGGCCTCCAGATTCGCGTCGTTTCCACTGTTGGAGTCCTTCCCCCAGAATTTCGTGATGGTGAGACGGACATAAAGTTCGGTATCCTTGGTGTTGGTCACACAGACTTCTTTCGGAATAATTGAACCGGGTGCGATCTTATCCACGAAGATCGTTCCGTTCGGCAGCTCGGTGTAGATCTCCCTGCCACTCCCATCCCGCCCTGCTTCACTCAGCTGGATTTCCAGTGTTTTCGTATTGATCTGCTGCTGCACCTGATGGCCAGTAGCCTGGAAGTAGGCCAGTGACCCACCGATTAATGTTATCGTAACGAGAGCCGCCGCCACACCCATGAGTATTAACTTTTTTTTCACTTTGCACTCTCCTTTGACTTCAACTTCTCTGCAGCCACCCATAGGGCCAGCACCGCCGCGAATGCCGCGATACAGATTACGACCCCTGTATAGGAATGCAGATAGAACGATAATCTACCCAGCAGCGGAATGCCGAATACTACTTTTCCAACTACACGGCTGTAACTGACCGGTGTGGTGTCTTCCGACTCATTGGCATCCCCTTTTGTAATAAACTGTTGCTTCTCTTCTTCAATCCGGACTACCCGGTGGGTCGCAGTCAGATCACTGTCCGTACCCAGCCGAAAAGTAATCGCATCTCCCGCCTTGATTTCCTGCGGGGTCACCGGTTTTACAAAAACCGCCTCCCCTACGGAATACTCAGGTTCCATACTATCTGTCAGAATACCGTAGATCTGGTATCCGAACACCTTCGGCAGCACCAGCGGCAGGGAAATCAGGATGATACCCAACATCAGCACAATTCCTATCCCGTTCAAAATCCCCGGCAGCATCCTTTTTTCCGTCCGCTTATTTGTTCGTGCCTGCATAAACTTCCGCTTCCACTTCTTCTCCATCCGCGTTTAACCACGCGCAGGAGGTTATTCTGCCGTCCGCATCCCTTTGGTAGGTAGGGGTGAACCCCTCCGCCTGAACAGCCTGCGCAACGACATCCACCAGAATTTTCTGGTCATTCATTTCCAGTTCCCATGCTCCGGGCAATTCAATCTGGTTAAATACATATACGGAGTCTCCAGCCTTTAAGACGCCCTCGTCCTCTCCTCCGATATAATAGCAGTACCACTTGCCGCTTTCCTGCTGATCCGCAACGGTAACCCAATTTTCATCGATATCGATATTCTCTATCGTTACAGGAGGAACGGCAGCTTCCGGATTCGTGATCGTGACTACCGCACGCACATAGCTGTCCAGGGAATCCTCTGCAACCGTTATTTTCGGCATTTTGGATATCATGGCGCCCGGCTCCAGGTTCACAGGATCCACATAGGGAATCACCGGTCCCTCCGGATTCTCAGGGTCTTCCATGTCCTCAGTCAGGATGATGTCCACATGGCCGGTACCGATAATATTGGAAGCGAAATCATAATCGGTAAAATAAGCCAGTGTAGCGCCTATCCCGATCACCACAGCAAGCAATGCCATGATACTGATGATTTTTATCAAATTCTTTTTCTTTTTCATCAGGTTTTCTCCTTTATCTTCTCTGCCAGAGATCCCACCGGCTGCTACTTACCGCACATGCTTCCCAGGTATGCCAGCAGCTCCTTAAAATTATCCGGTATGATCCCGGTATCGGTTGACCATTCGCTCTGGATCGCTTTTTCACTGGCCTGGAGAGTTTTCGCAGTGATATCCAGCTTATAATTCACGGCATCATATCCGTATTCGGAAGTCTGATACGTAAATGACTGTTTATTCTCACCGGTTTCCTCGTCATACCAGTAGGCCTGCTCGGTATTCGACACAACATTTGTAAGGCTGCTGTTCATGGTAACACTCTCAAGCAGCTGCGGCGATGATTTGCCCGCTTCCACGATCCCCATATACAGGAAATAATAGACACCATTCCTCACATCGTAAGTATATACCCATTTGCCTTCATACGCCGAAGGATCGGTTCCTTCGATATACTCTGTCACATCAGCTCCAAATTTCTTGACAGCCACTTCCTGGTAAGACACGATCTGCCCATTCTGCTCTTGGATATCGAAGATCACCGGAAGTTCCTCACCGGCTTTTGCCGCTAAGATATCCTCAAGCTCTTTGGTCTCGTTGTTGTATCTTTGCAGATACACGTCTTCCCTTCTGACACAGCTCTCATCAAACCGGGCTGCAGCGACCAGATCGACGGTTCCGGTATTATCAACCCTTACCTTCTTCTCGACTTCTACTCCGGGCTTCCAGTCAGAGGGCGGATCGAACTCCTCGTGCAGATCGGAATTGAATTTGCCCATGGCCAGCGTATTCTCTTTGGTTTCCTGGTCGCTGAAATATGCGATCGTTCCTCCAATCAAGAAAACACATACCACAGCAATCAGGGAAATCAGTTTTCCTTTACTGTTTCTCTTCATTCTCTTGTTCAGTCCTTTCTGTCTCCCTCTTTTTCTTGGGATAAAGACTGTCTAATATGATACTGATTATGATAACCGCCGCCATAGCGATGATTACCGGCAGCTGTTTCCCGTAGGATATAAAATATCCTGCATAGGGAATCGATAGCTCTGATGCTCTTCCTATCACATTGGCGGCATCCACCGGATTTGCGTCCTCGGTAGGATTCGCGTCTCCCTTTGTGACAAAGGTCCTGCTGATCTCATTCTTGGTCGTCACCCGGTGGGTCACCAGCGCGTCTTCCCCTGCTTTGAACGTAATCGCGTCCCCCTCCCGGATCTGTTCAAAGGGGGTGCTCTTGTAGTAGATCACGCTGCCTACATGGTAGCTCGGCTCCATACTTCCGCTTAATACGACTACGGGCTTATACCCCGCCACCATGGGAGCGGCGATCAATACATAAGCGATGATTACCGCGAATACAATCCAGGAAAGGACGCTGAATATATGTTTTAATAGTCTCATAATTTCCAGCCTTTACAATAGTTTACCGGCTTACTGTACTCCAGCCGGAAGTGTCCAGCCTGCAGCCGCCAGTGCATCTGCTGAAGTCTGTACGAAGTCAGTGGTGATGGTCAGTAAATAGTTGGCATCCGCATATCCGGACAGTCCTGCTTCCAGGGCGGAGGTGTTCTTGGTAAACAGAGCCATACCCTTATTCTGTTCTAATTTCATGAAATCAGCTACAGTAGCCGCGCCGGAACCAGCCAGCAGTTCTGCCTCGGATTTCCATACGGCGTCTGCAGGAGGTGTAGTCAGCTTCTTATCGGGGTCCGCGCAAAGCGCATAAGTGATCACTGAACCATAGAGTCCCATATCTGCGTCCTGTGCAAACGTTACGGATTCCAGAAGCGCTTCCGTGCTGTTGTCAGGCTCCAGAGGTTTGTAGTAGTAGAAATATCCGTCACCGCCGTCAACCCATTTGGCATCGGCTCCGCCTATATTTACCAGATTCTTTGCCACTACAGTATCATCAACGGTTACATTAGCAACACCGTCGGCGTTGTTGGTCTGGAATACATTCAGGATTTTCTTCGCGTTAACTAAAGGCTCGCTGGCCGCGTCATTTGCTTTGATATCGATGAAGGCCGTGCTTTCGTCTTTTCTGGTCCAGGTCTCATCAAATTTCACTCTCACATACAGCGGATAGTCGCCTGTGTTTGAGGCGGTTACTAACTTTTCAACCGTCGCTCCGGGCTCCCAGTCCTCGCCTTCGCCGGGGTTGAATTTCTCGACTGTCTCTCCTCCGTAAGACTTGGTGGAGAACGGGTTGTTGATGGTGGTGGTCTTATTGAAGTAAGCCAATACACCGGCTATCATTGCCAGAACTAACAGTCCGCTGAGTACCAGCACTTTTTTATTCTTTTTCATGTGAAATCCCCTTTCTTTTCCATCCGGTGTATGCTTTTCGGACATACACCGCCGCATGTTTTCTTGTTTACTTGTGATAAAAAGTATCTACTTAATGTTACTGGATATCCTCTGCCTGGAGATTCCAGCCGGCCAGTACGTCTGCGGGGATGGTTACCGGTGTAACACCATCTGCGTCTTTTCCAAAGAATGCGTTCACTGCCTTGTCGGTGGCCTGGCAGGTCTGTGCGGTAATGGTCAGGCTGTAGTTGGAGCCGCTGTATCCTGCTGCATCCGGATCAGCCGCGGTCACGGTCTTATTATGTAACGCGGTCATTGGCATCGGATCTGTGTATTCTTTCCATCCGGTCGCTGCATCACCGGTAACTCCGGCTGCCTCTGCTGCCTGGATATCTTCCAGTTCGGTGTAATATTTTGTTACCGTATATTTACCCATATCGGTATCTGCCGCAAGGGTTACGGAATCCAGGAATTTCTGAGTGCTGGCTTCTGCTTCTAACTGCGTGTTATAGTAGTACCAGCCGTCGTCCGCCTTGGTCCATCCAGTGGTGATCAGGTTCTTCGCTACAACCGTACCGTCTTCTGCGGGAGTAAGGCCATCCTCAGGGTCTGCCTGGGATACTGCTTCCGTGGTTACTGCGGCATTGTTGGTCTTATAGGCGGCATCCTCACCGGCTCTGGTCCATTTTTCTTCCAGCTTCACACGTACCACCACCGGCATATCTCCGGTATTGATGACTTCCACGTCCTTATTTACCTCTACACCAGGTTCCCAGTCTTTTCCTTCTTCCGGTGTGAAATCCTCGGTCAGGGTGGAACCATATTGTTTTGTGCTGAAGCTGTTGGATGCGGTCATCGTCTGATTGAAATAAGCCAGAGATCCTCCTACCAAAGCTACGATTGCCAGACCTACGATACCAGCTGCCATTTTTTTGTTTTTCATTTTTCTTCCTCCTGGTTTTCTATTTATAAATAAATGAATTTTTCATGATACCCTTTTCTAACTTCTGCCTGCAATACCGGTTTGTATCCCATGGTATTTAATTCCATCGGACGTCTTCTGCGCTGATCACAGCTTTCCGCCCCCATACGGTCCATGCCGCATCCGCGTCGGCCTGTACGGTCTCCCCTTTTATGGTTACATCACACTGTACATTGGAGTAATCTGTACCGTCGTGTCCGTCGTTGGTCAGTGTTTTGCTGAACGTTACGGATTTTAAGACCTGTTCGGTGGACTCTCCCGCATGGAATACTTTGTTGTAATAATACCAGCCGTCGATCAATATCCACTGGGTGTTGTTCCCGCCCGGCATCGTCTGGCTGTAATTCAATGTCACCGCGTCGTCCGGGATCTGTGCCGGCAGGTCACCGCCCTCCAGGTCCTTCCAGCTGATCTGCGGCTGAAACCGAAGCAGCATATCCTGCTCTCCGTCGTTCTCAAACCAGACTTCCTTCTTTTTCTCTTCACCGGGTACCCATTTGTCGGACGGATCAAACTGTTCCATCACCAAAACCTCCGCCTTATTGGTGTTGAATGGATTTGGCAGCGAATTGCTGTTGGCAAAGTAGGTGACCGTACTTCCGGCCACGAGTACTAAGGCTAATCCGACCAGAAGCAGAACTCTGAATTTGGTTTTCCTGGGGAGCCCGTTTAACTTATCTTTCATTTCCCACTCCTCCTAATTCGTGTCCGGCTTCGACCAGGTCACATTCCCCTGACCGTCTACCGTTGCCTTCATACCAAACAGTGTGCTTGTGGCATCCGCATTCACCTCTGCGCTGTTGAGAGTACCGGGTCCGTCACTGGCCTGCACCACCTCCGACTTGAAATACAGCGTGTAATCAGCGCCCTTGTAATCCGTATAGGCGGGATTCAGGTAATCCGGGAAAGTGACACTGGTAAGCACCTTCGAAGTCGATCCCTGGGAAGCCAGTACCTTCGTGTAGTAATACCAACCGTCTCCTCCGTACCACCAGTCCCTGCCTGTGCTTCCCGGCGTAAAACCGCCGGCCCAGTTTTTGACTGCTACATCCTTGTTGTTCACCGTGTTCGACAGATAGATCTCATCTGTTCCATCCTGTTTTGTCCAATACTCCTCATAACTCATTCTCAGAAAAGCAGAGGAACTTCCTGTGTTTTTAAAACTCACTTCTTTTGTCTTGGTCGCTTCTGTATACGAACCCTGGTCAAATTTCTCTGTAATTTCAGTCTCCGTCGTATGCGACTTCAGCTCATTCACCACGGACAGGTTCCACTGCTTCCACGCATAGGTACCGCCGATCCCCAGCAAAGCCATCAGGGCCAGCAGCGGAAGGAATACCCGGTATCTGAAATTACGTTTTGGTATGTACTTCATTTTCCACAGTTCCTCCTTCCAATCCTTTAACTTTTACCTCTGTATGCTTTGAATAGGTTAAATACGCTGTCCGTATTGTGGAAATACCCGGTGTGTTCAAAACTGTTGTGGACTTCCACGATCAGGTCATCCCCCGGCTGCACCGTTACATAACTGCCGTCGCCGCTGATCCTGCCCGTCACTTCCCGGTTGGTCTTGGCGTCCTTGACAACCAGGTAGGTGCTGCTCTTTTCATACTCCTGCGGAACTGTCTCCGTGATCTGGAACTTGGTTGCCTTCGACACCTTGATCACCGGGCTTGCGGTCCCTTTTCCATTTACTGCCTGCAGAACCGCTCCCATTCTCACCGGATTCTCTGCCGGTCCCAGGATCTGGATCATGAATTCGTCATCCGCCAGATCTTCCCGGTAATTGTCAATATATTTCTGAACCCGGAATTTCCCTTCATCGGCCGCTACTACCGGTCTCTGGTAATCTTCCGTCATATACTGGTAGGTATACCCCTGATCCGTCCGGATCGTCTCCCGGTAATGGATCTGTGCCGTAGTGTTGGAGTACAGGCCCAGCCTTCCGCTGCTGACCGGATTGATCAGGTCATAATCCGTGTCCGGGTCCCCCGTATCCTTAAGCGGAGTCTCGTAAGCCAGCTGGGTCAGCTTCACATTGAAGGACATGGTGTAGCGGGTCCCCGACTCCAGGAAGTAATCCTCATCAAAGTATAGATTTATTGTCTTTGCGTTGATCTCGATCCTGTATAAGTCCGGATCCAGCGTTTCCGGCCGGGGATCTTCCGGTCCCTGCTTCGTAACCACCAGCCCGATGCTCTCCCTCGTGGCCTGGGGTCTGTTTCCCGTGGTTTTTACAAAATCCACATAACCGCTGAGTGTATCGGTAATCGACACGTGTGATATCTGCTTCGTGATGGAGCTGACGATGGCGGAAAATGTCTCTTCCAGCTGGGTGGTGTTATTCCCGGATAAGTACATCCTTTCATTGGCCCCAACCAGATTCGCAAGTTCGGTCAGATAAGTCTTGTATCCACTGTCACCAATTCCCACGGAGTAAAATCCTGATATCCCGGTAATCTGTGCCGCAGCATACTTACTCCAGTATTTGGTCTGATCGTCCCAGTCGTTACCAGGTCCATGTATTGTGGTTCCGTCAGGGCCATAATAAAACGTGGGCTGTCCATCGGTAACGAAGATTACATATTTTTTACGTCCGCTCTGATCCTCGTCTATGACTCTTTTGGCTTCCCTTAATCCGGACTGATAGTTCGTTCCAGACTTGTTCTCCCAGATATTTTTCCCCCGGTACTCTCCATCTATGATTTGACAGAGCGTGTCTTTGTTCTGGAGGCTGGTCTCGGTAAATGACACATATTCCTTAGCGGTATTACTGAACGTGATAATTGACATGCGGTTGGGATTGTTCCTGCCTTCTGTCATAAAGGTGTTAACCGCGGCCTTGGCGGCATCCTGCAAATGCTTCAGCCTTGACCTGCCATCATCCATCTTGTTATTCTCCATACTGCCGGAGCGGTCCAGGAGCAGTACCACATCCACCGGTTCCGCTTCCTGTTTGGGAATACCTAATATGTCCAGATATAAACGGTAGCTGTCCTCATCGGCAAGTCTTGTATCCGGATTCGGATTCCCGTCTCCCAGATAGTCGATCCGTTTATTGTGTTCCACCGGCTCATAGCCAGGCAGCGGCCTTTCATCTCCCGATCCGGTGTCGATCCGGTCAGGCAGCTGGAAGTAAAAGTACAGCCGGCCATCACTGTCACTTGCAGACAGACTTGACCACGTACTGCCGTTAGTACTGTACTGGAATTTATAACTGCCGCCGGTTCTTACATATCGCAGCTGCTGTACCCTGGTGCCATTTTTGGTGGTTACAGCTTTCAGTTCTCCATAAGGCCCGATGAGTCCGTCTCCAAACGCCGTGTTTCCGTCGTTTACCAGCGCGTTTGCGATTTCCTCTAAGTTTGACAGCGTCTGACCCTGCAGGAATCTCAGGGACGGCGTGCTGTTATCATAATACTCATCTATTTCTTCTCTCTTGCTATTGTTAATATCCTTATAGTTATAGAACTTCAGATTCGAAAAGTTCTTATAGCCAGCAGCAGCCGGCTGAACCCCCGAAGCCAGCAGAGCCGCCGCAAATACGGAAAAACTGTCGGACACAAAGGCCACATCTGTGATGGCGCCGCCGTCTTCCACTCCCACGGCCGACTGCTCCGTAATATCGACTATAGAAACGCCGCCGTCGGCATTTTCATCTTCTTTCAGATGTTTAACTGCCGGCCGGATCTCCGGCAGCACCTCATTCTCATAAAGCGCAAACGGTGCAATCTGGTTAGCCGGGTTTTCAGGGTTCCCCGCGTTTTCAGGATTCTCCGGGTTATCCGGATCTTCGGCATCACCGGACTCCGCCCCTTCCTCTGGTACAATCGGAGTGGAAAAATTCATTTTAACGGAAACATCACCCTCCGGTTCTACCTTACTCTCTTCCCCGGTTTCTCCGTCTATAGTATAGAAGCTGATATCATAGGCTTTGAATCCCACGATTATCGTGTCTTCCTGATCCGCAACCGACTCTTCCAGTTTTGATAAGGTCAGATCATATTTTGAGTTTATTTCTTCCAGCCTGCTTCTTTCATCCGCCTCTGTCTCTTCCGGTATCTCCTGCCATATGATCGGTACCACCTTCAATACTGCATCTTTGGGCAATACCCCCGGCAGCGCGGTTACTTCTATACTTACGTCCTCATCCGTGTAATCTGCTTCGAAGCCCTGCAGATCTTCTTTCGCTTCTCCGGCCGCAGGGATATCCGCCTGTTCGTCCAGGCCTGCGGGCGGCAAGGAAGGAGTGGGACTTGGGGCTGCTGATGCTTCATCCCCTGTGTCAGTCTCCCCGGCTGCTGCCGGCGATTGGGAAGGTTCCGGTGCCTCCGTCTCCGCGGTTTCCGACATCTCCGGTGTTCCGGCAGCTTTTTCGGCTTCCGGTGCCTCCGGCGTTCCGGCAGGTTTTTCAGTTTCCGGTACCTCCGGCGTTCCGGCAGGTTTTTCAGTTTCCGGTACCTCCGGTGTTCCGGCAGGTTTTTCAGTTTCCGGTACCTCCGGTGTTCCGGCAGGTTCCGGCGTATCCGTTACTGCCGGCAGCGATGCCGGTGCCGTGCCTTCTCCCTTATCATCACTCGCCAGGGAAGGGAAACCATTTCCCAATATTAATGTCAGGCAAAGGATAATCGCTACCACCGTTAAAAATCTTTTATCCTTCATAATTTCCTCCTCTTCTCTGCTTCCTCTGTCTCCGTTTGTTCCAACGCACTATCGATCAGCTTTAACAGTTCTAAAGCACTTCTGAAACTCTTGGTAATCTTTTTCTCGGCCCAGACCACTTCCCCCTGCCAGGTAGCATTTTGGCGGTACTGTACATGTACGATAAAAGTACCTTTCTCTCCGCCCTTGTTGGTGATCTCGTTTGGATCCATGACTTTTACCGCCTCCTTTAGCTCTACCTCTCTTCGTTCTATAAATAAACGGTCCTTCGTAGATGCCTGCGGATAATTGATACTCTCAAAAAGGCGTTCCATATGTCTGATCATCTGATACTCGTTCTCAAACAAGATCGGCTCCTTGGTGTAACAATGATAGATTCTTCCGCTTCCCTCACCGTTTCGGGTATCATCGATACAAAGATTCAAAATATCGGGGGCCGAATAGCTCATATTGGATCTACACATTTTCTCCGCCTCCCAGCAACTTCTAAACACAATATAACAAAAACGGTATTTCGCAATCTCTTTCGCAAATACTTTTTTTGTAGAAATATCAGCAGCTGTGAAAGTATCGTGAAATACTTCTAATCGAACGGAATGAAAAAGAGTTTCGCTTGTGAAACTCTCCGCCTATGGCGGGCCGCGTAAGCGGCATCTTCCTTTCCGCTGTAGTGCGATCCCCGCGGAGCGTTTTATTTCATAGGAGCACTTTCCTATGAAATAAAAAAAGACCTGCATAGCGGACTATGCAGGTCACAACCTATACTTGCTCAGGAGGTAAAACCGTTACCGGCTTCAACATTCCATCACATACATGAAGTAATCTATCTATACAATTATTTTATCACACATACTATTTCTCTATCTCTTTCGTCAATCCCGAAAACGTTCTAGTCTGACGCGTAATTTCAAACCAATGCTCTTTTTAATTCCAGGTTACATTGCTGAAACTCAGCTTATCTGCCTCGTGATCTTTCATATCCACCACAGAAGTCACCAGATATCTGATCTTATTTCTTCCGCCGCCCTCTTCTTTAAAGGTTTTATCTATCCTGCGGGAAATGACCGAGCAATTCTCCTGATTTGTTCCGGACAATAACAGTAAAAATTGGCAGGGGCTATACCTGGTATATAGATCTCCCCTCCTTAAGGACCTGCGCACTGCCATCTGAAAACGTTCGGATACGTCACGGGTTTTCTCCGTCTTCTCCAGAGGCCTGCCAGTCGAGTCTGTCAGGGTACACAGCATCAGGAAAGAGGATATTCCATTTCTCTCCATCATCCGGCTCACCAGCCGGTAGTTGTCAATAAAGCTGGGAAATGTACAATAGTAGGCGCCTTCCTCATGGCTTTCTTCCCTGATCTCTTCCTTAATGTCCGTCAGACTTCCCACCGGCAGCTGTATATGGCCGCTCATCGCCTGGAAACGGTCCAGCATTTTCTTAGACGGCGTCAGCCCCAGCTCATCAAAAAACATCTTCGTGGCTTCTTCATACACATCCATTGCCTCTTTATATCTGTTCATGGCAATCAGGCTGTCGATTCTTAAGATCTGCCATTCCTCAAAGGGGTAGATCTGTGCCGCCGTGGTGCAGAGCTGATACACTTTTTCATATTCCCGCTGCTGTTTCAGAAGTTCACTTACTTCCCGCAGACATTTAAAATACATTTCCTGATATGAGACATTGGCCACGGTGGCCCATTCCTCTCCTATCATAATAGGCAGAAACTCGCCGCGGTAAAGACCGCAGGCTTGTATATAGAAAGAAGTCTTTTCATAGGGGTCCGGCGCTTCTTCCGCCTTCTCCACTAACTTCCCGAATTCGTGTACATCGACCCACACCGGAATGTTCTTACTCCATGTGCACACACCGCTTTTGATCTCAATATAGGGATCTTCCGGCAAGCCCGCGGCCTCCAGCTGCCTTCTTAGCCTGAATATCGTGTTATTCAGACTGCTGTTCCCGTTCTCCACCTCATCCCGTCCATACAAAGCCTCTACCAGTGTACTTTTTCCTATGCCCTTATCCATATGTAACATCATTATCTGAAAAAGCTGAATGGATTTTGCCATATTATTTCTGCCAAATGACACGGTTTTCTCTTTATATGTAACATTAAATCCACCCAACATCTGCACTTTTAGAGCCTTTTCACTATCCTGCATCTTAATTCTCCTTTACCCCTGGCACTACAACCGCACCCGTTAGCCGTTGTCCAAAATGCACAAATCCTTCTTGGCTTATATAATTATATTCAATTAAAGAAGCAGCGTCAACCCACCTTCGGTTACAAAAACGCAGTTTGGGGCAGGATTTTCAAAAAAGTTTCCTATTATATAGGCAGTACTTATAATCAATACAGGAGCAGGCCGTCGCAAGGGGTATCCGCCCATTTCCGGTCCCTCCACTCCCTGCGCCGGCCCGCTCCCGGACCTATGTAATAAATTCAGATTCTGGATTCCAGCCGCTAATACGGCCTGCAAAAACAGCAGTTACAGAGCATATTACAAAGCAAAAGCTGACAGCACAGATTATTCATGCCGGCTGCCGGCTGTCCGCCATAGGCTTTTCCCATGGTCCCATACCAGCTGCCGCCGGCCTCCAGACGCTGTACCAGAAGCTGATACTCCTGATTCGAAGGCTCCATAGCTGCGGCCTGCCTGGCCATATCCATAGCCCTTATGTTATTTCCCATACCCGCGTTGGCAACCGCGCTGAAATAATACCATCTGGCATCCCGGTTACGGATTCCCTCCAGCACATGGAGCGCTTCCTTATAATGTCCCGAATTAATGTAATTGGCCGCAGCCTGCATCTCCACGGAAGCAGTGTCCTGATAGCCGCCCTGCTGCCTGTTAAAACCGCCGTTCCCATAGAAACTTCCGAAACCGCCGCCAAAGCCGCCCCCGTAATTGCTCCCATAGGAAGAATAGCCGTTCTCCCGGTCTTTTATAATCGCGTTATAGGCCTGCTGTACTTCCTTGAACTTCTCCTCGGCCTCTTTTTCCCCCGGCTTACCGATATTCGCGTCCGGATGGTATCTCCTGCTCAATCTGCGGTAGGCTTTCTTAATCTCCTCATCCGTGGCCGCAGGTGTCACCCCCAGTACCTCGTATGGATTCATCCCCCGATCCCCTCCTTCGCCCGCTTCTGCGTGATCTGATCGAATTTCGTCCATACACCAGAATACAGGATATTCCTTAAGATGTCCACATGAAGTAAAATCGGAAGCCTCTCGAATTCCCTGCAGCAGTCCGCCATCATATATGTCAGGATCGACCGGCACCACTCATCAAACGGCTCTTTTTCTTTCCAGAAGGAGAGAGGATTATAACTTCCCTTCTTCTCATCCTTCTCCAGATCCTCGTATGCATCCATCAGATAGATAAATTTGCCCAGGAAAAAACCCGTTTTCCGAAGGGTATCGCTCCACTCATCCTCCTGCATGACAAAGATCTCACCCAGCATAGTACCGGTGAGTCCGGCGATCACATCCAGGTCCGACTCACCCTTTTGCTGCGCCAGCCTTAACAATTTTACATAACGGACCACAGCGCTGAACTGCCTGGGATACTGGCCCGACAGTTTCCTTACCTTCTTCCTCAGCACAGCCGCCTCCGCCAGATAAGCCGCGTTTCCGTCATCCTCCCAGTGATCCAGATACTGAAAATAAGCCAGCAGCATCGTCATATCCGCCGCGTATTCCACCGCCAGATTACTGCATACCTCCATCTTCCTGGTCGGGTGTAACGCGCAGAAGCGCCTGTCCACCTCTTCCGGCTGTTCATATAAACCAGTCTGCAGCATAGCCAAAAAAGTCAGATCATAATTCAACGCCAGCTGGCCAAACCTCCCGTACTTCTTCTTTAAGCTCCGGCACATCCCGCAGTAAAAACTATGATACGTCTGGTAGTCCCTGATCTTTAATTCCGGTGCATTAATGGTAATATATCCGAACATTCCTAGCTCCTCTTAACGAATTCCGTACCGCATTTCGAGCACCGGATACTGATCTTCCCTTTTCCCTTGGGAACCCGGATTTTCTGTTTACAGTTGGGACAGGTATAGATATGATGCGTCTTTCTCTGGGCCGCATAAGATTTCTGACGGGCGAACCAGCCCTTCACCGGCCCGATCTTCTTCAAGTACCACTGATTCTCCGAATACCTCTTCTGTACATTTCTGGAGAACATCCGAAAATAGGTAAGTATCAAAACAACCAGAGCCAATAAATACCACGGCCCTCTCCTGAAAAATATACTAACCACCAAAAGAACCAACGCCAGCCCGATCATAAATTTCCCCAGCGCGTCCGCGCCGTAGCGCCCCATCATAAACCTCTGCAACTTCTCCTTCATCTCTATCCCAATCTCCTCTGCCGCATATTCTATTTGGTAACTTTATACCCTCTTCCCCCGGAAGTCAATAAACCACTCATTATATTTTTCTAAAAGTTTTGTGAACTATTTTGCTTTTACGGTCGGGTTTGGGATGGGGGGATTTTTTGGGGGTCCGGGGAGAGAGGGACGGGGCGGAGTCTTGGACCGGGGGCGGCATCTCTCGCGGGGCCAAATCACTTCGGCCGGGCCTAAGACCGGGTAACTCCGAAGGCAGGAGAACCTCTTATTGGCAGGGCCCGGAACAAACTCGCCAAAAAAACGGCTCGGACAGTGTTCCGGGCCCTGCGAGGTTCTCCTGCCTTCTGCGTAACCCGGTCTAAGGCCCGGCCTCAAGTGATTTGGCCCCGCGAGAGATGCCGCCCCCGATCCAAGACTCCGCCCCGTCCCTCTCTCCCCTGCTTTAAATAATGCCTCGTTCCATGTTCGGTTAGGTGTGAAGTATTAATGAATAATAAAGTACTGATGTTTAACAGGAGGGAATACATAACAGAATGTTAATACATATCAGAGCGTCAATGTATAACAGGGTGTTTACGTATAATAGAGTGTTATTGCATAACAAGATTTAATATGTAAAGGGTGGTTTCTACCATCTAATACATATGACTGCGGCTCATTTGTGGTGAATGGAAAAGCAGTTATAGGAAAGGTGTAGAAAAAACTTATAACCGCTACAAATTCAGCGCAGAAAGGAGCTGTTATCATGAAATCTATATTTGAGGAAATGGGCGGTACACTCCCGCTTTTCCTATTCTTATATTCTACGGAAAAATCTTTCTCTAAAATGGCGACGGTCGCCGATTTACAATAGGCAAAACACATTGTGCTTTTATTGAATTTCTTATGTTTTGCTTTTTGAAAGAATCCAATTCAAAACAGTTTCATCATCAAACACGACATTGCCGCCGTGATAGTTATAAATACCACGGCTGTTAAAGTATTCGTTGTCGGGAATTTCGAGTGTCAACAATTCGCCGATTTGTTCATCTGTATATCCCTTTTCACGGTAAGCCGCTTCCAATCCGTCATAAGCAGAGCGTGCCTTTGCAGAGCCGTAATACTCATCATTTTCAGCCATAAAGATATATACGGAAACATCCTTCTGCGCTATCGGCTGGTAATCACCATCCCATTTTGAAGCCCCGTGCAAATATGCCGCATACAAATCGGGGCGCATTGATACCGCCTGTGACATTGTTTCGCCGCCTGCCGAATATCCGGTTAAAGGGTTAATCTAAGGGAGCAGACTCCCTATCGTACATAGTTATGATGGACTTCACAGCTTTGCTTTCACCAACGCAGGGAAGCCCTCTGGGGGACAGAAGGGGAGGCTCCTGTTTGGGGGAGGCGGGGCGGGCGCCTGTCCTTTGGCGGGCATAGGGCGGCTGTGCTGCTGCTTAGTGAAATCCAGGCCGCAGATTCAGGATGCACGGCGGACTTCACGTCCGACGGGCAAGGGCCACTGAACCGGGAACGCATCATGCGTTCCTGGTGAATTGGCCCGGTTCCTG
>NZ_JAWDIY010000025.1:0-77553 GCF_032380655.1 Diplocloster hominis | reverse complement strand
TGCTTCCCGAGAAGGATGGACCATTCCAGTCAACATCCGGGGACAGGCCCTTTTCTCTACGCAGTTACTTGAAAATTTAGCTTTCCTACCGAAAAGTGCCAGTCCCCTCTCAAAATCCCTATTTACTGTCAAGAAAAAATACTTGACACCTGCATAATCTTCCTGTATAGTAACAAAGGTGATAAGGTCGAACAAAAAGCGGTTCACCTTCGCCTTATTTTGTGGCTATGTTGCAGACCCGCCCAAAGGGGATGCATTAAGGGATGCTGCAAAGTATACCTGCACGTGCTGAAAGCGCACGCATGGAGGGAAAAATGGAAAAATTCCTGGAACAGGCATATTTGTATGATTTTTACGGCGAACTGCTGACAGAGCATCAAAAACAGATATACGGGGATTTTGTCCTGAATGATTTATCCCTGAGCGAGATTGCCGAAGAGCAGGGGATCAGCCGGCAGGGCGTACATGACCTGGTCCGGCGGTGTGATAAGATTTTAAAAGAATATGAAGATAAATTGCATCTGGTGGAAAAGTTTTTATTTATCAAAAAACAGATTCTGGAGATGCAGCAGATTATGGGATCGATGGAAGCGTGTGAGGAGCCGGAAAAACTGGGCAGACTGCGGCAGATATCCGGCGAGATTCTGGAGGAATTATAATACATGGCATTTGAGAGCTTATCCGACAAACTACAGAATATATTCAAAAACCTGCGCAGCAAAGGCAGGCTGACCGAAGCGGATGTCAAGGCATCGCTGAAAGAGGTCAAGATGGCATTGCTGGAAGCCGATGTCAGCTTCAAAGTGGTCAAACAGTTCATGAAAGCCGTGCAGGAGCGCGCGGTGGGACAGGATGTGTTAAATGGGCTGAATCCCGGACAGATGGTAATCAAGATCGTCAATGAAGAGATGGTCAATCTGATGGGGGCCGAGACGACGGAGATCGCGCTGCAGCCGGCAAGTGAGATCACAGTACTCATGATGATGGGGCTTCAGGGGGCCGGTAAGACGACTACCACAGCTAAGATCGCGGGAAAGTTAAAATCCAAAGGCCGTAAGCCGTTGCTGGTGGCCTGCGATATCTACCGTCCCGCAGCGATACAGCAGCTGCAGATCAACGGTGACAAACAGGGCGTGGAAGTGTTCTCCATGGGAGACAAGAACAAGCCGGTCAATATCGCCAAAGCGGCGATTGAACATGCCGCCAAAAACGGGCACAATGTAGTGATCCTGGATACCGCAGGGCGCTTACATGTGGACGAAGACATGATGAACGAGCTGATCGAGATCAAAGAGAACGTTACGGTAAACCAGAGCCTTCTAGTAGTAGATGCCATGACCGGGCAGGATGCGGTGAATGTGGCCACCATGTTCGATGAGAAGATCGGCATCGACGGAGTGATACTGACGAAGCTGGACGGCGACACCAGAGGCGGCGCGGCGCTTTCGATCCGGGCTGTAACCGGAAAGCCGATCTTATATATAGGTATGGGAGAGAAGCTCTCGGATCTGGAACAGTTCTATCCGGACCGTATGGCGTCCCGTATCCTGGGTATGGGCGATGTGCTCACGCTGATTGAAAAGGTGCAAAGCGACATTGATGAAGATAAGGCAAGAGAGATGGAGCGCAAGCTGCGCAAAGCAGAGTTCGGATTTGACGACTATCTGGAGCAGATGCAGCAGATCAAGAAAATGGGCGGCCTCTCAGACCTGCTGGGCATGATTCCCGGAATGGGAGCCCAGATGAAGAACATCGACGAAGTGGTGGATGACAAGGCCATGTCCCGGGTGGAAGCCATGATTCTTTCCATGACGCCCCAGGAACGTACCAATCCGAGTGTTCTGAACCCGTCGCGGAAAAAACGGATCGCGGACGGCGCCGGAGTCAACATCAGCGAAGTAAACCGGCTGGTAAAGCAGTTTGAGCAGGGTAAGAAAATGATGAAGCAGCTGCCCGGTATGATGGGCGGAAAAATGGGTGGTAAAAGAGGCAAGTTTCGGCTTCCCTTTTAACATATAGAGAAAACCTGAATAAGGAGGTGAAAGTAATGGCAGTAAAAATCAGATTAAAGAGAATGGGTGCTAAGAAAAAACCTTTCTATAGAATCATCGTAGCGGATTCCAGATCCCCCAGAGATGGTAAATTCATCGAAGAGATCGGAACCTATGATCCCAACCAGGATCCCAGTGTATTCAAGGTTGACGAAGAGCTGGCAAAGAAATGGCTGGCAAATGGCGCACAGCCTACAGAAGTAGTCGGCAAAATCTTCAAATTAGCAGGCATTGAAAAGTAATGAAAACTTGGCCTGGAGGTGAATAGCCATGAAAGAACTGGTGGAAGTAATCGCCAAAGCATTGGTAGATCATCCGGACGAAGTAGTCGTCACACAGACGGAGAACAACAAAGGGATTACGGTTGAGCTTCACGTGGCCAAGGAAGATATGGGTAAGGTCATCGGTAAGCAGGGCCGTATCGCTAAAGCGATCCGTTCCGTTGTCAAAGCGGCCGCATCCCGGGATGATCAGAATGTAATGGTTGAAATCGTTTAACCATACAAACCAGAACCAAAAGGGACAGTCCTCAGGTTCCATAAGATGTTTAAAAAAGCGGAACCATTCCGCTCTCTTATGAGACCTGCGGATAGTCCTTTCTTTTTTATCGCTATGAGCACTTGCACCCGTATTTTGGGTGCTTATGTGCGATGCATGAAAAATAGTCAGCGAGGTTTTTTCGAGTGCTACTATTTTTTATCGCTATATTGAACAGTAACTGAAATGAATAAAGCAGGAGAATAAGCCATATGGAGCAGTATTTGCAGGTAGGAGTGATATCCTCCACCCATGGGATCAGGGGAGAAGTCAAGGTGTATCCCACCACGGATGATGTTTCCCGTTTCAAAAAATTAGAAAAAGTAATTCTGGATACAGGAAAAGAACAACGTTCCCTTGAGATTGAAGGAGTAAAATTTTTTAAGCAATTTGTGATTCTTAAATTCAAGGGCATTGATCATATAAATGACATTGAGAAATATAAAGGAAAGCCCCTTCTGGTCGCCCGGGAGCAGGCCGTGGAACTAGCCAGGGATGAATACTTCGTGGCGGATCTGATCGGCCTTCTGGCCATTACGGATGAAGGGGAGGAACTGGGCACCCTGGTTGACGTGCTGGAAACCGGAGCGAATGACGTCTATGTGATCGGCACACCGGACCACAAAGAGCTCCTTCTTCCAGCGATCAAAGAATGCATCCTCGAAGTCGATATGGAAGGTCAAAAGATGCTGGTGCATCTCATGCCTGGTTTACGCTGAACAAATAAGTAATTTGGGACATGTCCAAATCAGTCTGGGACATGTCTATTCTGGAATGGACATGTCCCAAACCGGAATGGACATGTCCCAAATCGGCAAATCAGGTGTCCCTTTTCGGTATTTTAGCAGGAGGAAAACGAATGAATTTTCATATACTGACATTGTTCCCAGAGATGATCATGCAGGGAATCGGTACCAGCATCACAGGCCGGGCCATGGAGGCCGGTCTTATTTCAGTGGAAGCGGTGAACATCCGGGACTATTCGGATAACAAGCACTGTAAGGTAGATGACTACCCCTATGGGGGCGGCGCAGGTATGGTGATGTACGCCGAACCTGTCTTCCAGGCTTATGAGGCGTTACGTGAAAAAATCGGGAAAAAGCCCAGAGTGCTGTACATGACCCCACAGGGCAAGGTGTTCCGGCAGGAAATGGCGGAAGAGCTTTCGAAGGAAGAGGACCTGATCTTCCTGTGCGGACATTATGAGGGAATCGATGAGCGGGTGTTGGAAGAGATCGTGACGGACAATGTATCCATCGGGGACTATGTGCTGACCGGCGGTGAACTGCCGGCTATGGTCATGATCGACGCGGTCTCCCGGCTGGTTCCCGGAGTGCTGAATAACGATGCCTCCGCGGAAATCGAATCTTTTCACGATAATTTGCTGGAATACCCCCAATACAGCCGCCCGGAAGAGTGGCGGGGGAAAAAGGTGCCGGAAGTGCTGCTGTCGGGGCATCATGCCAATATAGAGAAATGGCGCAGGGAGCAGTCTCTGCTCCGAACCATGCAGAGACGCCCGGATTTACTGGAAAATGCTAATCTGACCAAACAGGAGCGGATTCTCGTCGATAAATGGTTAAGGGAACAGGAGACGGAAAATAAGATGGAAACCGAAGGAACGTCAGGGGACTAAGGAGCCTGCGGACAGGCACCAGACAGCCGCCGGGTGAAATCCGTTGACAGCCTATTTTGAAAACCGTATAATGGAAGATGTCCGAGGCAGAGTATTCAGCCCGGGACATGGCAAATGTCCGCGACAGAATGTTCTAGCCTAAGGAGCGTGTTTTAGAACTAAAGTCTTAGTCAGAAGCTGCACACTGGCTGTAGAATCCTAAAAGAAAAACGAGGTATGGACTTATGAAAAATTTCAGCAATTACAACGATTACAGCCTGAAAAAAGATCTGGCCTTTGAATCCAAAGCAATCCATGGAGCTCTTGGCAATGATCCGATGACAGGCGCAGTCAGCTTCCCTATTTTTCAAACGGCAACCTTTCGGCATAAAGCACTGGGACAATCCACCGGCTATGATTACAGCCGTCTTCAGAATCCGACCAGACAGGAGCTGGAGCGCACCATGGCGATTCTGGAGGAAGGGACGGAAGCCTTCGCTTTTTCCAGCGGACAGGCTGCGAATATGGCGCTGTTTACCTGGCTGAATCCGGGGGATCATCTGATCCTTTCGGATGACATCTACGGCGGGACCTTCCGTATCGTGGATACCATATTCCATAAATACGGGGTGGATTATACGTATGTGGATATGTCTGAACTGGATCAGGTGAAAGCGGCGATTACCGATAAGACAAAAATGTTTTTCATAGAGACGCCCACGAACCCCATGATGAAGGTGGCCGATATCCGGGTGCTGTCTGACCTGGCAAAATCCATCGGAGCCATTACGGTCGTGGATAACACCTTCCTAACCCCTTATTTCCAGCGCCCGCTGACTCTGGGAGCTGACGTGGTGGTTCACAGCGCCACCAAATATATCGGCGGCCACAACGATACCATATCCGGGATCGCAGTCACCAACAACGAAGAGATCGCCGCCCACATGAAGATCCAGTTGAAATCCCACGGAAACGGTCTGGCCTCTCTTGACTCCTGGCTGCTGATCCGGGGACTGAAAACCCTGCCGGTCCGTATGGACAGACATAATGAGAATGCAAAAGTAGTAGCCGATTGGCTGCGGACCCAGCCGAAAGTGAAAAAAGTCTACTACGTCGGATTCCCCGATCATAAAGATTATGAAGTGACTTTAAAGCAGACCAGCGGATTTGGCGGAATGATCTCCTTCGAGATGGATTCCTTTGAGTCAGTGGAGCGGATTCTGGAGAGAGTCGACATGATCATGTTCGCGGAGAGCCTTGGCGGTACAGAGACGCTGATCACTTATCCCACCAGACAGACCCATGAGGACGTTCCGATGGACCGCAAGGAAGCGCTGGGAATCAATGACAAATTCCTGCGTATTTCCATAGGTCTGGAAAATGTAAACGATATAATCAGAGATTTAGATCAGGCGATGAACGGAAAATGAAAAAAATTAAATTCACAAAAATGCAGGCATACGGAAATGACTACGTCTATATCGATGCCATACATCAGGAATTAGCAAAATTGCCGGAGCTGGCCAGGTTTGTCAGCGACCGGCATTTTGCCGTCGGCTCCGACGGCATGGTGCTGATCTGCCCCTCGGAGGTATCTGATTTCCGCATGAGAATGTTCAATCCGGACGGATCAGAGGGGGAAATGTGCGGGAATGCCCTGCGCAGCGTGGCTAAATATGTCTATGATCATGGCTTCACGGATAAGACCCGGTTCCAGATCGAGACCTTCGGCGGGCTGCAGAATATAGAACTGCAGGTGGAAAATCAGAAAGCGGTGAACATTACCGCCGACATCGGACAGCCTGTGCTGGACGCCAGGAAAATACCGGTAAATACTCCGGAACCAGAATTTATCAACCGGCCGGTCCGGATACTGGACTGTGAATTCCGGATTACCGCGGTGTCCTGGGGAAATCCCCACTGTGTCACCTTTGTGGAGAATACGCAGGACTTCGACGTGGAAACCTATGGAAAAGCCATCGAGCACCATACGGAGCTGTTCCCGAACAAAACAAATGTCACCTTTGCGCAGGTGGTGCACCGGGACTACATCAAGATCCGGGAATGGGAGAGAGGAACCGGCGAGACGATCGGCTGCGGAACCGGTTGCTGTACCGCCCTGGTCGCTGCCTCTTTGCTGGGCCTGACCGATCGGGAAGCCACAGTGGAACAGATCGGCGGTCCGCTTCATGTAAAATGGGATTCGGATACCGGGCATATGATTATGACCGGAGCTTCCCATACGGTATTTGAATCCGAGATAGAGGTTCCATTTCTTTAAGCATTACTTACAATTCTAAAACGTATTTCATACTTGAGTAGAGATATAACCGGAAGGATACAATAAAAGCAGAATAAGACGATAAACTCAGAATACAAGGCTAAACGCAGATTAATAACAAAAGAGCAATAGGATGAATGTACTCCATTCATATTTTAAACAGAGCGAGGAACCGGAATGAAACTGATACAATTATTAGAACAATTAAATTATACCTGCGTACAGGGAGACTTGCAGACAGACATCACAGATCTGATCTATGACTCCAGAAAGGTAACAGAGGGCAGCTGCTTTCTATGCATCAGCGGAACTGCGGTAGACGCCCACACCTTCATCCCTTCCGCCATAGAAAACGGAGCTGTGGCCATTATCGCAGAAAAACAGGTAAGCGCTCCTGCCGGCATCACTGTCATACAGGTAGAAGATACCCGGTACGCTCTGGCTATGATGTCTGTGGTCTGGTTCGGTCGTCCCGCCGGACGCATGACCACCATTGGGATCACAGGAACCAAAGGCAAAACCACCACGACCAATATGATCCGCCTCATTCTGGAAAAAGCCGGATATAAGGTAGGAACCATCGGTACGCTGGGAGCCTATATCGCGGGTACCCAGATCAAGACCAAAAACACAACGCCCGAATCCTACGAACTGCAGTCGCTGTTTTGCCGGATGGCAGACGCCGGCTGTGCCTATGTAATTATGGAGGTATCCTCCCAGGGCTTAAAGCTCAACCGGGTAGCCGGTATCCAGTTTGACTACGGGATATACCTGAACCTCTCCGAAGACCACATCGCTCCCGGCGAACATGAGTCTTTTGAGGAATACCGCTTCTGTAAAAGCCTGTTGTTCCAGACCTGTACCCACGGCCTGATCAACAGGGACGATCCCCACTGGCAGGAGATTCTGGAAAATCACACCTGCACGGTGGAGACCTTTGGAATGACCAAAGAATCAGATCTGTATGCCACCGACCGGGAGCTGACCAAAGGCCCCGGCTTCCTGGGCAACTCCTTTTGGGTCCATGGTCTGGCCGATGCCCGGATCGAGGTAAACATGCCCGGTAAATTCAGCACTTACAATGCCCTCGCCGCGATACACGTATGCTGTAAACTGGATATCCCCATGTCCTGTATCCAGCAGGGCTTAAGAGAGGCATCCGTACGCGGCCGGGCCGAGGTTCTCCCTGGCCCCCGGGACTTCTCTGTCATCATCGACTATGCGCACAATGCCCTCAGTATGGAAAATATCCTTACCACCCTGTCGGAATACAAGCCCCACCGCATGATCTGCCTCTTCGGCGGCGGCGGCAACCGAGCCCGGCAGCGCCGCTACGACATGGGTGAAATGTCCGCCAAATACGCTGACCTTACCATACTCACCACCGATAATCCCCGCTACGAGGAAGTAGCCGACATCAACAAAGATATCCAGAAAGGTCTGGCCAAATACAATGGCCCCTATCTGGAAATCGATGACCGTGCCGAGGCGATCCGTTACTGTATCGAACATGCGAAGCCCGACGACATGATCGTCCTGATTGGAAAAGGCCATGAAGAATACCAGGACATCCGCGGGGTGAAATACCCGTTCTCCGAGCGTCAGATTGTTTTGGATTATTACGGGATAGGATAGGGCAGACAAGGATGTTACGATTCACGGCCAACTTTGGTAAATGAGGATTTTGATACTGAGGTCCGGGCGGAAGGGAAGCCCTGCCAATAAGAGGTTCTCCCGCCTTCGGAGTTAGCCATTCTTAGGTCCGGCCGAAGTGATTTGACCCCACGGGATTCGCCAGCCCGGTTCAAAAGGCCGGACCGCCTCCCTCCCTTCCCGGACCTAAGTCCACAAAATCCCCATTTACCAAAGACGGCCGTGAATCGTAACCAAGGATAAGAAAGACAACAAAAAATCTCTTTACAGATTCCCGAAAATATGGTAAAGTTAATTGCTGTGAGAAGAAAGAGATGGTCCTCTGTTACCAAAGGGTATTAAGAACATCCGAATATCAAGGAGGTTCACAACATGAACGAAATTATTAAAGGTCTCGAAGCTGAGCAGGCGAAAGCAGAGCTTCCCGTATTTCACGTAGGCGATACCGTGAAAGTTTACGGAAAAATCAAAGAGGGTAATCGCGAAAGAATCCAGGTGTTCGAAGGAATTGTATTGAAGAGACAGAACGGAGGAATCCGGGAAACCTTTACAGTAAGAAAGAATTCCAACGGAATCGGCGTAGAAAAAACCTGGCCGCTGCATTCTCCAAACGTAGAAAAAGTGGAAGTTGTCAGACGTGGTAAAGTAAGACGCGCGAAACTGAACTACTTAAGAGGCCGTGTTGGTAAGAGAGCGAAAGTTAAAGAGCTGGTAAAATAAGAAGCCGAAATGGGGACAAGTACTTACGTATATTATCCCCTTTTTTGATTCAATCATATCGATCGGAAGGCGGGAAATGCATATGGCCAGACGGGGCTTGACCTTTGTTCAAAAGGAAAAGAAACTGAATATGAATCTTGTAAAAAAGATTCTGGAATGGATATTTGAAATCGCCGTGGTATTGTTCCTGGCGTTTGTACTCGTTTATTTCTTTGGAGAAAAAGTGGTGAATGTGGGGGAATCCATGTCTCCGACTCTGGAAAATGGGGACACGGTATTGGTGAATAAGCTGAACTATTCCATTACCGGACCCAGCCGGGGGGACGTGGTGGTATTCAAACCTCATGGAAATGAAAACACCCATTATTATATAAAAAGAGTGGTAGGCCTTCCCGGGGAAACCGTGGAAATAAAGGACGGAAAGATCTATATAGACGGTGAGGTCCTGGAGGAAGAGCTTGAGACGGAATCGGTACAGGAAGCGGGAGTGGCCTCCTCGCCGGTGAAGCTTGGGGAAGATGAATATTTCGTGTTGGGCGATAACCGCAATAACAGTGAGGACAGCCGGTCCGCCGATGTGGGGGACGTGCTGAAGAAGCATATGCTTGGGAAAGCCTGGTTTGTCCTGTCGCCGAAAGAACGATTTGGCTATCTGAAATAAATAGTGTAGAATGAGAGGTATAACAGATGAATGTGCAATGGTATCCGGGGCATATGACAAAAGCCAAACGGATGATGCAGGAAAATATAAAACTGATCGATTTGATCATCGAGCTGCTGGACGCGCGGGTGCCCTTAAGCAGCCGGAACCCGGACATCGACGAGCTGGGAAAGAACAAGGCCCGGCTGATTCTTTTGAACAAAGCGGATCTGGCGGATGAACGCTGTAACGATGCCTGGATGGAATATTTTAAGGCACGGGGCTGTTTTGTGGTAAAGGTGAACGCCAAAAGCGGGGCCGGCCTGAAACAGATCCAGCCGGTGGTTCAGGAAGCCTGCCGGGAAAAGATCGAGCGGGACCGCAGAAGAGGGATTTTAAACAGACCGGTGCGCGCGATGGTGGTCGGCATTCCAAATGTGGGCAAATCCACGTTTATCAACAGCTTTGCGGGGAAAGCCTGCACAAAGACAGGAAATAAGCCGGGAGTGACGAAGGGAGCCCAGTGGATTAAGCTGAACAAGCAGCTGGAATTATTGGATACACCCGGAATCCTGTGGCCGAAATTCGAAGACCAGCAGGTGGGAATGAAACTGGCCATGATCGGGTCCATTAAGGATGAAATCCTGAACACGGAGGAGTTAGCTCTCTCCTTGATCCGTTTTCTGGTGCAATGGTATCCGGAAGCACTGGAAAAGAGATACCAGTTGGCGGACGGGACCGCAGCGGGCACAGATCCGGCAGCGGGCACAGATCCGGCAGCAGGTACAGATCCGGTAGCCGTATTGGAGCGTATAGCCAAAGTCCGGGGATGCATCGTAAAGGGAAGCCAGCTAGACATTACCAAGGCTGCAGGTATTTTGCTGGAGGATTATAGAAGCGGGCGTCTGGGGAGAATTACCCTGGAATTTCCGGAGGGTAATGAAACAGTAATAGTAAATAAGTAGTATCAGAAAAAAAGGCAACAATACAGATGATTTTAGCCACTTATCAGTAAGAGGAGAAAAGGATGGCTCAGCAGGGAAGACATTTTAAACAAAAATCCGGAAAACGCACGGGTAGTATACAAAGAGAAGAAGAAATAAAGTCGGAAATTACCGGCACGCGGTCAAAACGGTCGAATCCACCCTCATCCAAAGCCGGTTCCGCTTACATGCAGAATACCGTTGAACATGCAGAAGAGAAATCAAAAGATAGAAAACGTACCTATAATAATGTCGACGAGGAATGGCTGGAGGCGGACTCCCCATCCAGGAGAAAGCCCCACAAGAAGAAAAAGAATTCCAGAGGAAGAAGTGTGGTTAAGAGTCTCATCAGCTGGATTCTGTATCTGGCTGTCCTGGTGGGGATCGCGTTTCTCCTGGTTCACTTTGTCGGGCAGCGCACGGAAGTGATCGGTTCTTCGATGGAGCATACTTTATACGATGGAGATAATATCATCGTCGATAAGATTTCCTACCGGTTCCACGAACCGGAGCGGTTTGATGTGATCGTGTTTCCCTACCAGCATGAGGAAGACACCCACTATATCAAAAGGGTGATTGGCCTGCCCGGGGAGAGTGTCAGGATCGATGAAGAAGGTACTATTTTTATCAACGGGGAAGAACTTCAGGAATCCTACGGCAGTGAAGTGATCAAATCTCCGGGACTGGCTGCGGAAGAGATTCTGCTGGGAACGGATGAGTATTTTGTTCTGGGTGACAACCGGAACGCCAGTGCGGACAGCAGAGATCCCCAGGTGGGAAATGTGAAAAGAGATACGATTGTCGGTAAGGCCTGGCTGAGAATCTGGCCGCTGAATAAAATAGAATTTATCAGACACCAATAGAGGCGGTAGAACATGAATAACGAGGAACGACAGAGAAAAAATGAGGAAAAACTGGAAAAAGAGATGGCGCGGCTGGAAGAAATGTGCGTCTATGAAAAACAGTACGCGGACAGAGGCTATATCTGCGGAATCGATGAGGTAGGGCGCGGACCCCTGGCGGGGCCGGTGGTGGCGGCAGCGGTGATTTTACCGAAAGACTGCCGGATCCTGTATGTGAATGATTCCAAAAAACTAAGTGAAAAGAAGCGGGAGCTTCTCTTTGACGAGATCATGGATCAGGCAGTCGCGGTGGAAGTGGGTTTTGCCAGCCATGAGAGGATCGATAAGATCAATATTCTGCAGGCTACCTATGAGGCCATGCGCATGGCGGTAAAAAACCTGAAGGTGCGCCCGGATCTTCTGTTAAATGACGCGGTTACCATACCGGGAATTGACATTGAGCAGGTCCCGATTATCAAAGGCGATGCGAAAAGCATATCCATAGCGGCGGCCAGCATCATAGCCAAGGTGACAAGGGACCGTCTGATGGTGGAGTATGACAAACTGTTCCCCTACTATCATTTTAAAGAAAATAAAGGATACGGGACACAGGTACACAGGGATGCGCTGGAAAAAATCGGACCCTGTGCCATACATAGAAAGACATTTATCAAAAATTTTGTGGCATAGCCAGAAAACAATATGGCTAAACTATACATGATTGAGCGGCGAATGCCGCGAACCAGCCCGAAGGGCATGAATGAATGGGTACTGTTAAGTATACATTGTTGAGAGGCGAATGCCGCGAACCAGCCTGAAGGGTATGTGGTTGCAATGTCCGGATGGATAAAAAACAGCGTGAAGGGATGGAAATAAATGACAATTCAGGATGTAAAAGCCTATGAAATCTTAGATGACCGGGAGGTGAAGGATCTGAATTCCAGGGGCTTGCTGCTAAAGCATAAAAAAAGCGGAGCCAAGCTGCTGATTTTATCAAATGATGATGAAAACAAGGTGTTCAGTATCGGATTCCGGACCCCTCCGGAAGACAGCACCGGCCTGCCCCATATTCTGGAGCATTCCGTACTGTGCGGTTCCAGAAATTTTCCAGCCAAGGACCCGTTTGTAGAATTAGTGAAGGGGTCACTGAATACATTTTTGAATGCCATGACCTACCCGGATAAGACCGTGTACCCCGTGGCCAGCTGTAATGACAAAGATTTTCAGAATTTGATGCATGTATACATGGACGCGGTGTTCTATCCCAACATTTATAAGAAAGAAGAGATATTCAGACAGGAAGGCTGGCACTATGAGCTGGAACGTACCGAAGGACCGCTGAAAGTCAACGGGGTTGTCTATAACGAGATGAAAGGGGCGTTTTCCTCCCCCGAAGATGTTCTGGACCGGGAAGTGCTCCGCTCCCTTTTTCCGGACACCTCCTATGCCAATGAGTCCGGCGGGGATCCGGAATTTATCCCGGATCTGACCTATGAACAGTTTCTGGATTTTCATAAAAAATATTATCATCCCTCCAACAGCTTCCTGTATCTGTACGGCAATATGGATGTGGCAGAGAAGCTGGACTGGCTGGACCGGGAATATTTAAGCGCGTTTGACGCGGTTTTGGTGGACTCGGCGATCCGGTATCAGAAGCCGTTTGAAAAACCGGTGGAAGTCACCAGGGAGTATTCGATCACGGAGGCGGAATCCACGAAGGACCAGACCTATCTTTCCTACAGCACGGTAGTGGACACCAGCCTGAATAAGGAGCTGTATCTGGCGTTTCAGGTGCTGGAGTACGCGTTGTTATCTGCTCCGGGGGCGCCGCTAAAGCAGGCGCTGATCGATGCGGGAATCGGTAAGGATGTGATGGGCTCCTACGACGAAGGGGTATATCAGCCAACCTTCAGTGTGATCTCCAAAAATGCAAACCCCGAGCAAAAGGAAGAGTTCCTGCGGACAATCAGGGATACCCTCTCAGGCATCGTGGAAAAAGGGATGGATAAGCAGGCGCTGCTGGCCGGAATCAATTATTACGAATTCCGTTTCCGGGAGGCAGACTTCGGCAATTATCCGAAAGGGCTCATGTATGGGCTACAGGCCTTTGATAGCTGGCTGTACGATGAGAATCAGCCGTTTATGCATCTGGAAGCTCTGGACACGTTCCGGTTCCTGAAGGAGCAGGTAGGCAGAGGCTATTATGAACAGCTGATTCAGAAATACCTGATTGAAAATACCCACGCCTCCGTCGTTATGATCGTTCCCCGCCAGGGATTAACCGCGCAGATGGAGCAAAAAACAGCTGATAAGCTGGAAAAATACAGACAATCCCTGGATGAAGCCAGACTACAGCAGATGGTAGAAGATACGGTCCATCTGGAAGAATATCAAAGTGAGGAGACACCGGAGGAGGATCTGGAGAAGATTCCCATGCTGCGCAGAGAGGATATCGGCAGGCAGGCGCTGCCATTGTGTAATGAGGAACAGACCCTTTCCGGCACGCCGGTTTTATATCATGAGCTCTTTACCAATGGGATCGCCTATATTAATCTGGTATTTGATACCTGCCATGTGCCGGATGACCTGCTTCCCTATCTGGGTCTGTTAAAATCCGTGCTGGGTTATATGGATACAGAAAACTACAGCTACGCGGAACTGTTTAATGTGATTAACATTCATTCCGGGGGTATCTATACGGCGCTGAACCCATACGCGGATGTGAAGGAGCCGGACCAATACAAAGGCACGCTGCAGGTGAAGGCAAAGGTACTGTATGAAAAACTGGATTTTGCATTTACCATGATCCGGGAAATCCTGTTTGCCACTGATTTATCAGATGATAAACGCCTGTATGAGATCATTGCGCAGGTCAAATCCAGACTGCAGATGGGCTTGACCGGAAACGGGCATTCAACGGCGGCTATCCGGGCCATGTCCTATTTCTCCCCGTCGGCTTATTTTAATGACTGTGTGGGCGGGATAGGCCTCTACCGGTTGGTGGAGAGTATCGAAAGCGATTTTGACGCGCAAAAAGACAGCCTGAAAGAAAAATTGCGTCTGCTGATGCAGCTGATCTTCCGGCCGGAGAATCTGATGGTGGATTATACAGCAGAGCGAGAAGGCCTGCAGGGACTTGAGGGTGAGATCGGAAAACTGAGCGCATTATTATATCAGGACCCGGTGGAAAAATGCAGCCAACAGTTCCAGGTGAACGCAAGGAATGAAGGCTTCAAGACTTCCGCGCAGGTGCAATATGTGGCCAGAGCCGGAAACTTCGTGCGCAGAGGTTATGAATATACGGGAGCGTTGAAAATATTAAAAGTGATACTAAGCTATGACTATCTGTGGATCAATATCCGGGTAAAAGGCGGCGCATATGGATGTATGAGCGGATTTAACCGGGTGGGAGACGGATATCTGGTGTCTTACCGGGATCCGAACCTGAAGAAAACCAATGAGATTTTCGAGGGAACCGCGGAATTCGTGAAGAACTTTACGGTCAGTGACCGGGATATGACAAAATATATTATCGGTACCATCGGCGATCTGGACAGCCCCCTGACTCCGTCATCCAAAGGAAACCGTTCCATGACGGCTTACCTGAGCAATCTGACGTACGAGGATATACAAAAGGAGCGGGAACAGGTACTGACGGCCACAGAGGAGAGCATCCGCGATCTGGCCGGAATCATCGAAGCGGTCCTGGCCGACGGCGATATCTGTGTCCTTGGAAATGAAACACGGTTAGAAGAGCAGAAGGAGATGTTTGCAACTTTATGTAATCTGTTTTCCTGATTCGATCCTGTCATGCAGGAAGGAAAGCACGATCAAAGGAGGATGCGGTATGAAAAAGCGATGTCTGGCAATTGTGGTAAGTGTGGCGTTAGGCTTGTTGATGCTTGCAGGATGTGGTTCGAAGTCCAGTTCTTCAGCGCAAAATGAGTTTGCTAATGCAAAGTCTTCTGCGGCTTACGATGCTGCTGCACCGGCCGAGGGGGCGGGAGAGGCGGCGGAAATGCCGGCGGCTGAGCCGGAAGAGGGGCAGGCTTCGGAGGTAACTGAGAGTGCGGCCGAAAGCAGAAAACTGATTAAAACCGTATATCTGGATATGGAGACCCGGAATTTTGATGAAATGATCGCCAATATTTCGAAAAAGGTTGAGGAACTGGGAGGATATCTGGAGCATTCGCAGGTGCAGGGAAACGGTTATGACCAGGAAAACGGCAGGCGTTATGCCAGCATGGTGGCCCGCGTCCCGGTAGCTAAGCTGGACGGCTTTGTAGAGCAGGTATCCGGGATGGGGAATGTCATAAATAAGCAGGAATCCGTCGAGGATGTGACATTGTCATATGTGGATATTGAGAGCAGGATCAATGCGCTGAAAGTCGAGCAGCAGCGCCTGACTGAGCTGCTCGCCCAGGCGGAGAGCGTGGATGCGATCATCGCGCTGGAGAGCAGGCTGTCGGAAGTTCGCTACGAGCTGGAGTCTTATGAATCCCAGCTCCGTACATATGATAATCAAGTGGATTACAGCACAGTCACCATGAATATCCAGGAGGTTGAGCGGATCACGCAGACGAAGCAGGATACGGTGCTGGAGCGGATCAGCAGCGGCCTGTCGGATAATTTCTATGATCTGGGCCAGGGGCTTTTGAATTTCTTCATTTGGTTAGTGATATCACTGCCCTATATATTACTGTTGGCAGCGATCGGACTGATCGTTTGGCTTGTGCTGCATATTTCAACCCGCAGACATAGGAAAAAAATGGAAGCCCGCAGAGTGAGCATGCAGCATCAGCAGCCTGTGCATCCACAGAGCCAGGTGCGGGGAGGAAGGCAGCCGGTTCCGCCGCAGGGAGCAGGAGCACCCCAGCCGCAGCCGGCACCCCAGCAGGGAGCAGGAGCACCCCAGCCGCAGCCGGCACCGCCGCTGAAACAAAACTCTGATATCACACCGGACGCGGAGATTCCAAATAAAACAGTTAAAGAGAAGGAAAATGAAGGAAAATGAAGGAGAATAATGGAGAATCAAAATTATAAATCCGGGTTTGTAACATTGATCGGGCGGCCCAATGTAGGTAAATCAACCTTAATGAATCAGCTGATCGGTCAGAAGATCGCGATCACATCCAAGAAGCCCCAGACTACCAGGAACAGAATCCAGACGGTATATACCAGCGAAAGAGGGCAGATCGTATTCGTAGATACCCCAGGCATCCACAAAGCAAAGAACAAACTGGGCGATTACATGGTTCGTGTAGCGGAGCGGACCTTTGACGAAGTTGACGTGATACTCTGGCTGGTAGAACCCACCACATTTATCGGAGCAGGGGAACAGCACATTGCCCGCCAGCTGGCAGGCGTGAGCGCTCCGGTGATTCTGGTGATCAATAAGACGGACTCGGTGAAAAAAGAAGAGATATTAAAAGCCATAGATGCGTACCGGAAGCTTCTGGATTTTGCGGAAATTGTTCCGGCCAGCGCGTTAAAAGGGGATAACACCGATACCATCATTGATGTGATCTACCAATATCTGCCGTATGGTCCCCAGTTTTTTGACGAAGACACCATCACGGACCAGCCCATGCGGCAGATCGTGGCAGAACTGATCCGGGAAAAAGCCCTCAACAGCCTGGACGAGGAGATCCCTCATGGTATCGCCGTGTCCATAGAAAAGATGAAGGACCGGGGCAGGAATCTGGTAGATATCGAGGCGACCATTATCTGCGAGCGGGATTCCCATAAGGGGATCATTATCGGAAAAAGCGGAGTGATGTTAAAAAAAATCGGGAGTGCAGCCCGCTATGAGATAGAGAAGATGCTGGAAAAGAAAGTAAATCTGCAGCTCTGGGTAAAGGTCAAAAAAGACTGGCGGGACAGTGATTTCCTGATCAAAAATTTCGGCTATGAAAATAAATAGAAATAAATAGAGTCCGCTTGCAAAAATCCCCGCAGACGGCAGGCCGCGCAAGTGACATATTACACAGATTGTCAAGGGTTTTTTCAAAAAAATAACTGGTAGTTTTATTCAGTATATCCTGACGCATTTCGGAGAATCTAAAAGTATACAGGAACTTACTATATACAAAAGGGGGATTCGATATGCGTTGCGAGGAAGGCTGGAATCGGTTCAAAAATACCGGAAGTATCTATGATTATCTGCTGTATAAGGCAATAGAGCTCCCGCAGGAGACCACAAATACGGCCATGGCAAACACGGCTATGGCAAACTCCGCGAGGTCAGATACAGCAGCAGGAAATACGGCGGGAAGCCGGGCAGGTGACGGCAGTTATGAGACAGCCAATAACTATGACAGGTATGGTACTGTCAGCGTTCCCTATGGGGGAATTTGATAAACGACTCGTAATACTTACAAAGGAAAGAGGAAAGATTACTGCATTTGCAAAAGGCGCCAGGAGACAGAATAGCGTCCTGCTGGCAGCGACCAATCCTTTTTCTTTTGGCATGTTTACATTTTTTGAGGGAAGAACCGCATATACTTTAACACAGGCGCAGATCAGCAATTATTTTACCGAACTCTCCCAAGATCTTGAGGGCGCCTGCTATGGGTTTTATTTTATGGAATTCGCAGATTATTATACACGGGAAAATAACGATGAGGTGCAGATGTTAAAACTGCTGTATCAGTCCCTTCGGGCCCTTCTAAACGAACATATTCCAAACAGGCTGGTTCGGTACATATTTGAAATCAAAGCCATGGTCGTAAACGGAGAGTTCCCCGGAATCCGGGAGGATCTGGCCCTAAGTGAAGCAGCCCTATACACGATTCAGTTCATCCAGGCCTCCCCGGTAGAAAAGCTATATACCTTTACCGTATCGGACCAGGTGTTAAACGAACTGGCGAAAATGATGAAACGCTACCTTTCCATGTATATAGACCGAACATTCAAATCCCTCAAAATTCTGGAACAGTGCACAGACTACTACAATCCTTCCTAGAATACCAGTCCGCAGAGATCCGGAGAGGCCAGTAACCCAGTAGCAGCCAGCACAACAACATCCGCATCATATGGCAAGAACTATGGCATTCTGAATGAAACCTGGAACCCGGCCTGTTATAAAGCAGGGAGGAGATGGAAGCGGCGGGGGGCTGGGGGAGCGGTGGAAAATCCCGCGGGGCCAAATCGCTTGAGGCAGGGCCTTAGAACGAGTTACGCAGAAGAGGACGAAACCTCGCAGGACCCGGGGCACTGTTTGAGCCGTATTGTGGCGAGTTTGCCCCGGGTCCTGCTAATCGGAGGTTTCGCCCTCTTTGGAGTTACTCGTTCTTAGGCCCGGCCGAATCGATTTGGCCCCGCGGGATTTTCCGCCGCTCCCCCAGCCCCCCGCCGCTTCCATCTCCTCCCGTCCCCCTAGAAACATCCGCGCATCTATCTGGGAATAATTATTTGTTGAAATTAAAGGGGATAGAGGGTATAATAGACGGGAGTTATCGCTGCGCGTCCCCGCGGGCGAAGAGTTTCGCTAAAGAAACTCTATTTTTAAAGAAAGCGGATTACTAGGAGGAATGGACATGAGAAAATGGTGTTTGGCACTGGCCATCCTGATGACCTGTGTTTTTACTGCCGGATGCTCTGCAAAATTATCGGACCTTAATGAGGATACTGTTTACATACAGAAGAAGGGTCAGATCACCGGAGTGATTGTGGAGGACTTTACAAAACAATACTACGACGCAGAGGAACTGCAGAATATGCTGAACCAGGAGATAACCGATTATAATACGGAAAACGGTGAAGAGTGTGTGACCCTGCAAAGCTACGAGGTCAAGGACGGAATCGTGAGGGTTCTGATTGATTATGCTGACGCAGACTGCTATGGGAAATTTAACGGAGTGGACTTCTTTGCCGGCCTGTATCCCGGGATCGAAGAATTTGAGCTGCCGGATACGATGATTAACGTGAAGAACGACAGCAGCGTGTCCATGATGGAGGTTCAGAGCGAGGCGGAAGAAAAAGGATACCATGCGGCTGTCGTATCAGAAAAGACGGATGTAAAAGTGGCATCCAGAATACTCTATATCAGTGAAAATATGGAACTGGTTGATAAAACCACAGCGAGAGTTGTGACTGACAAGACGGATGAGAATAAAGATACAAAAGATTTAGCTTTTATTATTTATAAATAAGAGGAGATAGTGCAGAGATGGAAAAGACAATGGAAAAAATCGTAGCCCTGGCAAAAGCGAGAGGATTTGTATATCCGGGGTCAGAGATCTATGGAGGCCTGGCGAATACCTGGGATTATGGGAATCTGGGCGTGGAGCTGAAGAATAATGTGAAAAAGGCCTGGTGGCAGAAATTCATCCAGGAAAATCCCTATAATGTAGGTGTGGACTGTGCGATCCTGATGAATCCTCAGACCTGGGTGGCATCCGGGCATCTGGGAGGCTTTTCCGATCCGCTTATGGATTGCAAAGAGTGTCATGAGCGTTTCCGCGCGGATAAGATTATTGAGGATTACAACCAGGAGAATGGCATTGAGATCGAGGGCGCTGTAGATGCCTGGTCCCAGACACAGATGAAGGAATACATCGAGGAGCATAACATCGCCTGCCCCAGCTGCGGAAAGCATAATTTTACAGATATCCGACAGTTCAACCTGATGTTCAAGACTTTCCAGGGGGTTACCGAGGATGCCAAGAATACGGTTTACCTGCGTCCGGAGACTGCACAGGGAATATTCGTAAACTTTAAGAATGTACAGAGGACTTCCAGGAAGAAGATCCCGTTTGGCATCGGCCAGATCGGAAAATCCTTCCGTAACGAGATTACACCCGGTAACTTTACCTTCCGGACCAGGGAATTCGAACAGATGGAGCTGGAATTTTTCTGTGAGCCGGATACGGATCTGGAATGGTTCGCCTACTGGAAACAGTTCTGCATAGACTGGCTGAAAGCCCTTGGCATGAAGGAAGAAGAGATGCGGGTGCGGGATCACGACAAAGAAGAGTTGTCCTTCTACAGCAAAGCGACCACCGATATCGAGTTCTTATTCCCCTTCGGATGGGGCGAACTGTGGGGGATCGCGGACCGTACTGATTATGATCTAACCCAGCACCAGAACACCTCCGGCGAAGATATGTCCTATTTTGACGATGAAAAGAAAGCCAAATATGTACCCTATGTCATTGAACCTTCCCTGGGAGCGGACCGTGTGGTATTGGCCTTCCTGTGCGGGGCCTACGATGAAGAGGAACTGGAAGGCGGAGATATGCGTACCGTCCTGCATTTCCACCCGGCACTGGCTCCGGTCAAGATCGGCGTACTTCCTCTGTCCAAGAAACTGGGCGAGGGCGCGGAAAAGATATACCAGGAACTGAGCAAATACTATACCTGTGAATACGATGACCGTGGGAATATCGGCAAGCGTTACCGCCGTCAGGATGAGATCGGCACTCCGTTCTGCATCACCTACGATTTCGATTCCGAGACCGACGGTGCAGTAACGGTCCGTGACCGCGATACCATGGCTCAGGAACGGATCCAAATCGAAGACTTAAAACAATACTTTGAGGAAAAACTCAGATTCTAAACAAAAGGGGACATGTCCAATTCAGTTTGGGACATGTCCATTTCGGTCTGGGACATGTCCAAACCGTCTTTGTCCAAATGGTTTGGTTTTAAATCGTCTGCCGGTATCGCTCATTCAATCCTGTTACGATAGGTTTATGAAGCTGTGATTGGGAACCCGCGTGCGAAAGACGGTTTGGGTTATGTCCGTGAACGGTCTGTTTTCATATTATAATGAAATCTGTAATTAATTCATCCAATACTTAACTACCAAATCATACTTATGTTTTTCTCCCGGTAAATTTGCAGAGCAGTATATTTTAAAACTCTGACTTATAAAAGGAGATGATGCGTATGGCTCGAACCGCACGGCCTGTCAGCAGAACAGGGATTTATCATGTGATGATGCGGGGAGTTAATAAGGAAGCAGTCTTTTCAGAAGATTCTGACAAAAAAGTTTTAAGGCAGTTATTATATGCCAAAAAAAGTAAGCTGGGAGTAGTGATCTACAGCTATTGTATTTTGAATAATCATTTCCATATGCTGATACAATGCCCAATGGATGAGCTCTCGGAATTTTTCCATCTCGCAGTCGGCGCTTACGCTGTTTATTACAATAAAACAAAAGGCAGATCCGGTCATGTCTTTGATAACCGGTACAAAAGCGAGTGTGTGGAAGAGGAAAACTATTTCTGGAATTGTCTGCGTTATATCCATAATAATCCCTGCAAAGCCGGTTTGTCGGATTTCCCACATCAATATTTCTATAGCAGCTTTCAAGAATATCTGAATCAAAAGTCTTATATTATACATCCCAAAGCGATACAATTATACAGGCAGCGTTTTTTGTCTGAGAAAGAATTTGGTGAGTTTCATCATTCTAATAGTTTGGATAGTTTTTTAGATACGCAAGAAGATATGTTTCAGCAGCAGACAGAAATAGGATATATTTTATTGCGGAATGTGACGGAGGAAGAAAAGATACCTGCCGGTGAAAATATCTGGATGAACAGCAAGGTAAAAAGAATTCTTCGAGAAAGAATGATCGAAACATTAGGAATCTCGAAAGACAAAGCAAATGTATTGATGAAAAGGATTATATTCGATGAATTTTGTTAAGAATCAGAATGAATAATTAAATGTAGAACTGTCTGAATAGCACGGTTTAGGTTACTAAATTTACTTGCCGGGAATTACAGTATTACAGTATGTAATAGTTTGGATGAACGAAATAGAACCCGAAAAACCGAAATGGACATGTCCCAGACCGAAATGGACATGTCCCAAACTGAAATGGACATGTCCCCAATACGTCCTGCAAAAAATGCAGGCCTGTCCGAAAAAAGTTATTGAATTCTGAAATTATTATGTTACAATGAATATGTGCGCTTATTGAACAGGTGCATAATACTGCCAATATAGAACTTTTTTCAGTTCTATACAAATATACAATATTTTAGGAGGAATTAAGAAAATGGCAAAATGGGTTTATTTATTCAAAGAAGGTAATGCCGACATGAGAAACCTTCTTGGTGGAAAAGGTGCCAACTTAGCTGAGATGACAAATCTCGGTCTGCCGATTCCGCAGGGTTTCACTGTAACGACAGAAGCTTGTACGGAATACTATAACAGCGGCAAGAAGATTACAGACGAGATTCAGAATCAGATCTTTGAGTCCCTTGCATGGCTGGAAGAGCATCAGGGTAAGAAATTCGGTGACACGGAAGATCCGTTACTGGTTTCTGTACGTTCCGGTGCGCGTGCGTCCATGCCTGGTATGATGGATACGATCCTGAACCTGGGCTTAAATGATGTGGCGGTAGAAGGCTTCGCTAAGAAAACCGGCAATGCCAGATTTGCATACGACTCTTACAGAAGGTTTATTCAGATGTTCTCCGACGTAGTTATGGAGATTCCCAAGTCTCATTTCGAGAGAATCTTAGATCAGGAAAAAGAGAAGAAAGGTGCGAAATTCGATACCGATCTGACCGCTGATGATCTGAAAGAAATCATCAATCTGTTCAAGAATATTTACAAAGATGCCATGGGAGAGGAATTCCCTCAGGACCCCAAGGTTCAGTTGATGGAAGCTGTAAAAGCTGTGTTCCGTTCCTGGGACAACCCTCGTGCCATTGTATACAGAAGAATGAATGACATCCCTGGTGACTGGGGAACCGCTGTCAACGTACAGTGCATGGTATTCGGTAACATGGGTAACACCTCCGGTACCGGTGTTGCATTTACCCGTAACCCTTCCACCGGAGCCAGAGGTATCTACGGTGAATACCTGATCAACGCTCAGGGTGAAGACGTAGTTGCCGGTGTTCGTACTCCCCAGCCGATTACCAAGCTGGAGCAGGATATGCCTGAGTGCTACGAGCAGTTCATGGCGATCGCGAACAAACTGGAAGACCACTACAGAGATATGCAGGACATGGAATTTACCATCCAGGAAGGAAAATTATACTTCCTGCAGACCCGTAACGGTAAGAGAACCGCTCCGGCTGCTATCCAGATCGCCTGCGACCTGGTAGACGAAGGGAAAATTACCCCGGAAGAAGCAGTTATCAGAATTGAAGCAAAATCCCTGGATCAGTTGCTGCATCCGACCTTCGATAAAGACGCGTTAAAGGCTGGAAAAGTAATCGGTTCCGCTCTGCCGGCATCTCCTGGCGCTGCAGCAGGTAAAGTATACTTCACCGCTGATGAGGCAAAGGCTGCCCATGAGAAAGGGGAAAGAGTTATCCTGGTTCGTCTGGAGACCTCTCCGGAAGATATCGAGGGTATGCACGCAGCAGAAGGTATCCTGACCGTCCGCGGTGGTATGACCTCTCATGCAGCTGTTGTTGCCCGTGGTATGGGTACCGCTTGTGTATCCGGATGCGGCGAGATCAGTATCAATGAAGAAGCCAAAGTATTCGAATTAGGCGGCGAGACCATCCATGAGGGAGATTACATTTCCTTAGACGGTTCCACCGGAAATATCTACTTAGGCGATATCAAGACCGTAGAAGCTTCCGTAGGCGGAAACTTCGCCAGAATAATGGAGTGGGCTGACCAGTTCAGAACACTGAAGGTTCGTACCAACGCAGATACCCCTGCAGATACCCTGAACGCTGTAAAATTAGGTGCGGAAGGTATCGGCCTTTGCCGTACTGAGCATATGTTCTTTGAGCCGGAAAGAATTCCGAAGATCCGTAAGATGATCCTTTCCGACAGTGTAGAAGCCAGAGAAGAAGCTCTGAATGAGCTGATTCCTTTCCAGAAAGGTGACTTCAAGGCTATGTATGAAGCACTGGAAGGACGGCCGATGACCGTTCGTTACCTGGATCCTCCGCTTCATGAGTTCGTTCCCACCTCTGCCGAGGATATCGCAGCCCTGGCAGCAGATATGGGCCTGACTCCTGAGCAGGTTAAGGCAAAATGCGACGAACTGCATGAGTTCAACCCGATGATGGGCCACAGAGGCTGCCGTCTGGCTGTTACTTATCCGGAAATCGCTAAGATGCAGACCAGAGCCGTAATGGAAGCTGCCATCGAAGTGAAGGCAGAAAAAGGTTATGATATCATTCCTGAAATCATGATCCCTCTGGTAGGCGAGAAGAAAGAGTTAAAATTCGTCAAAGACGTTGTTGTAGAGACAGCAGAAGCTGTTAAGAAGGAAAAAGGTTCCGATATCGAGTACCACATCGGTACCATGATCGAGATCCCCAGAGCCGCTCTGTTAGCGGATGAGATCGCTGAGGAAGCAGAATTCTTCTCCTTCGGAACCAATGACTTAACCCAGATGACCTTCGGCTTCTCCCGTGATGACGCCGGCAAGTTCCTGGATGCTTACTACAAGGCTAAGATCTACGAATCCGATCCTTTCGCAAGACTGGACCAGTCAGGTGTCGGCAAGCTTGTGAAGATGGCGGCTGAAAAAGGACGCGCGACCCGTCCGGAACTGAAGCTGGGAATCTGCGGCGAGCACGGCGGAGATCCTTCTTCCGTAGAGTTCTGCCACAAGATTGGCCTGAACTATGTATCCTGCTCACCTTTCCGTGTACCGATCGCAAGATTGGCAGCGGCGCAGGCAGCACTGAATAATAAATAAGAATAAAAGTCAGAGATAGGGTTCCGGCTGCCAGGCCGGGGCCCTTTTTAAAGTCCGTCTCCTTAACCAAATGGTAATTACAGGAGGATAAGAGCATATCAATATGAAATACGAATACATAAATTCAGCCAAATACAGCTTGGCCACTATAAAAAAAGCATTTGAAAATGAGAGCCGGAGCGATTTTTTCCGGATATGTAAAATTTTGAAATTTACAATACATCCATATCCGGGTCCGCAGAAAAATAAGAAAAAAATAGAGGAACTGGATCGTTGGCTTCAGGATAAACTGACAGATGACGAAAGCAGGATCTGGGATCGGATTCTGCAGGAATCTGGCTATATCAACAGGTTATACAGCGATTTATACACAGATGAAGAATATGCGGAGGCGAATGCGATAGATGGGTCAAGGGAACTTTCCGCTTACCTGCTGTTTGTGGAATATTACCTGAGTTCCCTTTTGAATTCAGAGATGGGAAGAAACGACTTGAATTATCAGCTTGGGATTCAGAGTGATTTAGGAGCGATACCGGATGTTAATGAACGTCTGTTATATTATGGAGAGCTGTTTGATAATGTCTGTATTGAAATCAAAAACGCGTTAGAATATATCGCGGTCTACAAAGGCCACAACCAGATCTGTGATAAAATTGACTCGAAAGATATTCTCAGGGCAAAAGGGCATTTATTATCGGTCATGAAGAAAAAATTAATAGATCAGATCGTAGAAAGCTGGCAATTTGGCGATCCGCATTTCACCATGGTTCAGGAGGTGTTCCAATGTGAAAATGATATTTGGGGCAGGATAATCCGGACATATTGGGAGATGAGAGAGCGCAGCACTTATATTACAAGTATGCTGGCATACGAGCAATATCCGATCGGCCCCAAAAAGGAAGAGCTGTCGGAATTCGACAGGACGAATTTTATTTTACAGAGGCAGTTGTACGCGGATTTATCCGACTGCTGTTGTGAGATCGTGGGCAGAGAGGGAGAACATATAACCGTAAATATACAGGATTTGATCAGGGCCTATGCCCGTTTAAAAACGATATGCAAAAATCATTTAAAAACCAGAAAAATAGAAAATTTAAATGGGGATATGCCAAAAGTCTGTGTGCAGATAAAAAAGAGAGAGTTGATGCAGGATTTTGCAGAGCTGGGGTTAGATGACCCGGAGGGTGTGTTAAGGTTATTGACTTATGGAAAAGCAAAAGATCTGATGGATGCGCCGCTGATTGCCAGTGGTAAATATTATTACATGGTTCCCAGTCTGGTTGCCGAGTTACAGATATCGGAAGTAATCTTATCTATGGCAAATGGATTCTATTTCCGGGGAAAAGCGTTGGAACACCGGCTGTTCCGTTTGTTAAAAGAAGAAAATATCACATGCGGGAAAATAAAAAGACATGAGAGTTCGGATACATACGAATGTGACAGTGTATTTGTTCTGGAAGACTGTCTGTTCATAGTGGAAGCGAAAGCATGGGGGTTTCCGTCGAATATTACACAGTATTATCACATGAATAAGAAAATAATAGAGGCCGGCAGACAGATTAACCGTTTGTATGAATACATCCGCCTTCATTTACCGGAGGTATTGGGTGAACTGGGATTGGGAGAAGATTATCAAATTAGTCATATCTATAGAATTATTCTGAGCAATTTTCAACGAGCGGATGAACAAGAATTAGAAAACACATTTTTATGTGACTACAATAGTTTCCGGGGCATTCTAAAGGGGATTCCCAGCGGTGTTCTGATCAAAGAGCCCCGGAATAAAAAACTAATAAAGATACCAATCGATCCAAACAGAAATTCTAAAATCACGGCAGAAACGTTGGTCCATTATTTACAACGGAATGAATTATTGGAGTTGACCCAAAATATATTATACGAAAAAGAGTACTGTGAGCCGCTCCATAACCTGTGTATAAAGAAAAAATATCTGGAGCGGAAGCTTCCGTTAGCTATGGTATGGCCGCAGCCTATCTCTTCGGCCGGATCAGAATACGGAAGAGAAGATACAAGATAAGACATGCGGACAACCCGAAACCGATCCAGGACAGCCACGGGATGCCCAGAGGGGCAGGCCGTATATTGGTCAGGCACAAGACACAGGCTCCCAGGACCAGCGCAGCCACGAGAATACTAAGCGTCAGATAGCCTGTGGAATTGCGGAAGACCCTCTGCATTTCCAGGGAATCGGTGAGTTCCAGATTGATTTTCGTCTGCCCGTTTTTGGTGATATTCAGCAGATCGGACAGCTGTGCGGGAATCTCCAGGGATTTTCCCATGGACAGGTAGAGCTGCCTTGCATTGCGCCCCAGCTCTTTTTTCAGATCCAGATCCTGAAAGAGAAGGGAGGACATATGGGTTGAGAGGATCTGGAACATATTCACATCCGGGGAACAGGCGCAGAGCAGTCCTTCCATGGTAATGATACTGCGGCCCAGCAGTGTAATATCCGAGGGCATCCCGATCCTGTGGGCCTTCACCAGGTCCAGCAGGCTTTCGATCAGCCGTCCCAGATCCATACTGCCCAGATCCATGGTCAGATACCGGCTGACGATATCGTCGATATCTGTATAAAGCCTGGTGTGGTTGATCCGTTCTTTCGGCTCCCCGAGACTGAGCAGTACATTTTTCAGTTCGTAGATGTCATTTTTTAAAACAGCCAGAATCGCCCGCTTAAACAGCTGTTTATGATTTTCGGAAAGCTGTCCCATCATTCCCAGATCCAGCCATGCGATCTGCCCGCCGTCCACACGCAGATTACCCGGATGGGGGTCCGCGTGGAAAAATCCGTCTTCTAAAATCTGTTTACAATAATTTTCCGCGGTTTTTTCACCAATCTCCCGCATGTCATATCCCAGCCCGGAAAGTTCCGGTATCTGGTCGATCTGTACACCGTCGATATAGCTCATGACCAGCAGGTGCGGGGTCGTCAGCTCATGATTCACCTGCGGACAGGTCACATAGACGATCTCATTCTGGTTCTCCCGGAACCGGTCACAGTTCGAAGCCTCCTTGAGAAAGTCCATCTCTTCCTGGGAGGTTTTCCAAAGTTCATCGATCACCATCCGAAAATCGATCAAATCTCCGGTTCCGATGGTAAATTTCAGCAGGGTGACGGCTTTTCGCATCAGAGCGATATCATTTGCCATGATTTCCCGGATATGTGGACGCTGGACTTTTACCACCACCCGCTCCCCTGATTTTAAGGCGGCGGGGTGCACCTGCGCGATAGAGGCGGAACCAAGCGGCTTTGGGTCGATGGCGGTAAATACCTCCGATACCGGGCAGCCGAGCTCTGTTTCGATGATTCCCCGGATGGTCTCGTAGGGCAGGGGGCGGACCTCTGTGCGAAGCCTGGTCAGCTCCCGGCAGTAGGCTTCCGGGAGGATGTCAGAGCGCATAGACATAATCTGGCCCAGCTTCACATAGGTGGGACCCAGATCTTCTAAGATCTCCCGCAGCTTTACAGGCTGTAATCCGCGGGTGATATGATGTTTTTTTAAAACCCCCAGGATTTCCGTCAGACGGTTTCCGGAAGGCCGCTCGTGTAATGCTGCAGTATCCGACATAGGCAAACTTTTCTCCATACTTCATATCTTTAGCTTAGTATAACACACTCTTGAGAAAAGTCTGTCCGTTCTGCGCAGATTTATAAAAATTTAAGATATCTGAAGCTCAAATGTGAGATAAAGAAAAAATACAAAAACAAAACGAGGACTGGGAACAGGATTCTTGACGGGATATGCTGGAAAGTCTATAATAGAGAAAATCTGTTGCCGGCGGAATAATATTTGACACTGGCAGAGAATGAAACGGAAGAGTTTGTAGATAAGGAGGAGGGAAAATGCTTGGAGTGTATTTCAGCGGGAAAAGCGGTGCCGGGCGGTAACTGTACCATGTGTTACCGCTGTGTCAATCACTGTCCGAACCAGGCACTCACGATATTGGGTGAGGATATCATCGAGCAAAGTATTATTGATAATTATATCTGATCCATTTCATGCGGGTTGGCAGTTAGAATATCAGAAAGTGATACAACAGCCGGGGCTAAGATGCGGTCTCCCACACCTGCTCCACCTGATAGCCGGCCTGCTTCACTAATTGTATCAGAACATCATTTTCAACCGGTTCCTTTAGATAGACGGTGGCCAGATTTTCCTGAAAATTAACGGCTGCGCTGAAACTGCCCGCGCGGTCAAATGCGCATTCCAGCCGCCTTGCGCAGCTTTCGCACCGCATTCCTGAGACAAGCAGCTTTTTGCAGATTAAGGGCCCGGCTGCCGCAGGGGCCGCTTTTTTCGTTTTAATGGCAAAGAGTAAGATAAAAATATGTATGGCCCACACGCAGGTCAGAATAATTCGTCCCACAGGCACGCGGCTCATCATCAGAAATCCAAACGCCATGGTCAGGGTTACTGTGATCATAATACGGATTTTGGCCTTTACGGTCATACCCTGGCCCCGGACAAAGCTCTCCAGATTGTTCTTATAGAGTTTTGTCCCGACGAACCAGCGGTGGAGCCTGGGCGAACTTTTGGCAAAGCAGAACGCGGACAGGAGCAGAAACGGGAAGGCCGGCAGCAGCGGCAGCGCAGCGCCCAGGGCCCCCAGAACGAATCCGATACATCCCAACGTGATATAGAAAATTTTCTTCATGGCTGTCTCTCCAATCTTTTTTTCTTTTTTTTCGTTTCCAGGACATGACATAATGCCGTAAAGGGGTGTTCTGTCTCATTCCATTTTCAATATGACACATCAGCTCATCCTCCCGTTTTCCACGGAATATACTGTATCCACGATCCGCATGGTGGAACGGCGGTGGGATACCAGAACTATGGTTTTACCGGAACGCTCCTCCCCCAGCGACTTTAGAATCACCGCTTCACTTAAGCTGTCCAGATTACTGGTGGGTTCATCCAGCAGCAGAAATGGGGCATCATGAAGGAAGGCGCGGGCCAGTCCGATCCGCTGGCGTTCCCCACCGGAAAGGCTGTTACCCAGTTCTCCGACCGGGGTGTCATACCCTTTTGGAAGATTCTGGATAAACTCGTGCACGGAGGCTTTCCGGCAGGCTTCTTCCAGCTCCTGCTGTGTGGCGTTTGGTTTGGCGATGCGCAGGTTGTTGGCGATGCTGTCGTGAAACAGATGGGTTTCCTGAGTCACGAAGCTCTCCAGATCCCTCAGGTTCGGTGTGTTGATACGGTCAATTTCGCGTCCGGACAGTTTTACTGTTCCATTCTCGGCATTCCAGAAACGCATGAGCAGCTTTAAGAGAGTGGATTTGCCGCTTCCGCTTTTTCCGGTAATGCCAATGACCGAATGCTCAGGAATTTTCAGCGAGACGTCTGACAGAATGGTTTCCTCCCCGTAAGAAAAGGATACATGCTCGGCGGAAGCGCCGGAAAATGTGACTTCGGGTTCTTCGGCTACTTCTTCCACTGCCGGGGTCTCGTCGAGAATATCCAATACGCGGTCACCGGCGGCAAATGTATTCTGCAAGGTACTGCCCAGATTGGCCAGAGCGGTCACCGGGCCAAAGGAACTCATCAGGGCGATCACCGGGATCAGTACACCGTCAAAACCAGTCTGTCCCTTCTGATAGAGCAGGGCGGAGAGGAAAAGCATAGCCATGTCAAACAGCAGGATTACCGTATTCGTACAGCCCATATTCCGGCCGGCGATTCGTTTCATACGAGCTTCATCACCGGAGAGCTGGTCGGTTTTGCGGCTGATCTCATCCAGGCGGCGGTCTCCCATAGCATACTGGATCGTTTCCGGAAGTCCACGCAGGCTGTCCAGCACGAAGCTGCTCAGTTCACCAGAGCGGGTGCGGAACCGCATCCCGTCATCCCGGCTGACCTTCGAGATAAGTACCGGGATCACGGCGCCTACCGTGATATAGGCGGCTGCCGCCAGACAGCCCAGAACCCAATGGTAGCTGCCGATATAGATACACATCACAACAGACATCAAAACGGCAATCACGATAGGGGAGATCGTATGTGCATAAAATACTTCTAAAAGTTCGATGTCCGAGGTGATCACCGATATCAGGTTCCCTTTGTCCCGTCCTTCGAGCTTCGCGGGACAAAGACGCCGCAATGCCTGAAATACCTTATCCCGGATCAGTGCCAGCAGTTTAAATGCAATAAAATGATTGCAGGACTGCTCCCCGTAGCGCAGAACTCCTCGAAGTACGGCGAATATACCGGCACAGACAAATGCCATACCCATAGCAATCGGAACTTGGAATCGCAGCAGGTCCAAAACCGCGTATCCTCCCAATATCGTGATAAAGGCAGCGCAAAGATGTCCCGCAAGCCCCATCAGGACTGCCAGCAGCATAAATCCCGCCAGTGGCTTAACCAGCCCGGTCAATCGTCTGCAGATTATAAGATTACTCCGCTTTTTCATTTTCAACCTCCTGCTTCACATAATGTTCCAGTGCCTGCTGTGTCTCCCAAAGCTTTGCGTATACTCCTCCGGCCGCCAGCAGTTTTTCATGGCTTCCATGTTCCGCTACATTTCCGGCGTCCAGTACGTAGATTGTGTCAGCTCCCACCACATTTGCCAGCCGGTGGGAGATCAGCAGGACCGTTTTGGTGCCGGCCAGTGCATGGATCTGATCCATAATATGGTTTTCGCTCTCCACATCGATATTGGAAGTGGCCTCGTCAAAGATATAGACAGGACTGTCATGGAGCAGCGCTCTGGCCAGTGCCAGCCGCTGGCATTGGCCCCCGGACAGGTTCGCTCCTTTTTCCATGAGCGGTGTATCCAGTCCCTGCTCTTCCCGAAGAAAATCCGCCAGCTTCATCTGTCCGAGTACCTGCCACATTTCCTCATCCGACGCGCCGGGTTTTCCCATCAGCAGATTTTCCCGCACGGTTCCCTTAAACAGATAGCTGTTGTGGCTGATATATGTGACATTTTTCATCAGACTTTCTTCCGCGATGTCCCGCAATTCCACACCGCCCATAGTGACGGAACCGGAATATTTTTTGTTTCTGCCCATCAGGATCGAGGCGGCTGTAGACTTCCCGCAGCCGCTTTCTCCCACCAGAGCGGAAAGGCTTCCCTGTGAGAAATGGAAATCTGCTCCATGCAGAATTTCCCGTTCTTCCCCGTAAGAATAGCTTAACTCCGAACATATAATGTCACAGCGGTTGGGAAGAACAGATGTTCCCTGTTCCGGCTCCGGCAGATCCAGCAGATGGAAGATTTTATCACTGGCAGCCATCCCGTTCATGGCAATGTGAAAGAAACTACCCAACTGCCGCATGGGGATAAAGAAATCCGCGGATAACAGAATAATGGCAAGACAGCCGGCCAGCGATACGTTTCCGGCCCGGTATTGGGTGACTGCCATAATCATCCCCAGTGCAGCACCTCCATAGGCGATCAGATCCATAATCGTGATGGAATTCAATTGCATGGTAAGGACTTTCATGGTAATTTTTCGGAAATGTTCCGCTTCCCGGTTCATTTCATTGTTTTTGAATTCATCTGCCTGGTAGATTTTCAATGTGGTAAGCCCCTGCAGATTTTCCAGGAATGTGTCCCCGAGGGTGGTGTATTGGACCCAATATTTTGCCAGCAGCTTTTTCGCGAAGGTCTGGACAGCTGCGATAGAGACCGGAATCAGAGGGACACAGATTAACAGTACGGCGGCAGCCGGAAGATTCACAAAGCTCAGCACAAAAAACAGGGTCAGCGGAGCCAGCATACTGTAGAAGAACTGCGGCAGATAAGACCCAAAATAAGTCTCCAGCTGATCCACACCCTCTACAGAGACCTGCACCACCTCGGAGGTGCTGACCTGTTCCCGGTAAGAGGCGCCTAACCGGAGCAGTTTACGATAGATCAGTTCCCGGAGCGTTTTTTTAACCGCCCTGGAAGACAGATATCCCATCCTGGCGGCAGCGGCGGTGCAGACGAATCGTATCAGTACAGCGGCGGCAATGATAACGGCAACCAGCATAAAAGACTGTGGTATTACCGTATTCAGGTACAGACCCTGCAGCAGGTTTGTGATCGCGAAGATCATTACAACGTTGGCCAGCAGACTAAACCACTGCACCAGAACATTTCCGGTTATGTATTTTTGACTGTCATCGACGATTCCAATCAGCCGTTTGTTAATCATCATATTGGTTCCCTCTCTTTAAGCTGAATTTCCATAATATGGTTAGATAATGCTAACCATAAGACTTAAAAAATACGCCGTACCAGCGTCTTTTTCCGATATGAATTTTACCACAATTTCATAAAATATGATTTGAAAATTTGTAGCATAAAAGCTACAAACTCCGGGAAAAAAGGAATTATTAACATATAGATAGGAACCTGTATCCGTGCTTGTAAAAAAAGTTGCATATGTGCTACAAAAATATTATTAATTATTTGATTATAGGATCAAGCGCAGAGTCTGCATCCTCCTGTGGGAGCCTCAAATATCAAAGCTAAAGGGAGAAGCGGCAAGTGATTGCAGAATTTTAAAATAAAATTGTAAATATGGCCACGCTTTCCGGCATATGTACCGGTCCGATGGAGACGGACATTTTCAGGCAGACACTACCATGCAGGACCCGTCCCACATCATTGCCAATATTAACGAAATGCAGTACTTCTGCCGGAATATGCCAGAAATCACCGTTCCGCTCCGCATCACAATAATGCTCCCCGTCATAATATTTCAAATTGCCGATCTTCGCCGACTTTTTCAGGCCATCAGCTGCAGAGAAATGCGTAACCGTGAGCGCTTTCAGCCTGATCACCCCCATATTCTTTTGTACCGTCAGGCCGCAGGGATGTTCAAACCCTTCATTAGCCATGGAGATATTATCATGGTTTTTCACATGTTCCCGGTAAAGAATAAACGGGAGGGAATAACAGCCATCCCGCAGGCTGTGGCACAGTACGGCACCGTCAAAACTCTTACGGTTTCTAAGGACATGCTTGACCCGATAGCGTTCTTCCGTCCCCCGGATGACTTCAAAGATCTCATCCGAACAGTACAGGGATAGGACCCTGGCATCCGCCTGGGCAGCCTGGGGTGCCACGCCCTCATAGATCAGGTGGTTCATGGCGATATCCATGCGTTCCGCATATTTTTTAGCAGCAGCCGATCCGGCCGGGGTCAAGGCGGGATGCCTTACATTGCTGCGGTCCAGCAAGCCTTCTTTTTCCAAGGCGATCATGGCCCGGCTGACCGCATATTTCTCCTCCACCAGCGTCTTAGACAGATTGGTAACTGTGCAGTTCTCCTGAGACATTTCCAGGAAACAGGTCAATATTCGCAGCTTTAATACTTCAATTTGATTTGGCATAGTATTACCTTTCAAAGATAAGAAACCGTAAAAACAACGGTCCACCAACGGCAGAGAACATCCGAAACACACCGTACACCATAAAATAAAATGAAATGAAATGAAAAACCATACACCAGAAACGCCCTGCACCCAGCCGGACATACTAAGTCCGGCCGGTGCAGGGTGTTTCTGATATAAACATTACTTATCCATAGTAAACCTGGCTTAATCGAATGTTCTTTGAGCCACAGTATACCGAAAAACCAGCAAAGCGTACCGGAAAACTAAGCGTCGGCACTTTCATCATCAGAGTTTACGCTATTATCCGCTTCATTGTGGTCAGGTTCGCTGCTGGATGTCTCATCCCCGGTGTCCCCGGCACTCTCATCCTGCGTGTCTGCCGCTGCCTGTGCGGCCCGTTTTTCGGCTTCTTCCTTTTCCAAAGCGGCCAGTTTCTCCCTGAGCACGTCCCGTTCTTCCTTAGGCATGTGATCCACTGCGGACATAACATCCTTATATTCCTTGATTATATTCACAGTCACATGATCATTCATTTTTTCTTTAGCGGAGCGCTTCAATTCCTCATTCAACACGCGTCCCTGTTCTACGGTGATCTCACCTTTTTTCACCAGCGTATCCACCAGATCCTTGGCAGCATCTGCGGTTGTGGCGATGGCGCCTACTCCTGCCAAAAATACTTTCTTCAATCCTTCACTGATATCCATCTACATTCATTCCTTTCGTGAAATGTCGTGTCCGTGTATCTATTCCTAAGTATAACACACTATCCCAAAAAGTCCTCCATTTCCGCCCACTTTTATAAAAATTTAATAAACTTGCTTATGTTTTCATCTGGAATTGTGCTTCCCTATTTTAACAAAATCATAAAAACTTTCATATATCGGCGATTATCGGAGCCGATACTCACGACGATACTACATACGACGGCAATACCATACGTCTTTTTGAAACTTGGAAAGAGGCAGGAATTAAAGCAGGGAAGAGAGGGACGGGGCTTGGCCCCGCGAGATATGCCGCCCGATTCCGGAGGCCAAGCCCCGTCCCTCTCTTCCCGGACACCTTCCCGGACACCCTCCCGGACACCTTCCCGGACCACCGCCTGAATTTCCGATTGTAAACAAACCCATTTTTAGGTATAATGATTAAAGTGTGGGATGGAGTGTCCATAATAATTACGAGTAGGAGATGAGTTGTGTGACAAAGCTAAAGGAGCTTTTTCGTAAAATAGATTACGAATTCTATCTGTTTGCTTTTCTTATGCTGGATCTGGTGGCCAGATGCCCGCTGGAAGTGAATCCCTGGATGACACCGAATTACATTTTAAATTTTGATCAGGGGTTCAGCACCCGGCTGTTGATTGGTTCGGTGGTAAAATTCTTTTTTCCTGATTTTGTGACGGGAAAACAATTGTTCCAGTTCGTGTTCGTCGCGTTGACACTGCTGAATCTGCTGGTGGCCGTTCTGTGCGGCAGGGTGCTTCGGCTGTACCGGAACGAGACCCGGGGCGTGATTTATGTCTTGATGGCTTATCTGGCTTCACCGGCGGCGCTTACTTATCTGGTTACACAGGAAAATATGGGTAGGCTTGAGATCTATCTGCTGATCCTGACATTGGTGCAGATCGTGGCTCTGCTGCGGATTAAGAACGTCTATGTTAAATATGCGCTGGTTCTTTTGCTGTCTGCAGCCTGCTGTATGATTCATCAGATCTATATCTTTATGTTTTTCCCTCTTGTGTTTGTCTGCGGCGTCTACAATGTGTTTGAGGCCAAAAATAAGAAGAAGGAAATTATTGTGGGCGGGCTGGTATTTGTGCTGATCGGGGGATTTTTCCTCTATCTGCAGCTGTTTTCGTCGATTAACCTGAATAGTATCAGCGCAGTAAAGGCCTATATTGAGACCAGAACCGACTATGCGTATCTGGATGATAATATTTATTATGAATATTTTGCCCATTTACAGGAACACTGGACTAATTTCTGGATCAGGGATCTGACTTATAATCTGCGGCACACGGTTGTGACTCTTATTTTCCTGCTTCCGATGTTTGGTTTTTTGGTGTCAATATGGAAAAAAGCATACCGCTGCTGCAAGGAAAAAAGGATCAAATGGATGTTCACGCTGATGCAGCTGTCGAATCTGGCTATGCTGCCGGTTTGGCTGATCATGGTGGACTGGGAACGGTATATCGCGGTTCATATCATTCTGGAGTTCGGTATGATTCTGATTCTGCTGTATAAGAGAAATTCTTATATGATCACTGCCGTGAAGCAGACAGCGGCCGGCGTGGAGAAGCATATGTTACTCTATCTGCTGTTCCTGTTGTTTTTATTTACACTGGATAAGCTGGATGCCAGGTGTTATCAGCCTTATATTGTGGATTATCTGGCTAATATTGTGAAAATGTTTTTACCGGGCTGATGGCAGGCGCGGATTACAGCCCGCTTTGTCTGGGAAAGACGAAGCGGGTATATTTTATTTGACAGGAGCACAGGCGGGGATCGCACTACGGCGGAAAGGAAGATGCCGCTTACGCGGCCCGCCGCAGGCGGAGAGCTTCGCAAGCGAGACTCTATTTAAAAGTAGATAAAGGAGGAGCTGAAATGAAGAAAATAGCATTCATTGGTCTGGGTATTATGGGGAAATCCATGGCGAGGAACCTGATGAAAAATGGTTTTGAATTACATATTTATGCCCGGAACAAAGAAAAGGTCGGGGATGTCATAGCGGAAGGGATGCAGTATCATGATTCGATCGCCCAATGTGTGAAAGAATGCGGCGCGGTGATTACCATCGTGGGTTATCCAAGCGATGTGGAGGAGGTCTATTTCGCGGATGGGGGAATCCTGAATTCAGCGGCGCCGGGTACTTATCTGATCGATATGACGACTTCCAGCCCGAAGCTTGCCAAGAGGATCGCCCTGGCGGCGGAAAAACGAGGCATGCATGCCCTGGATGCGCCGGTAACAGGAGGAGACGTGGGCGCGAAGAATGGAACCTTATCGATACTGGTTGGTGGGGAAAAGGCCGGTTATGAAGCCTGTCTTCCGATATTTCAGGCGATGGGAACCAATATCAATTATGAGGGGGAAGCCGGGTTCGGACAGCATACGAAGATGGCGAACCAGATCATGATCGCCGGGACGATATCCGGTGTCAGCGAGGCGCTTAGTTATGCCCGGGCGAAGGGGCTTAATATACAGACTCTGTTAAAATCCGTGGCTACCGGTGCGGCCGGCAGCAGGCAGCTGGATCTGATGGGACTTAAGATGGTAAATGAGGACTACGCGCCGGGCTTTTATATCAAACACTTTATCAAAGATATGAAGCTGGCGGATGAGGAGGCAAAGGACAGCTCTCTGCATCTGGAAATACTGAAACAAGCACTGGCTAATTATGAGGAACTGGAGGCAGAAGGGTTTGGTGATCTGGGGACACAGGCACTGATCCGGCATTATGAAGACCGGAAGGAATGAACATAAAAGAAGTTCATCAGGGATTTACATATGGATAAGTGCGGGATTGCGCATGAATGGAGGACGAAATGAAGCTTGTGATGTTGGGAACCGGTCATGCGGCAGTGACTGAGATCTATAATACCTGTTTCGGGATTACCGATGAGCGTTTGGATGCGGGTCCGTATTTTCTGGTGGACTGCGGCGGCGGAAATGGGATACTGACCCAGTGTAAGCATGCGGGTATCGGTCTCGGACAGATACACGATATCTTTATCACTCATGAACATGCAGACCATCTTCTGGGGGTGGTCTGGATGATCCGGATGATCGGGACGATGATAGAAAAGAATGTATATAAAGGGGATCTGCGGATCTACAGCCACAGCGGCCTGGTACCGGCCATCCGGACCATGGCGGAGCTGACGGTATCTGCTGGCGTCTGCCGGAATATAGGCGGCAGGATCAAACTGGTCCCTTTAGAATCCGGAGATCAGCATCAGATCCTGGGCTGCCCCGTGACTTTTTTTGATATTGAGTCCACCAAAGCGAGGCAATTTGGATTCATGATGGAATTGCCGGATGGACAGAAATTGTCCTGTGCCGGCGATGAGCCTTACAATGAGAAAAATTACGATTATGTGAAAGAAAGCAGCTGGCTGATGCATGAGGCCTTCTGCCTCTACAGCGAGGCGGACAAATATAAGCCCTATGAGAAACATCACAGCACGGTCAGGGAAGCCTGCGAAGTGGCAGAGCGGCTTAAGATCCCCAATCTGATTCTGTACCATACGGAAGAAGATCACGGCGCAAAGCGGAAAAACTGCTATCGCGCGGAGGGAAAGCAGTATTATAAAGGAAATCTGTATGTTCCGGATGATCTGGATGTAATAGAGCTGTAGAAGAGGACTCCTTTTTGATTGAACCGTTATCGGCGATAGACGGTTGAGTCAAAAAGGAGTTTTACATTTGGTAGGTAACGATAGTCCAGAGCTGGTTCTGCTTCATCATAAAACAGTTTACTTTTTTGCGATGTTGATAGCAGAAGAGAAAAAGTCGCTGAATAACCGGATAGTCCAGCAGATAACTATATTTGTGATGAATAACCATAGTTCGATCCTCCTGATTCCATATGTATACGTTACAGCATCCCTTCATGCATGCCCTTCATGCATGCCCTTCGGGCGGGGGCGCAGCATAGCTGCTCCATAAGGTATATTAATATATATGCTTGTACAAGAAAATTATTCCGGTTTTCTGAGAAATATGAAAAAATATGCAAATGAACCGGTCAGATACGATATATCATCCTATTTTATAAAAAACGGTTGACAAAATGGTCTATAAGATATAGACTAAATATAGGACGATAACTTATAGACCAATTGTCCCCAGACACAGGAACAGTATGACAAATCAAAGGATAATGAATAGGGAGGAAAGCAGGAATGAGATGTTATCGTATGACGGACAGTGAGCTTAGATTCGCCCAGCTTGTCTGGAAGGAAGAACCGGTAGCTTCCGGAGACCTGGTTAAATTGTGCGGCCAGAGCTTTGATTGGAAAAAATCTACAACCTATACGGTATTAAAGAAATTATGTGAACAGAAAATTCTGAAGAATGAGCAGGCGGTAGTTACCTCGTTAATCAAAGAGGAACAATACCATCAGCTGCAGGGCCAGGAATTCATCAATGATAATTATGGGGGGTCCCTGCCTAGGTTCCTGGCCGCATTTATGAATCAGAAGAAATTATCGAGGAAACAGGTAGAAGAAATCCGTAAAATGATCGATGAATATGAGGAGGAATAGAAGATGGAAGGGGTATTTCTTTCGGTTTTTCATATGAGTCTTGTTTCCAGTTATATTATAGCCGTGGTTATCGTCATCCGCCTGCTTCTGCGAAAGACACCGAAGCTGTTTTCCTATCTTTTGTGGGGAATCGTTTTTATAAGGCTGATCTGCCCTCTGTCTTTCGAGAGTGTCATAAGTCTGATTCCCGCACGGGTCAATGAGGTGCGGTTTGAACAATTGGTGCAGCAGGAATCCGGGGCTTTTGCGGAGAATACCCAGGTGCATACGGAATCAAAGGAAAATATTTACAATCCCATCTATGACGCAGTGACGGATCAAAGTCCGCACCTTTCGATCAACGGAATACTGTCGGTCCTGTGGATAGGCACAGCCGCAGGGCTGGTGCTGTATAATCTTATTTCCCTGAGAAAGCTTCGCCGCAAGCTGACAGATGCGGATCTGATCGGCAGCAATATCTACATATCCGGGCATATACGCACCCCCTTCGTGATCGGGCTGTTTTGTCCGGCGATCTATCTGCCTGCCGGGCTTACGGATGATGAGGAAGAATATGTCATCCGGCATGAGCAGGTTCATATAAGCAGGAGAGACTATCTGGTAAAGGCCGCCGCATTTTTTATCACCTGTGTCCATTGGTTTAATCCTCTGGTATGGATTGCTTTTATCCTGATGAACCGGGATATGGAAATGGCTTGTGATGAACGTGTCCTGCGTGAGATGGGAAATGGTATTAAAAAAGATTACTCCAGTTCCCTGCTGTCCATGGCGATTCATGAAAATGGGGTTTTGAGCGCTCCGCTGGCCTTTGGGGAAAATGCTGTGAAGAGCAGGGTGAAAAATGTGCTGCGCTACAAAAAGCCGGCGTTAGGGCTGATTCTGTTTGTGGCGGTGATCTGTACAGTCTGTGCCTGCGGTTTGCTGACAGATCCGAAGGGGAATACAAAGACTCCGGATACGCAGGAACTTACAGATATTCAGGATTCACAGTCTATATCTTTGAACCAGCAGTCTGCTGCAGCGATACCGAATACTCCTGAGGCATTGGCTGAAGCATGGGCCAAAGCTTTTACTGACAGGGACGGGGAGCGGATCTCGCAGCTGCTGGCGGACCAACAGCAGTTTGAAGAGCTGGGGGGCGAGATACTGGATGATGGAAGTTATTTCTTCGGTTGGTCCAGCCCATGGCCGTGGGAAGACGACTATCAGATCGTGATGGGCCCGGAGAATTCCATGGTAATTTATTATAATGCGATTGTTTCGGATCCCCATATCACTGTCTGGAGAAATGATATCACATATGAGGAGCGTGACGGAGGATATCTGGTGTCAGATGTCCGGTTTACCCAGTATGACAAAATCAGCTCTGCAGCAGAATTTGATGAAGCCTATTTCAGGCAGGGAGAATATGTGATTCCGGATTATAAGGCAAAAGGGTTTACCGGGGCGTTACAGGATCACTATGATACGAAAATGAATGTCGATTATTATACCCCGCTGACACAGCCGGATTACGCCGCGCAGTGGCAGTTAGACCTGACGGGCGGCACACCGGAAATTATAAGTGAGGGCGATGGGGAAGCGGTAGTGAGCTATCGCTGGACAGATGGAGCCGTTAGGATACAGATGTATCAGCCCGAAAGCCAGGGGAAGGATGGAATCTGGATTGTAGGGAGTGTAGGGAAAGAGTAACGATAGAAATTTTGAACATATAAACCACTGGGATATTACGTAATCGGGAATCCCAGTGTGTTTTTTATTTCATAGGAAAGTGCTCCTATGAAATAAAAAACGCTCCGCGGGGATCGCACTACGGCGGAAAGGAAGATGCCGCTTACGCGGCCCGCCGTAGGCGGAGAGTTTCGCAAGCGAAACTCTTTTTCATTTCATAGAAAAAGTGAGGAAGCGGTGAGGAGATTATTTATGAAAATAATACTGGAGAGCTTTAACGATATAATCGGCAGCACCTTCCCCGTATTTGGTGTCAGTGACTGCTTTGGAAATGTCATTGCGGTAGCTTTGTATGATGATATCCCAGTATCCATCCCCGACGCTTGAGGTCAGCAGCGATTCCTCGGTAAAGGTTACGATTTCATGTACGATATTCTGAATTTCTTCGGAAGCGGCATCCTGATCCATATCGGAAGTCAGGGAAGCGTACAGATCCTGATTCTTCTGTAACAGTTCTTTATTAACTCCGGTAAGAGCCTGCTGCTGTTCTATGATTTCAGAGAAATGTTCCATATTGTACTTCATGGCCTCTGTGTATTTCTCAACACTGCCATACTGTTTTATGGCCAGTTGGGCTATATTAGATTCATCCTCCTTCGCTTTTCGGATAAACAGATCAAAATTATCGATGCTTCCCCAATGCTTGATGATTTCTTCCGTGTTACTGTTTTTGAAGCACTCCAGCGCTTCGATATATCCGGACAGGTCAAATTCTTTGAAACTCATACATGCTTCTCCTTTCTCCAACCGACTAAGGAGCTCAACGAGTCTGTCGATTCGATTGCGTTTTAATAAGAGCAGTTCCTTTTGCTTTTTAAAAGACTTAATCCTGTCAAATTCGGGTTTGCGCAGAATTTCTTTGATTTCCTTCAGTTTGAACCCGAGCTCCTTGAAAAACAGGATCTGCTGCAGCTCCTGCAGGGCATCGTCATTATATAAACGATACCCGGATGCAGTTAATGCGCTGGGCTTTAACAGATTGATTTCATCATAGTATTGCAAAGTCCGTGTGCTGATACCTGTTAATTCTGAAACCTGACTTGTAGTTAACATGCTTTCCTCCCTGCATCGTTTTTAATGCTGATATCATGGTACTATGGGGTATTAGCTGTCTTATTCATTAGGAAAGCAAATCAGAAATTGCCGGCTTATATACTTATTTGTTTCCCTTAGTACAGAATACACTATCACGTAACGTGTAAGTCAATCGTTTTTTTGGATTTCCACCTAAAATGTAATAGTAAATTCTTGATTTACCGTGAAGTCTGCGGATGTTATAATAACTTATAAAAACAATAAAGGAGATTCCTATGAAAACAGCATATGTAAAAGCACCGTTCCAGTTTAAATTTGAGGATATTCCGGTTCCGAAGTGCGGCAGGAATGAGGCATTGATTAAGGTAATGGCCTGCGGAGTCTGTGGTTCGGACATGAATGCAGCCAGAATCGAGGCGGAGGATTGGCAGAGTTTTGGCCATGAGATCACCGGCGTGGTCATGGAAACAGGAGAAAATGTGGATCATGTAAAGGTGGGAGACAGCGTGCTGGTGGAAAGCGGTTCCTACTGCGGGACCTGTGCCCAGTGCAGAAACGGCCGGCCGGATCTGTGTACATCCGGGACAGGCTTGTTCCAATGGAAGATCTGTGGATTTACAGAATATATGACTCTGGACAAGCAGTGCCTGATTCCTTTTGACCCGGAAAAGATCGGTTACGCCCAGGGAACGGTGATCGAACCCATGGGGGTGGCCCTGGATCTGTTCTATACGGCAGATATTAAGTTCCAGGATGATGTGGCGGTAGTGGGTCTGGGCCCGATCGGCCTGATGGCTCTGCGCCTGGCAAAGGCTGCAGGGGCCAGAAATGTATACGGTGTTGTCCGGAATCGCAAAAATACAGCCAGAATTCAACTGGCTAAAGAATTCGGGGCAACGGATATTATCTATACGGATGAGACTTTGCTGGAGGAATATCCTTTCCCAAACGGCGGGGTGGACAAGATCATGGTGACTGCCCCTCCGAACATCATCGCGTCCACGTTCCGGGCAGCCAATCTGGGAGCTGTGATCGCTTATATCGGGATTGATTATGGGGAGAGAGGGACCATAAGTTTTGACGCCAATTATTTTCACTATAAAAAGCTCCAGCTTCGGGCTTCCTATGCGGTTCCGGCCTTATATTTCCCGCGCTGCATGGAGTTGATCCAGGCGGGAGTGATCGATGTGGATAAAATGGTGACCAGCACATTCCCGCTGGAGGACCTGGAGAAAGCAATGTGTACTCTGAGGGATGATAAAGAGAAAGAAATCAAGATGGTGATGGTTCGTCCGGAGCTTCTGGATGAAAAAAGCAGAAATTAAAAAAGGAAGAACCACCGGCCGTGTGACTTCTTTGTGCCGAAAGTCAACGGTAGGAATTGAATTATGGATGTTCCCCCATACCTTATTATCTGAGAGGGATACAAGGAAAAGGAGGCAGCAATGAAGAGCCAGAAAAAACAGCATCCTGCCCGAATGCCGGAAGCTGCAGAACCGCAAAAAAGAAAGCTCCGTACCGACCTGCTGTTCATCGCCGGAGCGGCCCTGTTTTTTATGATCTGGGCCTGGCAGTGGAACCGCTTCGATCTGGGACTGGACGGCCCGGATGAGTGGATGCGGTTTGATATCATCCGCTATCTGACAGAACATTGGGAGCTTCCGCGGGGAGATAATCCTGCGATCATTAATCCGATCTGGGGATTCAGCTATGCATTCCATCCCTATATCCCGCATATCATCAGCGCCCTTTTTATCCGGCTTGTGCGCTTTTTTACCGAAGATATCCATATCCTTGTCTTTACGGCCCGGCTGGCCAGCGTTCTTTTTGGCGCCGGAACCGTATGGATGTCCATAAAAATCGCCGGAAAGCTCTTAAAGGACAGAGCGGACCAATGGATTTTCGTGTTCTTTATTACCTTCCTGCCCCAGATGGTATATCTGAACGCTTATGTAAATTGTGAGTCTATGGCCATATTCTCCACTGCGGTGCTGATCTACGCCTGGCTGCGCGGTATGGAGAGCCGGTGGGACCTGAAAGCCTGCGTGATTTTAGGAACAGGGCTGGCCCTGTGCGCGCTTTCCTATGTGACCGCATATGGTTTCCTGGTATGCAGTTTTCTGTTTTTCTGTTTATCCATCTTGTTGTGTCAGGATAGAAAATGGGACTTTAAAACATTGTTCCAAAAGGGCGGTGTCGTACTGCTTGTCTTTCTGCTGCTGGCAGGCTGGTGGTTTATCCGCAATGCGGTGCTGTATCAGGGGGATTTCCTGGGCATCCGGTCCAGAGACCTGTGCGGGGAGATTCATGCCCAGGATTTCTTTAAACCTTCTCTTCACCCTACCTATAAGAAGGACGGGCTGAGCTTCCTGCAGGGAGTGCGTGCGATGTGCGCCGGACTTGGCTGGCACAGGGATACGTTTAAAAGTTTCATCGGAGCGTTTTATGATACTTCCGTGCGGCTGCCCCAGTTCCTGTACAACGTTTATAAAATATTGTTTGCAGCGGGAATCCTGGGCTGTCTGCTATCCTTCCGCGAGCTTTTTTCAGTGCGAAAAGACGGCAGATGGAGGGAAAGGGGAATCTTTCACTGGACGCTTGTGCTGGCGGTTATCATTCCAAATTTCCTGAACCTGTACGCATCCTACGCGGTTGATTATCAGCCGCAGGGAAGATACAGCATGCCGATGCTGCTTCCCTTTCTGTATTTTATGACGTTCGGAATCACACAGATCATTGACCGGCTGATCAAATATCAAAGGGCCAGGAATATAATAAAAGGAGCCTTGTGTTTCGGACTCCTTTCTATTGCTGTATTCGCCCTGAGATATTACAGCCTTTGGATTCAGTCGCAATAGCATCAGTCAGAAAGCAAAATTTTAAAAGGCTTCCAGATGGTAAGCGATGGGAAGAGTCAGGGTGAGCTGGTAGGAATCGCCGTCCAGATGGGCGTTCAGGGAGCCGTGATGCAGCTCCAGGATCTCCTGGCAGGTGCGGATGCCTACTCCGTAGCTCTCAGGATCGGGATGCTCAGAGACCATGTTTATCCCCTTTATGACCAATTTCGTATCGCACAGGCAGGCCTGATACTGGATCGGGACGGTATTGTCTGCATATTTTAGAAGGTTGCCCTCCAGGTTGTTAAAGACACGAATGATCTGGATCGCATCTACCTTCAGGAAGAATTCATCCTGGATGTCGATGGAGATCTCGACTTCGTAACCCTGGTCGCGCAGAACTTCTTTTAGATTGTTGAGAAGGTAAAGGAGGTAGTCATTCCCGGTGATCCATTCGTAATGAAGCTCATATTCCGTGCTTTTGTTGACGAAATGAGTGAAGAGGTTGTCAGTCAGGTCACGGATCAGAGAGGATTTCTCCCTGATTTTTTCCAGGTACCGGGTCTGGTCTTTGGCAGGAATCGGATTGGGGGAGAGCATCAGGTCCACATAACTGATGATGGAGGTCAATGGGGTACGTATGTCGTGGGAGATGGAGGTCACCAGACTGTAATTTTTCTGCTGCATCAGTTCCTCGCTGCGGCGCTTGGTGTCCAGCTCCTGGCTCATGCGGTTGATGCTGCCGACCAGGTCGGCCAGCTCGTCGTCCCGGTGGATGTCGATCTGATAGGTGAGATCGCCGCTCTCCAGGATGTGAATGCCTTTTTCGATGCGCAGTACGGCTTTTACCAGTTTACCAAATTCACGGAAAATGTAAGAGGAAAAGAGCAGGATGCACAGGACCGCGATCGCGAACTCCAGGCGGTCTTCGATCCGTTTCCGGTACAGGATATTGACGGAGAGGTAAGCGGGACCGTCTGTGAACCGGATAGTGACCGGCGTGTAACCGATGTTGGATATGGATTTGGTGAACAGGTTTTTTGGAAGATTCTGGGACAGGTAGCTCAGGGAATCGTAGATGATCTGGTTATCTTTGATCAGCCAGATATGAATTAATTTTTGACGCCGGTCCCACTGGTAGATCAGGTCAGAGTCCTGGCTGCTCAGCTCATGCTCGGTTACGTAGGCCTGAAAATCTACCGTCGTCTCATCGATGACGGACTGATAGAGTTCCCGGTCGATATCCATGCGGTTCACATAGTAGTCCGCGGCCTCCACTAACAGGACATAGAGGGCGATGCTGAACAGGGCGGCGGCCGCTGCTTTCAGAAAAAAATGAAGGCCCAGTTTAGAGGGCCTGTATCCTTTGTTCCACATAATAGCCTTTCCCCCACATACTCTTGATGTACTCCGGCGTTTTTGGATCTGCTTCTATTTTTTTCCTGAGATTGCTGATATGGACGACGATCGTATTATTTTCCACATAACTGTAGGGCTCATTCCAGACGGATTCGTACAGCTCCTGGGCGCTGAATACTTTGCCGGAGTATTGGATCATCAGTTCCAGGATTCCGTATTCGGTAGGCGTCAACAGAATAGGCTCTTGATTCAGGGAGACGGTCTTGGTGTTGGTGTTAAGGGTCAGGCGGCCCAGTTCATAGACCCCCACCTGGGAACCGCGTCCGGGATGGCGGTAAATATAGCAGCGGCGCAGCAGGGCGTTGACCCGCAGGAGCAATTCCGCGTTGGAAAATGGTTTCGCCAGATAGTCGTCCGCGCCGGCCGAAAAACCGGCGGTTTTATCTGCCTCCTGAGTCTTGGCTGTGAGAAATAAGATGGGGGCCATGGATTTGCTGCGGATCTCCCGGCAGGCGAAAAACCCATCCTTAACCGGCATGGCGATATCCAGAATAAACAAATCGATGTCAGGGGAAGCAAAACGGATCGCTTCCTCTCCGTTTTTGGCAAGTACGACCTGATAACCTTCCCGCTTAAGGACGATATCCAGGATTTCCAGAATATCCGGATCATCGTCGGCCGCTAATATTTTAATCTGCTCCTTATGCATAAGTCAAATCCTTCTTTCTCCTTCGTCCGAACATTCTCAGATGTATCGTAAAACAGATAATAAAGCTGATCAATAAAAACAGGTAAAAACTGATCCCGCGGCTGATGATCATAGCGGTAGCCAGCACAGACTGGGGAAACAATAATCCAAAAGCCCACAAAAAGCCTCCTTCCGCCGCACCTACGGCACCAGGCAGAGGGACCGCGGATACGGAAATGGTCAGTATGGACTGGCAGGTCAGAAAATCCAGAAAGCTGTGACCGGAAAAGCCCAGACCACAGTAGACGAACCAGGGAACCAGATTGAGGGCAGTCATTTGTATCATCGTAACAAATAGTACTTTAAAAAACAAGGATGGATTTTTTTTCACATATCCTGTTTTTTCATGATAGGTCCGGATCGATTCGTGAAGGCGGGTCCGCGCCGCCCCGGGGTCCCGGATCAGATGGAGCCTGCTTCCGATCCGGACCGCCAAATTCACCAGGAACGGGACGGTCCGCCTGGAATACATCAGCAGCAGGATGCCAGCCACCGCGGCAGCGTTCATGATCACTCCGTAGACCAGCAGCAGTCCCAGCTTCCCGGCCATCTGCCCGGCCAGTTCCGGCCGGATCAGATACATCAGCCCTCCCAGCAAAAGCATAGCGATCTGATAGATCAGTACGATAAAGAAGATGGCGACTGAGGAATAGGTGACGGGAATGCGGTCTTTATTCATATAGTACATCTGCATCGGCTGTCCTCCGCTGGAGGACGGCGTGATGGAGCTGAAATAAAAGCCGATAAACGCGTAGCCGGCACAGCGCCGGAAAGGTACCCGCAGGGAAAGTTCATGGAAGATCAGTTTCATGTTCACCGCTTCACAGCAGACGAACAGGAACATCATACCAAGGCCTGCCAGCAGATAGAGCGGATTCGCTTTTCCAAGGGCCTCTAACAGCTGCTGCGGGGAATAGTCCTTTAAGAAAATCCAGACGGTAAGCCCAGTTAACGCCAGCAAAAGCAGTATCCCTCCAACCTGTTTTTTCGGTTTTGAAGTTTCATTCATATGGCTTAAGCTCCTCTACTGTTTTAAAAACGTATTCCCGCTTTAACTCGGGCAGGACCATGCGAAGCGCCTCGATGGTGCGAAGGGGTGCCCCGCAGGAGCCCCCGGTCTTTTCACCGGCGTCATGCAGGCACAGGACGGCGCCGTCAAACACCCGTGCCAGAATCCGCTCACTGGTACGCTGGGCCGTGGCTTTTGCCTGCCAGTCCTGTACCATGACATCCCAGAGCACCAGCCGCAGGCCGTATTGTTTCAGGAAATATCCGGTAAATGGATTGCGGGCCCCCCAGGGCGGGCGATAAGTATCCGGATGGCAGCCAAGACTTCTCAAGATATCATAACTGTATTGAAAATCCTTTTTCATATAGGGATAAGAACTAAACCATGCATGGCGGTGGCTGTAAGAGTGCATTGCCACCTGGTGGTGTTCCTCCAGCATCCGCCGGATCAGATCGGGATTGTTTTTCGCATTGGAGGCCACCACGAAAAAGGTGGCCGGTATATGATGTTCCTTTAACAGATCCAGCAAAGGCCCGGTGTAACGCGGGTCCGGTCCGTCGTCAAAGGTTATAGCCAACTGCTTCATGAAGATAATCCCCCTTCCTGAATGGGTAGAGATCCTGCCAGGATGCGTGATCCAGAGCCTTTTTGGCCACGTCCAGTATGGAATTCTGAGCGTAGTAGGCTTTTAAAGCGTGCATATTTTTACGCAGAGTCTGCATCTTCCGGTCGTCAGACAGAAATGCACAGACGTTTTGGATTCCTTCCACCGTGTTATCATGGATGACAGCGCCGATGTGCATCACCTCCAGAAAATCCCCGTTATAGACCTCCTGGCGCAGTCCGGGATTCCAGGCAAAAATGGGGGTTTCACTGTGAATCGCCTCAAAGGTAGTGATCCCGCCCGGTTTTGTGACTATGGCGTCGGCTTCCTTCATATATGCCGGAATGTCATTTACATAACCCATAACCCTGAGTGAGGGGTAGGCGGCTCGTAAACGGTGCATGAGGCTTTGGTTCCTGCCGGTGATAATCGTGGTTTCCAGGCTGTCCGCCTGGGATTCCAGATATTGATAGAAGCCCGGGGCCGTGGGCAGCATGCCGAGTCCGCCGCCCATGATCAACAGTTTCTTTTTAGGAGTTCCCGTGAAGGAGGAAGCGGTCATATCTTCGGGGGCGAAGAAAGACTCCCTGGGCTCATCAAACCTGGGATTGACCGGGATGCCGGTGACCGTGATCCTGCCGGAAGGAACCCCCTTTTTGATCAGCCCTTGCTTCACAAGCTCAGAGCCCACCATATAGGCGTCGGTTTCCTGGTGGATCCATTCGGAATGGGCGGTGATATCCGTCACGCAGGTAATGAGAGGGACCCGGCTGCCGGTCTTTTCCCGATAATAACATACAGTCTGTGAACATAAGGGGAGTGTGGCGATGATCAGATCCGGCTGTTTTTCCCGCAGGAGATGGCGGAAGCGCCAGAACATCAGGGCCGGAACCTGTGGTTTGAACTCCGTCCGTTTATTTTCCAGGCGGCAGTATCTCTCATTGTAGAAGTTTTGCGCGTGTTGAACCATCCAGCCAAATAACCGGTATCCGGGCAGCGAAAGATGCGGGAATACATATTGGAACCAGTCAATGACCTCGATCGTGGCGTTTGGCCGCGCAAGCTTTAAGTGGTCGGCGATGGCGCTGGCCGCCATATAGTGCCCCATACCGAATTTACCAGTCAGAATTACGATTTTCATGTGCAGATCCCCCTTCTTTTTGGACATGTGATCAGAGGTCCTATGAGGCTATATAGGAAATTCTATCGAACAATTCTTCAGATCTCCTGAATAAATTTATAAAGAAAAAAGAAGGAAAATCTAAAAGATTCTTTACGAATACGACAGAAAAGTCTAAACTGAAGATAATAGAAAAAGGGATAGGGGAGGATGTGCTATGAAAAAGAAGCGGGTATTATTAAAAAGTATCCTGGCGGTTCTGGGGGTATTCATACTAATCGTATTGGGGTATGTGATCTATGTATTTGCCAGTTACCACAGGATAGAGGACCGGCTCGCCGTTGAGCCTGAGAATAATGCGGAAGCTGTGGTACAGACGCTGACTCCCTACAAGATCACCACATTTAACATCGGCTTCGGAGCCTATTCCACGGATTACAGCTTCTTTATGGACGGGGGGACCGAGTCCCGGGCGTTCAGCAAAGAGGCAGTGATTGAGAATACGGACGGGGCCGCAGGATTGATCAGCGATCTGGAACCGGATTTTGCGTTTTTTCAGGAAGTGGACCTGGACGCCACCAGAAGCTATCATGTGAACCAGTATGACATGCTGAAAGGATGGTTTCCGGATCTGGCCGTGGATTTTGCCCTGAATTTTGATTCCGCTTATCTGTTTTATCCGATTCTGGAACCTCATGGAAAATCAATAGCCGGCCTGGCCACATTTTCCAGATACCGGATAGAGAGCGCCATGAGAAGAAGCCTGCCGATCGATACCAGCCCCATGAAATTCGTGGATCTGGACCGGTGTTATGTGGTGAGCAGAATTCCGGTGGAGAACGGCCGGGAATTATGCCTGTATAACATTCACCTGTCTGCTTATACGAAGGACGGAAGTATCCGGGAAGAACAGATCGAGATGCTGTCGGGAGATATGCAGCAGGAATACGAGAAGGGAAATTACGTCGTCTGCGCGGGGGATTTTAACCAGGATCTCTATGGAAACTCGGCCGAGATCTTCCATTCCAGGCAGGAGACTCCCGGTTGGGCGGAGGCCTTTCCCAAAGAAATGCTGGGGGAGGGGTTGCGCCTGCAGCTGCCGGAGGTGGATGAGAATCTGGTCCCCACTTGCCGGAATGCGGACCGTCCCTATGTAAAAGGGGAAAATTTTGTTACGGTACTGGATGGGTTTATATTGTCCGAAAATGTGGAGTGTACGGCGGTGGAGAATATCGACGCCGGATTCCGGTATTCGGATCATAATCCGGTGCTGCTGACTTTTCAGCTGGAGGAATGATTCTCTTTGCTAAGGGCCGGAGCGTGCCGGGAGGGGCCTTTTTTCTGACTTCCTATAGATCGTTGTAAACCTGGGGATACACCGTTTTTGCTATTTCATGCAGGGCCTCGATGATATGCTGATTCGGAAAAAGACAGCGTGTCCGATCGACCGCGTAGACCTCCAGATTCTGAACCGCGGTAGTATTTTCCCAGCCGGAACGGTTCAGGATCTCTGCCACGGCATCGGTATCCCTGCCCGCAGCAGCGGTGAGGATCACATCGGGATCAGCCTCAAGGGCTTGTTCTTCGTCAAGGGTTACCCAGCCGATCTCCCCGGCCAGTGCGTTTTCAGCGCCGATCAGTTCCAGCATTTCATTGAGATAAACACCGGTTCCAAAGCTTTGGATCGAAGGAAGCCCGGAAAACTCCAGCATCACGGTTTTGGGGTCGGAGATGGTCCTGCCGGTGGATGCTATCTTCTGAAGATCAATTTCCATCTCCGCCACAATGGTTTCGCCCTCCATCGTTTTACCGACACAGTCGCAGACAAACTGGATATCATCTTCTATATTGCCGATCGTATGGGAAGGCGGTATCTCCGCTACGCAGATACCGGCTTCCTCAGCGGACTTATATAGACTTGCTCCGGCGGAATCGAGCCGGGTGCCGGTAAAGATGATATCCGGTGAGAGGGTGAAAAGCTTTGGAATGTCAGGTTCCAGCGGATTACAAACGGCAGTATCCGCACTTAAGTCAGCTATGTATTCCAGGGAATCCGGGTCCACACAGATGATCTGGCCGGAAAGGCCCAGATCACAGAGCAGTTCGGTGACCCCTGGGGACAGAGATACGATTTTATGGATTTCTTTGGGTATGGCGATCTCATTTCCGGCCCGGTCAATACCGGGAAGCGTATTGGCCAGGGTCTCCGCCTCTGATTCAAGCGAAGATTTGCCTTCCGACTCCTGGGAACCGGCAGAGGGATTGGCGGGCAGGGGGGTATCCGCCGGATTGTTGGAGGCAGGCGTACTGCCGCAGGCTGCCAGAGCGGACAGCAGACATACCGTGAGAAAGAGAACGAGGAGTTTCTTCATGGTTTAAAGCGCCTCCCAGTCTCCGGATTTGATAATTTCCTTATAATATTGAAGCTCATCGGCGATCAGCTCATCGATCACCTTCATACCCAGAAGCTCCACGGGAGCCTTGTCATCGGTCAGGATCCGGTTCCCGCCCTTTACCGGTGTAAGTCTGCCGCTCACCTGGTCCATCATAGCGGCGAGATCCGGATCGGAGATAGAAGCCCGGCCCTGATCAAAGGCGGCCAGCATATCCGGATTCATAGATGCGAAAAGTTCGATATTGGTGCCCCGCTCCAGAACGGCCGTGTATACCTGGGGAAATACCGAGGCGATGGTATCACAGAGATATTCGTTGATGGAACCCTCCTTCGAGGAGTGCATATTCATATTTACCACCATCACACCCTGCTCATTCAAATGCTCCTTCACCATGGTAAAGAACTCCACGGTAGACATCTGAAACGGAATCGTAATATCCTGATAGGCGTCTACCATAATGACATCATATTTTTTGTCTGTGGACAGATAAGCCCGGCCATCGGTAACGCTGACATCGACGCTTTCGGGCAGATCAAAATAAGTATCCGCCAGTTTGACAATTTTCTCATCGATCTCCACACCTTCAATATTTACATCAGGCAGGTATTGGGTACACATGGAAGCATACGTGCCGGTTCCAAGCCCCAGAATCAGGATATCCGCACCCGGCTGGTTTCCGGTTCCGGCCATATAGGGGGCGGCCATGGCATAATCATAATACATGCCGGTCAGATCCGCATTCTTCATCTTGATGGACTGTACACCGGCCAGAACATTGGTGGAAAGGATGATACTGGAGTCATCCTCCTTCACCTGGAGATAGTTATAGATCGATTCCCCTTCGTAGCTTAAGTCCTTCTCCCAGAATGCGAAGCTGTAGTGTATGGAAGAGAGGCTGAAGATCCCGATCAGCAGGACACTGACCACGCATTTGACCAGCTTCTTTTTCACTGTGAGGAAATAAAGGATGCCCAGCAGCGCCAGAACAGATGAAAATATAATGAAAGTGGCGGCGGTTCCCACGGCGGGTATGGTCACAAAGGTAGGCAAGAAGGTACCGATGATACTCCCGATCGTATTTAAAGCGCCTAATTTTCCAACAATCACGCCGTTATTATCCAGATCCTCCATGGTGTATTTTACCAGAGACGGGGTGACGGTTCCCAGAAGCATCAGCGGAAACACAAAGATCACCAGACAGCAGATCAGGGAAGCCCAGACCAGGAAGTTCTTTTCCACCACCATGGCTACTGCCAGGGAAATTCCGGCGATCACATATTTACCGGCAAAAGGGATCGCGGCGATCCAGATCGCGGCAATTAACAGCCGTCCGAACAGCCGTCCCGGGTCCGGATTCTTATCCGCCATCCGGCCTCCCCAGATATTCCCCAGGGCCATGGCAATCATAATCGTACCGATGATCACGGTCCAGACGATCTGCGAGGAACTGAAATAGGGTGCCAGCAGGCGGCTGGCACCCAACTCAATCGCCATAACCGACATACCGGCGAAAAATTCGGTTGCATACAGAAAATATCTGCTTCTCAATAAATTTCTCTTGTCCATATAATACTCCTTTATCCTGTTGTTAAATTAACATCTTACAGAGTATTATAAAAAATCTTGTGGGCTTTTACAACTAAAAGCTGGACAATGGAGAATTATTTTTGGGACCGGGAAGCCTGAAATCCCATCCAAACCACCCAGACATAGGCGATCGTCTTGGGAATCATGAGGGCTCCAACGGGCGGGATGGTATCGGCGAACAGTACCACAGGAATATACATCAAAAAGCTGATGGTGATAGCCAGCCACATGAAACGGAATTCTTTGTCCTGGTGCCTGCGGGCTTCCTGGTAAAAAAGAACGATGATAATAAGGCCGATCAGTGCGAAGGGGATGTTCCGCCAGATACCCCAGGAGAGGGGAGGAGCGGCTTCAAGCCAGCCATTCTGCGGGAACAAACACAGGAGGACGCGGAGGGCGGCCAGAATGTAGATGACTGAGGTCAGCGCGGTGCGTCCGGTGATCTCGTAGCGTTTCCTCCAGACGTGATAGAGGAGGACGTAGAAGATGGTCATGGTGATGGAGGTGATGAGTTTTCCGATGCCCAGGGCGGCAGCATGGGCGGCCAGACCATCGGTGCAGAGCGCGTAGGCCCGGGGAATCAGATGGAAGGCGTCGCCGCATCCCAGTACCACGGCCATGATACCGAACAGTTTGGTTTGGGTGTTGGAACCGGCACGCCGGATCATCAGGATTCCCAGAGTGATGACGGTGGTTAAATATACGATATCGAATAAAGTTTCCATAATAGCCTGCATAGTTGACATCCTTTCTTTTGGCTTTGCCAGGATCATTGTTTATAAAGTGATGAGTTGAGTGGTAAATGATAGTTTGGCTATGAAAAAACCTGCCAATGTGAACAAAGTTCAATTTAAAACCCAAAAATAAAACTTCTGCTTTCAGGCGTGAGGCTCCTATCCTAAAACATTTCTGTTAACGCTTGGGCTGTATAGGATCAGTCATAAAGCAGCCGGTTCAGCAGTTCAATAAAAAAGGAGCATTCCGTCTGGTCGTTCCGCAGCATACACATCATGTTGGCAAACAGGAAGAGGGAGAATTTCTCCTTTGTGAAAGTTTCATCCCAGATGTCTTCCCGGATCTGTGAATCCCGTTCCAGCAGAGCCAGGAAGCCTTTTTGAATGTGCTGGAAGGTTTCGGCCTCGGCTTTTCGGCCGGCTTCTTTCTCCGCGACCGAGAGAGAGGCGATCTGCTGCAGAAAATTTTGACGGAACTCCTGGAGATATGTATAAAATTTGTGATAGATATCTTCGAAGCTTTCCGTAAACCGTATTTTATCGGACCAGGTACAGATATCCCGGTGAAACAGACCGCACCAGAAGTTTTCGATGACAGCTATGATCAGGGCCGATTTGGTGGGATAGTAGTTATAGATGGAACCAATGGCTATATTGCACCGCTCGGCTACCTTGCGGATACTGATGTTCGCAAGCCCCTCGCTCTTCGCTATTTCCTGTGTAACGGACAGGATATGTTCTTTGGAAGTTACATTTTTGTTCATACGGCATTCATCTCCTCAACTTCAACTTGAACACTGTTCATGATACTCCCCCGGGAAGAAACTGTCAAGAGGGATATACAGTTTTATGAAGTCTTTTATGGAGGGGCGTATTAGGTAAGAAATGAAGGGAAATTGGCACCTCATCCGGGAAGGGAATCTAAAAATGCACGGATATTATAGATAGTAGCCTCATTAATATAATGCTCGATCAATTCCACGGTTTCCAATTCATTATCGGAGTGGTTGATCAGGCAGAACAGCTGGTGAAGGATATTATGGCGTTCAAGGAGGAACCGGCCTTTTCGGACGCCTTTTTCCGTTAACTGGATATAGCCGTAGGGCTGAAAGGACACGTAGCCCATGTCTTTGAGTTTGTTGACCATTTTTGAGGCGGAAGGAGGAGTGACGTGCAGCAGGGAGGCCAGCACGTTAATGCGCATAATGTTCCCTTCCTGAATATGACGGCAGATCATTTCCAGATAGTCTTCCATAGCCGGAGACAGTTCACCCGGGTTTCTAGTCTCATAGCCTTTGCTGGTATAAAATTGGTCATCCTGCATGGGTTCACTTCCTGTTCTGTATGTGATATTGGATTTTCCTTTTTAAGTTTATGTACCTGCATGACAGGATATGCCCCGGAAGCCGGCAAGGACTTTTCAGTGCTGTATGATAAGGCTAAAAGAGAGGACATGCGGCACATTCCCAAAAGTGTACATGAAAAATCAGGAAAAAACCGGCCTGATCGCTGTAACACTTGAAAGGGGGCTGAATATCATATAGCAAGAAACAAAGTTTCCCTGAACTAAATTTTAGAAAAAGGGAAATGTGAATGTTAACAGGAGTTGGTCGTATGGCAAGAGGAAAATCATTGTGTGACCTGAAAGAGGGACAGTCGGCCATAGTTGCCGGAATTATCAATAAGGGAGCAATGCGCCGCAGGCTGTTTGACCTGGGTGTGGTCGCCGGTACGAAAATATTATGCAGACAGAAAAGCCCCAGCGGGGACCCGGCAGCCTATGAGATCCGGGGAGCCGTGATTGCGCTGCGAACGGAGGATTCCTCCGGTATTCTGGTCTGGGAATGCGCAAAGGAGTAGCCTATGGAAGAGAAAAAGGAAGAACGAAATATCGCTTTGGCAGGAAATCCCAATGTAGGAAAAAGTACGGTATTCAACGCACTGACCGGTATGAACCAGCATACCGGAAACTGGCCGGGGAAAACGGTGGCGGTGGCTTATGGCCACTGTACATATGAAGGGGAAACATACAGAATCGTGGATCTGCCCGGTACTTATTCTTTGTCACCCCATTCGGCGGAGGAAGAGCTGGCCGGGGAATACATCTGCTCCGGCGAGGCGGAGGCGGTGATCGTGGTCTGCGATGCCACCTGTCTGGAGCGGAATCTGATTCTGGTATTGCAGACACTTTCCTTTACTGAAAAAGTCGTAGTCTGCGTGAATCTGCTGGATGAGGCCAGAAAGAAAAAGATCAGACTGAACTTACGGCTGCTGGAACAAAGGCTGGGCGTTCCTGTGGTAGGAACCAGCGCCAGAAGCAAAGAGGGACTGACCGAACTGCTTAAGAGTGTGCAGACACTGCCGGAATATCTGACCGGGCACGACCCGTTCCGTCCGAAAATCAATCGGGAAGACCTGCTTCAGAATGACGCGGAGGAGGAGATGACACATTTGGTACAGACAGCGGAACAGCTGTGCCGGGATGTGGTATTGATCGAAAATGTAAAATACAGGGAGCGGGAACGCAGGCTCGATAAAATTCTAACCAGCCGGCTGACCGGAATACCGATTATGCTGTTACTTCTATGCGCCGTGTTCTGGATCACCATCGTGGGGGCCAATGTTCCTTCCGGCCTGCTGGCGGATCTTTTGTTCCGGATACAGGATCAGCTGCTGGCATTTTGTGTATGGGTCCATATGCCGGCGTGGCTGTATGAACCGCTGATCTTTGGCGTGTACCGGGTTCTGGCCTGGGTGGTCTCGGTCATGCTGCCTCCCATGGCGATCTTTTTTCCGCTGTTTACGCTGCTGGAGGATTTCGGATACCTTCCCAGAGTGGCTTTTAATCTGGATCATTGCTTTCACAGGGCCTGCGCCTGCGGAAAACAGGCGCTTACCATGTGTATGGGATTCGGCTGTAATGCGGCCGGTATAACAGGATGCCGTATTATCGATTCTCCCAGGGAACGCCTGATCGCCATCCTGACCAATAATTTTGTTCCCTGTAACGGCAGATTTCCCACGCTGATCGCTATCATCAGCATGTTTTTGATCGGAACCTGGTCCGGCGCTATGACTTCAGCGGCCTCCGCCATCCTGCTGACTTTGGTGATCCTGTTTGGAGTCCTGATGACATTTTTGGTATCTTCCCTGCTGTCCAGGACGGTTTTAAAAGGAGTACCCTCTTCCTTTGCACTGGAACTTCCGCCTTACCGGAAACCGCAGATCGGTAAAGTGATCGTGAGATCGATCTTCGACAGGACCTTATTCGTACTGGGGAGAGCGGTGCTGGTAGCTGCGCCTGCCGGGCTGGTTATCTGGATTATGGCAAATGTTCAGGTGGATGGGAGAAGCCTGCTGGCTTGCACATCCGGATTTCTGGACCCTTTTGCCCGGCTTCTGGGTCTGGACGGGGTGATCCTTCTGGCTTTTATCCTGGGGTTCCCGGCCAATGAAATCGTTGTTCCGATTATAATTATGTCCTATATGGCGACCGGCAGCCTTCTGGAATTAAATGATCTGGGAGAACTGAGAAGATTACTGGTACAGAACGGCTGGACCTGGGTGACTGCCGTATGTACGATGCTGTTCTGTCTGATGCATTGGCCCTGTTCAACAGCCTGCCTGACGATACACAAGGAGACCGGCAGCCTGAAATGGACGGCCGCCGCTTTTCTGATTCCCACGGTATTTGGAATGCTGTTTTGTTTCCTGTTCGCTGCCATTGCCCGAATGGCCGGAGCCGCGTAATCGTATGGGCATATGTATTACCTGCGCCCGACTGTACAAAGCGCAGGCAGGGCATTGGATTCCTGGCGTTCCCTTTCTGGTTTGTGAAAGATTTAATTATAATGTTAAAGTTTTAATCATAATGTTAAGATTTTAATTAAATTGACAGTATTTACCATCCATGATAGCATTATATTGTTAAAACAGTAATAATTCCTATTATTAAATTTTTAACAATCTTTTCAGGTGATGGGAGATCAGAAAGGAAGGGAACGTATGGGTATTTATGTAATTACGGGAGGCACTACCGGAATTGGTGCGGCGACCAGGAAGAAGTTACAGGATCAGGGGCATGAGGTGTACAACATTGACTACAAAGGCGGCGACTATCTGGCGGATTTGACTACAAAGGGAGGCAGGCAGGATGCCATTGAAGCTGTTATACTAAAATATCCGGATGGAATTGACGGATTAATCTGCAATGCGGGGGTAGGTCCCACGGTACCGCCAAAGTCGATTTTTTCGTTGAATTTTTACGCCAGTGTTCAGATCGCGGAGGGCCTGCGGCCGCTCCTCAGAAAAAAGAACGGCTGCTGTGTGGTGACTTCTTCCAACTCAATCACAAATATGACTGTGAGAAGAGACTGGGTCGATATGCTGACGGATGTAATGGATGAAGACCGGACGATGGAATACATTGGTGAGATTCCGGACTCATTGACTCCATCCTGCTACAGTTCCTCCAAACATGCGCTGGCCCGATGGGTACGGCGGGTATCTCCGTCCTGGGCGGTAGACGGACTTCGGATTAACGCAGTAGCGCCTGGGAATACGACTACACCGCTGACTCAGAACATGACGGAAGCCCAGATGGATGCGGCACTTTTGATTCCGATTCCAACCAGATACGGCAGAAGGGAATTCCTGGACGCGGAAGAGATCGCCAACGGTATCGTATTCCTGGCCTCCCCGGAAGCCAGCGGAATTAATGGAGTAATTCTCTTTGTGGACGGTGGAATTGACGCGCTGCTGCGTTCCGAACAGATATAAGAAGGAGGGGTCCGAATGAAAATTTTAGAGCAATATATTGATTGTATGAAAAAAGGAGACTGTGTAGCGCTGGCGGATCTGTTCAATGAACACGGTGTTCTCCATGATTCTTCGGTTAACAAGGCTGGGATGGATACCCTGCATCTGGAAGGGAAAATGGCTATAGAAATGATGTTTCATCATAAATTTGGGCTCAATAAAGGCCCGTTTACGATCCGCAGCGTACGGTACAAGGGAAATGATATCGTCTGGTACTTTATCATTTACCAGGAGCACGTGGTACCGGTTATGGCCTACATATCAGAAGTCGATCAGGAAGGGAAGATTAAGAGACTGAATATCTATCCGCTGTAGCTTTCGATAGCTGCAGCGATACACTACACCGGAGGGAAGATACTTACAATGTCCGTACATGTAATCGATGAAGCAAGACGATGCCTCAACTGCAAGAACCCGGGCTGCATGAAAGGCTGTCCGATACATACGCCTGTCCCTGAGATGATCCGCTGCATCCTGGAAGAAGAGGATGGGCTTACGAAAGCCGGCCGTCTTGTACTGGAAAATAATCCGCTGGCGTTTGTCTGTGCTCTGGTCTGCGGCCAGGAAGCCCGGTGCGAGGAGCACTGCATCTGGAATGACAGGGGCAATCCGATTCAGATCAGCAATATAGAAGAATACATCGCGGATACCATTCTGGATAAATATCAGTTCCAGCAGAGACCATCCAACGGGAAGATGGCGGCAGTGATCGGCAGCGGACCGGCCGGGATCACCATCGCCATCCTGCTGGCCCAATGGGGGTACGAGGTGACCATTTTTGAGTCCAGAGATAAAATCGGCGGCGTTTTAAGATATGGAATTCCCGATTTCCGGCTGCCGAAAACGGTGCTGGACCGGTATGAGAAGAAGCTCGTTAAGCTGGGGATACAGATCAGGCCAAACACCACAATCGGCGGAGGCGCTCTCACTTTAGAAGATCTGTTCCGGGACGGCTACTGTTCCGTATATACGGGCGCGGGAGTCTGGTGGCCTAAAACACTGGGAATTCGCGGGGAAAGCCTTGGGAACGTGCACTATGGCATTGACTATCTGGCCAATCCGGATGTATTCGCGCTGGGGGAGCGCGTAGCGATCATCGGCGCGGGCAACGCGGCGGTGGATGTCGCCAGGACCGCCCTGCGCCACGGAGCCAGAGAAGTGACGCTCTACGAGCTGAAACCGGCGGCGGCCGCTACTGAGACCGAACAGTGCTATGCCAGAATGGACGGAGCCCGTTTCGAGTTCGGAAAGAAGATTGTGGAAATCACAAGAGAAGGCCCTGTTTTTCATAATGTCCGATATGATAATGCGGGGCAGGTCCTGGAAGAGTCAGAAGCTTGTGAGCAGATACCGGCGGATTCTACGATCATAGCGATCAGTCAGACTCCGATCAGCCGGATTACTCCGGCGATGGAAGGGGTGTTCGCATCTGGAGATTCGGTGCAGACTCACCGGACGATCGTGGAAGCGGTGGAGCATTCTAAGCGGGTGGCGGTTGCTATGGATGAGTTTATGAGAGGAAAATGAAGGAGCGCGAGGGACGGAGCGTGCAGGGGCGGCTTCCGGGTGAGGGAAGGTGGCGGTGCGGTTTGGCACGGTCCCCCTCACCCGGAAGCCGCCCCTGCACGCTCCTGCGTTGGTTCTGCGTTGGTCTCTGGCGTTCCTTGTGTTAATCCAGATAGGTGCCGACGTCGTAGGTGTTTAGTTGTTTTTTGATTTTTATGAGGATGGAGCCGTCGCTCTGGGTGTTTTCTTCCAGGATTTTGTATTTGGTGTGGCTGCGCTCCAGCTGTCTTTTGTAATTTTCATATTCGCCTTTTACATGGTTTACTGCGGCGGCATGACCGATATTGTCTTTTAGCTGAAAGTGGATGGTCTGATTTAAGCAGGCCGATTGGATACGTTTCATTTGATTCACCTTTTCTTTTTTTAGATAGTTCGTTTGCTTATTAAGTTTTTAAGCACTTTCTAAGGGCTAATCCATATAATCGCCTACTGGATAGTCATTGTAGGTCCGGATTAGTTTTAGGGATACGGAATGTCCGGGCAGTTCTTGTGTTTCTACTATTTTGTATTTGATGTGTTTCCGGTTTAGGCTGGTTAGGTAGGCTTGATATTCTTCCGGTGATTCGAATTTTTGAGTCTGCTCCAGGCATGCGCTTATGATTCGTTTCATATGTTCACCTCCTTTTGGCTGGTGTCTGCGTCTTGGATCTGCTCCAGGATAAAGGGAAGTACCTGGTTCGGTTTTATGTGGAGTACCAGTGCGATCTCATCAAAGAGCAGTTTTTCAGCTTCCCGGAAAAAACGTTCATCGGTATTGTGAAGTTTCTTTCCTTTGGAAACCTGTTCCTGCTGGTGCAGATACAGGGTACGCAGCATTTTCAGGAGTTCTGTCCGGTTTCCTTCGTCCAGTAGTTCCCGGTATCTTGTCTTGCGCAGATTTTCATTTTCAATCCAATCTTCCTGATGATAGGGCATATCTTGGATCATTTTCCGGATTTCCTGGACGGACAGGATTCTGCGCATTTTACCGGTTAATTTTTCATTATGGACCGGGACGTAGAGCGTGGAGCTTTCGTTGTACACCGGTTTCAGAATATAGTATTCTATGGATTTGCCGGTTAGGTTTTTTTCTCCGATTTCCGCGATTTGGCATACGCCGTGTGTTCCGTAAGAAACTGTGTCATTAACCTGATACATTTGATCAACACCTTTCATTTAATTCCCTGCTGTATCGGAGGGAGTTATAAAAATTAGAATAAAAAATAGTAGCGCTCGAAAAAGCCTCGCTGACTATTTTTCATGCATCGCACGTAAGCGGCTAAAAAACAGCCGCTAAGTGCTTATAGCAATAAAAAATAGTAGCGCTCGAAAAAACCTCGCTGACTATTTTTTATGCATCGCACGTAAGCGGTTATAAGCAATGCCGCCAAGTGCTCTTAGCGATAAAAAAACGTGTGGAATGCCGCAACTGGACTTACGTTGTGCTGAGCAAACTACACGTTGGTTATAATTGGATTATAACATGAATTTTGGAGAAAAACCATAGATGGAAACGCCGCTGTTTTTAAGTTTGTGAAAACTATACGATAGAGAGGGCCGGTATTTTTGGTTACTTTTCACGAGCGGATGGGATTGTGTTTTCGGTTAGTTTTTTGGAATTTCTGAAAAAACTGCGCTGGGAAAGACAGAAAGAATCTGTCTTTTTTTGAATTAAAAAATGGCTTTAAAAAAGCGATTCAATTGTGGCGTAAAAAAGCGATTCAATTAGTTCACAAAGTCCATTCGTATTGTGTTATAATATAATATCGGGGCGGGAGAGGCAGAAAAGGCATATATGAGAATATAGCCTGCATATCTGTTTTCTCTGATAGTCAAATAAATAATTATGAATAATGGGAATGGACATCCTGGCAGCGGTTTTTTGAGTGCTTTATGATTGAGAATAATTACTATATAATACAAAATTAAAATACAAAACAGAAAAGGAGAAGGCATATGGCAAAGTATAAGTGTAGGGTATGTGGGTATATTTACGATGAGGAAGCAATGGGAATTCCTTTTTCTGATTTTAAGCTGTGTCCGGTCTGCCACAGACCGGCATCCACATTCATACAAGTGGAAGAAACACAGGAAATGCAGCCGCAGGAACCGGAAAATCCCCTGTCTTATCCGTCGGAATATGTCAGAATGGATGAAACGGCCCGTCATATGGACGATATCCATGAGATGGCTGTCACCGGCCGGTCTATCATAGAAGCGATGGGAACGAGAAGGCCGATGCCTTCCTGGGATGAGATCCTGATCATGGGAGCCCAGTTGAATCCGTTCCCGTTAGATGAACATGCGCCGGTAACTACCACCACTATCATCGGAAAACACGCGAAAAAACCGATGGTGTTAGAAAGCCCGATTTACATATCCCACATGTCCTTCGGGGCCCTGTCAGCGGAGACCAAAGTCGCGCTGGCCCGTGGCTCCGCTATGGCAAAGACAGCTATGTGCAGCGGTGAGGGCGGTGTCCTTCCGGCGGAGAAAGCATCGGCTTACAAATATATATTCGAATACGTGCCCAACATGTACAGTGTGACCACAGAGAACTTAAGAACCTCCGACGCCATAGAGATTAAGATCGGACAGGGGACGAAACCTGGCATGGGCGGCCATCTGCCCGGAGACAAGGTGACGCAGGAGATCGCCGACATCCGCAATAAACCATTGGGCCAGGACGTAATCAGTCCTTCCAGGTTCGAAATGATCCAGTCAAAAGAAGATCTGAAAAAGCTGGTTGACCAGTTAAGAGAGACTTCAGACGGCCGGCCCATCGGAATCAAGATAGCAGCTGGCCGGATCGAGAAGGATCTGGCATACATCGCATATGCGCAGCCTGATTTCATCACCATCGACGGCAGGGGAGGTGCCACAGGGGCCAGCCCCAAGCTGGTGCGGGACGCTACCAGCGTGCCTACCGTCTATGCGCTGCACCGGGCCAAAAAATACCTGATGGAACACGACCTGGAGATCGATCTGGTGATCACCGGCGGCCTTCGGGTATCCGCCGACGCCGCCAAGGCGCTGGCAATGGGCGCGGACGCGGTAGCTATGGCTTCCGCCGGGCTCATAGCGGCTGCCTGCCAGCAATACCGGATCTGTGGGACCGGAAAATGTCCGGTTGGTGTGGCCACCCAGGACCCGGAACTCCGTTCCAGATTAAAAATCGACGCAGCCGCCCAGCGAGTGGCGAATTTCCTGAATGTCTCCACTGCGGAGCTAAAGACCTTCGCACGTATTACCGGCCACGAAAATGTGCATGATCTAAATATCGAAGATCTGTGTACCATAAGCGACGAGATCGCCAAATATACAAATATTTCCCATGCCTAAACAAAGGAAAGGAAGAAAGAATAGTGACTGAGGAAAAAAGATTTGCCGTTTTGATCGATTCGGACAATGTATCGTCCAAATATATCAAATACATCATGGATGAGATTTCAAACTACGGAATAGTAACCTATAAGCGAATATACGGAGACTGGACGAGCACATCCTCGTCCAGCTGGAAGAATGTATTACTGGAAAATTCTATCACTCCCATACAGCAATACAGCTACACCGTTGGAAAAAACGCGACCGATTCCGCGATGATCATTGACGCGATGGACATTCTGTATTCCTCAAAGGTAGAAGGCTTCTGTATCGTATCCAGTGACAGTGACTTCACCCGTCTGGCGGTCCGCCTGCGGGAATCCGGTATGATGGTGATCGGAATGGGGGAAAAGAAAACCCCCCAGCCCTTCCGGGTCGCCTGCAACATCTTCAAATATCTGGATATCCTGACTGAGGACGCAGAGACTGAAGAGGAAGAAATCACCCTGAATCCCTCGAAATCCAAATCCACCGAGGCAGTCCCTGCGGACAACCGCAGCCAGAAAGACGTAGCCGACATGACTGACCTGGAAACCATAAAACAGGCCATGATCAATATTATCAACGAGAACGGCGATGAGGCCCGGGGCATCGACATGGGAGAGCTGGGCAACCGAATCCTAAAGCGGCACCCCGATTTTGACGTCCGCAACTACGGTTACACCAAATTATCCAAATTCCTAACCACCTTCGACTGCTTCGAGCAATCGGAGATCAAGAAATCCATCTATGTATACTTAAAAGACAACAAAGCCAATATAGACCACGTCCGCAAAGAACTCCTCAAATATATGCAGGAGAAAGGGGAGCCCGAAGTAAACATGAGCCAGCTGAACCAATGGCTGGTCAGCCGATTCCCCCAGTTCAGCGTCAAAAACTACGGCTACAAAAATTTCTCCAAATTCATCGGAGACATAGACGGCCTTAAAATCAAAAGCAGCGGGGCCAACGGGTGCGTGAAAAAAGTTCTTCTGCTTAAGTGATCAGTTACGAGTCAGTTACGAGGTCAGATATGGAGTCAGATATCAGAGCAGCCATAGGGTCAGCATAAGGCCAGATATAGAGTCTCCTACAGGGCCAGCTATAAGACCGGCGCAGGCATAATTGGGAAAGCCGGAAAGTCCGCGTGACTTGTGCCCCCCGCTTGTGCCTGCCCCTTCTCTTTATCTGGCCCATCAGCAGCAGTAACATATTCTTACCAGGGCAGGGGAAAAAGGATCGGGTGGCCGGAGGCCGGGAAAGCGCGGAGGCGCACGGGGCTTGACCAGTTGGGGCCGGGGAAATTCTTACCTGGGGGAAGGCATTGGCCAATCATATTAGTTGCACTTACGCAGAAAGAGAAAAAGCCCCGTTTTCTGTCACACTGTTTGAGCCGTTTTTTGGCGAGTTTGTGACAGAAAATGTAATGGGGGCTTTTTCTCTTTCGGAGTTAGTGCAACTTATATGATTGGCCACAGCCTTCCCCCAGGTAAGAATTTCCCCGGCCCCAACTGGTCAAGCCCCGTGCGCCTCCGCGCTTTCCCGGCCTCCGGCCACCCGATCCTTTTTCCCCGGAACTCCCCCGGAACTATCCCAGACACCAGTACAACCACGGTTCAAGCGCCTCCGCCACGGTCTAAGCAGAGTGAAAAAGAGGAGAAAGCCCAGGAGAGAGCAGATGAGGCCGGGAAGCTTAAAGGGTGCTTGGTAGGTGATGGTTATTTTGTGGAAGCCTTTGGTCAGGGGAAGGCCAACAAAGGCAGTGTTTACTTTTTCGTAGGGCTGCGGGCGGCCGTCGACGGTGACGGTATAGCCGCGGTCATAGGGAAGGGTGGTGGCCAGGTAACTATCGGCGGGCAGATCTATGGTTCCCTGAAGGATGGGTGGGGTACCGGCGGAAGCGTCCGGTGAGGCTGCGGGGGAGCCGGACCGGGTGATATCCGGGATCAGAGGGATAACGGAAGTTACTGCGGCCTGGAAGGCGGCGGTGTCCACGGTGTAGGCCTGGATGGAGGAGAGCGCATAGGTACCGGGACTGAAGGAGAGGTCCAGCTGGGTTATGGGAGTGTCGGAGGAGATGACGTAACGGAACTGATAGTTATGGTTCGGGTAGGAAGCGGTCTTTTTGGAAAGCTTGTTCTGGATATTGTTGACGGTGACGGAGGTATCCAGGGTGGGAGAATTAAGGGTGTCATCGACCTGGAATTCCAGGATAAGTATCTGATCGGTGAGGGGAGTGTCAAGCGGGAGGACGGCGGTGGCATTGCCGGCGGCTTCTATTTTGAGGCTTCCGGAGGATTGGGTGATGCAAAGATTATGGAGCTTTGTGATGGATGGAAGGGTCAGGGGAGTAAGCCAGGATTCGGTGATGGGGGGGACATCCTGGGAAGCATGTTGGGTGATGATTCCTTCGAACAGAGGCTGGAGTGTGTAAGGGAAGCGCAGGTCCTCGTAGCTGCTTTCAGAGTAGAGGCAGCTGGCGGCGTAGGCCAGGGGGCGGGCGTTCTCATTTTCGTACAGCGTGGTGGAGCCTTCCGTATGAAGAGGAAGACAGCCGGCAGGAGCCTGAGTCCCGCAGAGCAGATAGCGGACCCCCAGCAGGGACTGGAGAAAAATGTTGGATGTGGAGGCGCTGATCAGGCTGGTTCTGGAGGGTTTTGCATTTCCCAGACATTCGGATAGGAAGCGGAAGTAATCTTTGTTGGAAGTGGAAGAGTAAATGGAAGTCCGGCGGGCTTTCAGGCCAAAGGTCTGGTTCATGGTCAGGGCGTTATCATCCAGGTCGTCAGTGCGGCAGGGAACTGAGACAGGGAGGGAGGAGAGGAGCTTTTCCTTTTCCGTCAGGCGCAGGGACTCCGTAACGGATTGGCTGGCCCAGGTCTCAGTATGATTTGCGATGAGGGAAGTGATGCAGGAAGTCAGGATCAGGAGATAACACAGGGCGGACGGCCGGCGCAGTCTGCCTTTTAAATACTGCAGCAGATGGAGAGCGGGCAAAAGATAGAGGGGAAGAAAGGGTATCAGGGCTTTTGCGCGCAGGTATAAGGTCCCGTTTAACAGGTATACGAAGAGGGGAATGATCTGCAAAAATATCAGCAGTACGGCGAGAAGACGGAGCGGACGATTTTTGCTGAGGCAGGCGGCAAGCAGCGCTGCCAGGGAAAAACAGGTAAGCCCTGTGCCATATGCACTGTACAGCAGCCAGTCTGCAGAGATTTTCGGGCAAAGAAGGCTTAGGAGGGAGAGAGAACCGGAACCGCTCCGTCCGTTCAGGATTACATAGGCGACCGGCAGCAGAAGAACACCTGCCATCAGGACAGCAGTCAGGATCGCAGGCAGAAGATGGAAGAGGGGGCAAAGTGTCTCTTTGCTGAACTGGCGGGGATTCTGCCCATAGCTTAGGTAGAGGGAATAGATCAGGACAGCGCCGATACAGCCTACGCTGAAAAAATAGCTGATCATGATGCAGAAAAAGACACTGATACAGACCAGAGCCCGTTTCCCGGTTCTGAAGAAACGGTCGGTTCCAATCAAAGCCAGGATCAGAAACGGCATATAGTCCATGAACATAATGTGGCGGTGGGAATGGAACAGCAGCGGTGAAGCGCATAAAAACAGTACGGATACAGTCAGACGGGGCAGCATGGTACCTGCATGACTTCTCAGCCAATAATAAAAGAGACAGACGCTGGCGATTACACAAAGGATCGCCATGGCAGCGATATAGTCCGTCATGGGGACAGAAGGCATGAGGTAGGACGGCAGGAGCAGGGGATTGAGCAGCCCGTAGTAGGCAAAGTAGTAGATATTCTGGCCGCCGCCCAGCTCCGGAGCAAAATCTGGGAATAGATTGCCGGTCTGGTAAAACAATTGTCTGAAATATTCCGGAAAAACGCTGTGCTGGCTTAACCAATCCATTTTAGAGCCATAGTTACTGCGGGCGGGCCAGATGAAAAGGACCAGCGCAAGAGCCAGGACTGTCAGCAGAAGATAAGGGGTCAGTTGTTTTATTCTTGATTTTGTCATGGGATAATCCTCATTACGTTATTAGTTCGGTCATGAAGGTGTTAGCATGCTAGAGCATGTTTGAAAATTCATTCCCGCCATCTGCACGCCCCACTTTGCGGTATATTTGGCCCCAATTCAGTCAGCGCAGCCCACTGCGCCTCCTTCATCGGGGCCAAATCTCCCACAAAGTGTGACGCACAGCTGGCAGAAAGCAATTTTCAAACACGCTCTAGTGCTCCATCCGGCCAGAAACCATAGTATCAGTACTGCCTATTTTGTCAGCTGCCGCGTTGGCGTCAGCCAGCCGGATGGAGCACCAGTAAATCTAGGAAAATTATAGTATTTAATTCTAAAGAATTTTCTTAGAATTTCAGACAGATATTCTAAAGATATTTCTTAGAAATTCAATCAGATATTCTAAAGAGAAAAGAAAGAATAATTACGTAAAAGGCCGGGTCAGAGCCTACATATCGATTGACATGGCGGGAACGAACAGATATAGTTTTATTATACAGATATGGCGGGAACCATATCAAAAGTGAAGGAGGGATATGTGATGAAACAAGAGAAAAACTATTCAACCCCCTATGACCTGGACGGAAAGCTTCCGCTTAAAACGGCGATTCCGCTGGGACTCCAGCATGTGCTGGCGATGTTTGCGGGGAATTTAACGCCGATTCTGCTGATAACGGGAGCCTGCGGCATTGCGGCGGGATCGCCTGACCAGGTGGCGATTCTGCAGAACGCTATGCTGGTGGCAGGGCTGGTTACCCTGGTGCAGTTATTTGCCATCGGACCGGTGGGAGGGAAACTGCCGATTGTTATGGGTACCAGCTCGGGGTTCATTGGCGTATGCCAGAGTGTGGCACAGGTCATGGGCGGCGGCGTGATCGCTTATGGGGCGATTCTTGGGGCCTCTTTGTTAGGCGGCCTGTTTGAGACGGTATTAGGATTCTTTTTAAAACCCCTTCGGAAATTCTTCCCGTCGGTGGTAACCGGTACGGTGGTGCTGGCGATCGGGCTTTCCTTAATCGGTGTGGGAATCGGATCGTTCGGCGGCGGCAGCAGTGCAAAGGATTACGGCTCTTTGGAAAATCTGTTCCTGGGTGCGGTAGTTCTGATCAGCATCGTGATCCTGAAGCATTATGTAAAAGGATTCGCCAGTGTTTCATCGATCCTGATCGGGATAATTATCGGTTATATCGTGGCCGTCATTATGGGATTCGTTCTTCCGAACACTTTTACATATCTGGACCCCGCTACCCAAGAGAGCACGACGCTTGTGAAATCCTGGGTGCTGAACTGGGATAAGGTCAGAGACGCGGCATGGATCGCCGTGCCGAAACTGCTGCCGGTGAAGCTGGTATTTGATGTGCGGGCGATCATTCCGATCGGAATTATGTTTATCGTAACAGCAGTGGAGACAGTGGGCGATATCTCTGGGATCACTGTCGGCGGTATGGGCAGGGAAGCGTCGGACCGTGAGCTCTCCGGCGGTGTGATGTGTGATGGCCTGGGATCTTCTTTCGCCGCGGTATTCGGGGTACTGCCGAATACTTCCTTCAGCCAGAATGTCGGCCTGGTGGGAATGACAAAAATCGTAAACCGCTTCGCTATTGCTACCGGCGGTATCTTCCTGGTAGCCTGCGGGCTGTTTCCAAAACTGGCGGCGGTGGTCTCCATTATGCCCCAGAGTGTGCTGGGAGGCGCGGCGGTTATGATGTTCGCGTCTATCGTGGTCAGCGGTATACAGCTGATTACCAAGGAGGAAGTCACAGCCAGGAGTATTACCATAGTTTCCGTAGCGCTGGGGCTTGGCTATGGCCTGGGCGCCAATGCGGGTGTATTGACTTATCTGCCGGAACCGATCAGACTTATCTTCGGCGGCTCTGGGATTGTCCCTGCGGCCCTGGTTGCTATTTTACTCAATGTTCTGCTGCCCAAAGAGCAGAAAGCTTAACCGAATAAAGATGCATAAAATTACGGCGGTCCCGTAGCTGTGTCTGTCAGGACACAAGCCGGGACCGCCGTTTATTTTTCATAGGAAAGTGCTCCAATGAAATAAAAATTTATATGTTAATCTTCCTGGTGATGCCGCTCATAAACATACCGTGCGGCAAACATAGCCGAGATGCTCAGGCAGCAGAAACTGACCATCATCCGCGACCCAACAGATGTGATAGAACCATTTGCCGCAAACCGGTCTGTGCCGGACAGAATCGAGATGAGCGGGGGAAAGAATCCGATTATTCCGCTCAGGCCCAATACCATAATCATTGCCCCGTAAGAGCGCCGGACTCCGATATAGGCGTCCTTACATATCAGTTCGATGGAACCAACCGTAACCGGCAGCATGATCAGAAGCAAAGCCTGATAAAGCTCGTCGGCCCAGATCACGCCGTTCATGCGTAAGAATGCATTTACCAAAATGAGAAGAGCCATCACAATCAGGGTGTGAAGATACACCGCTCCCCGTATTTTTAATTGACGTTCATCAAAATCTTTGTTTAATATTTTTTTCATTTTTACCTCCAATCATGCGTTTTCCCGCACATAACATATAGGGATGGGTGAACACCTGTTTGTCCGGCCTCCCCTGCATATATGCATGTTCTCACTCATCCCAGAACAATTCGTCTAAAGTTTTGCCAAGAATTTTGCAGATGCGGATACAAAGGTTGATAGTCGGATTATAGTCACCTTTTTCAATGGCATTGATCGTCTGCCTGGTGACACCTACGGCCTCGGCCAGATCCTTCTGAGACAGATCAAGAGCGGCTCTTGCCGATTTAATACGCAGGTTTTTGGGCATGGCATCACATCCTTATTTCTATAATTTCCGAATGGTATCAGCTGATCTTCCGGCCTCACCATTCGGGCCTCACCGTTCGGCATAATCATTCCATACAATGAGGGTAACATATAAATGATTAAATGTCAAATATATTATACATTTATCCAATCCCATTTTATGCTATACTTAAGTATACATAGGAAAGAAAAACAAGGGAGGTAAGCACTATGCAGATCAGCCGGCTGTTTGAAATGGTATATCTGCTTCTGGAAAGGAAGAATATGACAGCCTCAGAGCTGGCCCGGCGTTTCGAGGTCTCCACCAGGACGATATACCGGGATGTGGACACGCTGGCCCAGGCTGGGATTCCCATCTATACCAGCAAGGGCAAAAATGGCGGAATCCGTCTGATGGAAGATTTTGTCCTGAATAAATCGGTGCTGTCCGAGGAGGAACAGAAGCATATCCTCACATCCCTTCAAAGTATGAACGCAATCCAGATCGAGGGTGTACAGCCGGTACTTTCGAGACTGGCCGCTTTGTTTGGAAAAGAACACACCGACTGGGTTCAGATTGATTTTTCCTGGTGGAATCCGGAAAATTCCGTGAGCAGCCGGTTTGAGCAGTTAAAGCAGGCTATATTTTCCGGGCAGGTGGCGGAGTTTGACTATTCAGGTATGAACGGGGAATATGAACGGCGGAACGTGGAGCCTGTGAAGCTGGTCTTTAAGGGAACGGACTGGTACCTTCAGGCCTTTTGCCGTCTGAGACAGGATTTCCGTTTTTTCAAACTGTCACGAATGGAACATTTAGATATCCGAAGCGAAACATTTATCCCGAAGACTCCGCCGGATGTTGGGGAATCCCGGCAGAGGGAAGCTTATGGGGAACGCATTCCGGTGGAGGTGAGAATCGCCCCGGAGATGGCTTACCGGGTTTATGATGAATTCAGCAGTACCCAGCGGAAACGTATGGAGGACGGAAGCTTCCTGGTTTCCTTTGAGATGGTGGAAAATGAATGGATGTATGGATATTTTATGGCCTACGGACCGTATCTGGAGGTATTAACACCCGAGGATGTGCGGCAGGAGTTCTGCCTCAGGCTGAAAAAAATGCTGCGGATTTATAATATATGACAACCAGGTGTCATATTAACCATGCTATACTGGCCTCATAAAAAGAAAGAGAGGAAAGAAAGACATGGAATATGAGATCGTTGTTCTGGAAGAGAAAAAAGTAATCGGATTAGAAGGAAGGACTTCGAATCAGGACCCGCGGATGCAGGAAGTGATCGGAGGACTCTGGCAGCAGCTCTATGGGCAGGGATGTTATGGACAGATTCAGGATAAGAGCAATGACCGGTCCATCGGCCTGTATTCAGACTATGAAAACCAAGCGGCGGGAGCATATTCGATTACGGTCGGCTGTGAGGTAAAGGCGGTTCCGGAGTTGATCACAGAACCGTTTGTATTAAAAACCATCCCGGCGGGCCGGTACGCCAGATTTGAAATATACGGAGACGAAGTGGAAGCGGTCGGGCAGCTCTGGGGTGAGATATGGCAGCTGCCGCTGGAGCGCACCTATACCGGAGATTTTGAAGAATACTATCCGGTAGAAGAAGGTAAGGAACCGAAGATCTGCGTGTATGTAGCGGTCCGGTGACGGGCTGTCGGGCGGATTGAACAGACAGGAGTGAGCGTATGAGTTTCCCTTTACCGGAAGAGATACCGGCCAAGTCGATTTTACAGAGGGCGGCCCCGAAGAATTATGGATGGTTTGGTATCGACTATAACATGAATCTGTATAAAGGATGCTGTCATGGCTGCATCTACTGTGACAGCCGCAGTAGCTGTTACCGGATAGAAGATTTTGACCGGGTCAGAAGGAAGGCGAAGGCTCTTGAAATCCTGGAGATGGAGCTAAAAAGTAAGAGAAAGAAAGGGGTAATCGGGATCGGAGCCATGTCCGACACCTATAACCCTTTCGAGAAGGAGTGCTGTCTCACGAGGGGAGCACTCGAGCTGATCCGGGATTATGGGTTCGGGGTGTCCCTGGATACCAAGAGCAGCCTGGCAGTACGGGACCTGGAACTGTTTGCCCGGATCAGCAGGGAACAGCCGGTCATCGTTAAATTTACCATAACGGCTGCGGATGATGCGGTGGCGGCTGAAATCGAACCGGGCGTCTGCGTCAGTTCAAGCCGGTTTGCGGCGATGGAACAGCTTAGCCGGGCGGGAATCTTTACGGGTGTCTTGATGACACCCTTATTGCCGTTTTTGACAGATACACCGGAAAATGTCAAAAATATAGTGAGACTGGCCGCGGAACATCAGGCCCGGTTTGTGTATGGGATGTTCGGTGTTACCCTGCGGGAAAATCAAAGAGAGTATTACTTCCGGCAGCTGGACCGTCTGTATCCGGGGCTGACTAAAAGATACAGGCAGATATACGCTGACCAATACTTGTGTGAGAGCCAAAACAGCAAAGCCCTGGCGGGAATTTTCAGACAGGAGTGTGAGAAATACGGCTTGCTGTACCGCATGAAGGATATTATTGAAGCGTATCGTAAGATCCCTTCCTATGAACAGATGAAATTGATGTTTTGAGTTCTGCCATATTATGTTATAATATCGATAGACATTATAACTGAGCCGGAGCGCTTACCTTGACGCGGAGTGTGCATATCCCCGGAGGGGTCATGATTGCGTGCGATCATGATATAATGGACAAAAAAGGAAAAGGGACCGGACGGAGAAGGTTCACGGATCTGAAGACAGAAGGGATAACTAAGATGGCGGAAAAAGAAAATCAAACAGTTGGAAATTTCTCAAAATTATTAACGGTTTCCAATCAGGTAGAGGCGGGGATGGTTGAAGAACTGCTGAAAAACGAACAAATCGCCTGTTACCGCAGAGATCGGGAACTGGGGAGTTTTTTACGTGTCTCCATGGGCTATTCCGTATATGGGGAAGATATTTTTGTATCAAAGGATCAGCTGGAGAATGCAAGAGAAGTGTTAAAGGATTCTTTCCTGGCTGTTCAGGAGGACCAGGATGGTCAGGATGAGGAATACGCGGACGGGAAAGAGTCCGATGTGACAGAAAGCTATGATCGCAGGCGTCGTCTGGCCGCCAGAATCGTGGTAATCGTTCTGGCTGCAATTATGATGCTTGTCCTGCTGCTGAGCCTGATCCATTAATGCAGGACCAAGAACAACACAGGAGGGGAACAGACAGGAAAATGGCGACAATTTTTGATGTGGCAAAGGAAGCCGGAGTGTCAAAATCCACGGTTTCCAGGGTAATCAATAAGGACCCCAAAGTAAAAGCACAGACGAGGATCGCGGTGGAACAGGCGATCCGGAAGCTGAACTATTCGCCCAGCTATTTTGCAAAGGGGATACGGACCGGACGGACGAAGACGATCGCCATGCTGGTTCCGGAATACACCAACGTCTTTTATGGGGAAATGTTCCGGGGCGTGGAGGATGTGGCGTTAAAGTACGGATATGTAGTGCTGGTGTGCAATACGGAGCGCCATACCACCACAGAATCCGAATATATAGAAGAGCTGCTGAAACGGAATGTGGACGGTATCATTTACAATACTTATGACATGAATCCGAAGATGGTAGACTATCTGAAAAATGTATCTGAAGAACGCCCGGTAGTATTCATGGACGAGACCGCCCGTGATATTCCGGGTATTTCCTATGTCTTTACGGATGGATTCGCCAGTACGAGAAATGCGGTACACTATCTGTATGAGCTGGGAAAGAAAAAGATCGGCTATGTGCGAAACGCAGTCAGTATCAGTGTCACAGAGTCCAGATACCAGGGGTATCTGCAGGGATTAAGAGACTGCGGCCTGCCATTTTACGAGGAATATGCTTACCGCACCCAGACGGAAGCGGAACAGGATTACATAAAAGCGGGAGCGAAGGCGGCCCACTATTATGCCGGCTTAAAGGATCGGCCGGACAGCGTCATGACGGCCATCGATCTGCTGGGGATCGGCTGTCTGAAGGAATTCAGAAAGCTTAACATACAGGTGCCCCGGGATATTAACATTATAGGATATGATAATATTTCCCTGAGTGAACTGATGGAGCCGTCCATGACCACCATCGCGCAGCCTACGAGGCTGCTTGGACAGCGGGCGGCAGAAATCCTGATCAGGAAACTGGACCAGAGCCCGGTCGAAGACAGGGTGGTTTTCGAGGGGACTTTGATCATAAGAGAGACGACGGATCAACAGGGGGGAGTACGGTAAGATGAAAGCAGTTGTCTATAAAGGGGGCGGCCGGGTGGCGCTGGAACAGCGGCCTTTACCCGTAATACAGAGCGAAAGGGATGCGATCATCAGGGTTACCCTGACGACCATCTGTTCCAGTGATATCCATATTCAGCATGGAGCGGTTCCGAGAGCGGTGGAAAATACCATCCTGGGTCATGAGTTTGTCGGAGAGGTGGTTCAGACAGGGAAGCTGGTCAGAAGGTTTCGGCCGGGAGACCGGGTGGCGGTAAATGTGGAAACCTTCTGCGGGGAGTGCTTTTACTGTAAGCGCGGATATGTGAATAACTGCACGGACCCTGACGGAGGCTGGGCACTGGGCTGCCGGATCGACGGCGGACAGGCGGAATATGTGCGCGTCCCCCATGCGGATCATGGCCTGACCATGATTCCGGAGGGCGTAAGTGATGAACAGGCATTATTTACCGGTGATATCCTCTCGACCGGATACTGGGGCGCTAAACTGGCAGAGATCAGACCGGCCGATACGGTAGCGGTTATCGGTGCCGGGCCTACAGGCCTGTGTACGTTAATGTGTGCCGGATTATACGGACCGTCTGCGGTTATATCCATCGATGTGGATGACAGCCGGCTTGAGCTGGTGCGGCGGGAGGGACTGGCGGACGTGACCCTGAATCCCAGGTATACGGATGTAAGGCAGAGGGTCCTCGAACTGACGGAGGGAAGAGGTGCGGATGCCGTGCTGGAGGCTGCGGGTTCGGAAGAAAGTTTTCAGACAGCCTGGCAGATCGCGCGGCCCAACGCGGTAGTCTGTGTGATCGCCATGTACGAGCAGGCCCAGACACTGCCGCTTCCGGACATGTACGGGAAAAATCTGGTCTTTAAAACAGGAGGAGTGGATGCTTCCGACTGTGAAGAAATTATGCGTCTGATCGCATGCGGGAAGCTGGATACCAGGTGCCTGATTACCCATCGGACGACTCTGGACAATGCAATGGAGGCTTACCGGATATTTGAAAAGAAAGAGGATTCGGTGATAAAATGGGCAATCACGCCCTGAGTTATACTATAAAGAACGATACAAAACCTAAAAAGGAGTTTAGACGATGAAAAAGACGATTCAAATCATGACCGCGTTTCTGTTAATCATGACCATAGTAAGTGGCTGCGGAGCAAAAAAGCAGGAAGAACCGCTTCCGGATACAGTCCGTTGGATGAACGCGACCTACGCCATATTGACGAAGGCGAATAACGGGAATCTAAATGCGATCGGCGGCATGAATAAAGTGGAGGGCAGTAAGAAGCTGCTGCTGGCCTCTCTGGAAGAATGGTGGGATATCACCGACCGGGCGTCTGCGGATGAACAGCTGGACTGGCTGATCGGAGAGGGGCATCGGGCCCAGTTCGCGTCAGATATCGCCTATCTTCAGGAAAACGGCGTGATGGATCTAAGTGAGGAGGAGCAGAAAGCGCTGATCCAAGACAGCTTTGAGGAAGCGGATCAGGCGTATGTGTATTCCATTCTGGAAGCGTACGATACATATGGGGATCACGCAATCGACGCCTGGGATTATTGCAGGGCGAATCAACTGCTGGGACAGTTTTATATCGTAGATTTCTATACGAAAGAAGAAGCTCTGGATAAATCACTGGAAATATCTGAAATCCTCCAGGGCACCTATGATTCCTGGGAGGACATGGCAAAGAGCTACCTGTATGGCTATCAGTACTGGCAGGAGGACGATATGGACGAAGAAGGATCTGCCAGCTACGAGAGGCGCATGGTATACGAAAAACTTCTGGAACAAAAAGATAACCCTTATCAGATTGACTGGAATCTGAAGCTGGAAAAATCCTGGTGAGGCAGGATGATGAAAGTGGATTTAAGATACTGAGGTCCGGGCGGAAGGGAAGCGGCGTGTCTTGGGGAGCCGGGCAGCAAATCTCGCGGGGCCAAATCACTTCGGCCGGACCTAAGAATGGCTAACTCCGAAGACGGGAGAACCTCTTATTGGCAGGGCCCGGAACAAACTCGCC
>NZ_JAWDIY010000024.1:0-83192 GCF_032380655.1 Diplocloster hominis | reverse complement strand
TTAGACATAAGTACCTCTTTCTACTGCGGATAGGAGACACTAAGAATCATAAAACAGAGACAGGGAGGAGTGTAAGACTAAATTCAGCATGAGGGTGGAATTTAGAATTTCATTCGAGCCAATAAAATAATTAAACAAGAAAAAGGTTGTAGCAGTTATCGATTTGTGGTATAGTAAACAGAGGAAAATAGAATACATATTTGCATGAGATTAAGAGCTAAGCAAAAAACGGGTCCTTCAGGATCTATTTTGGCTTAGCTTTTTTGCGTCTAAAATTAAAACTAAATGGGTTTTTAAACGCAAAAGGAAAAGGAAAAGGGAATACAAGCGAAAGAATAACCAGAAAAAAGGAGAGAAGAAGGATGTATGATGTAGTGATTATCGGGGCCGGAGTCACCGGCTGCGCCATTGCCAGAGAACTTTCCAGATACCAGGTGAAGGCCTGTGTATTGGAAAAGTGCGAGGATGTCTGCTGCGGAACCTCCAAAGCCAACAGTGCTATCGCCCATGCCGGTTTTGATGCCCTGCCCGGTACGAAAAAAGCCTATTTCAATATCAGGGGAAGCGAAATGATGGAATCGGTCTCCAAAGAGCTGGATTTTCCATTTGTCAAAAATGGCTCACTGGTAGTCTGCCGCAAAGAGAAGGATCTTCCAAAGCTGCAGGAGTTATACGACCGCGGTGTCCAAAACGGTGTAAAAGATATGCGGATCATGGGCCGGGATGAAGTACATGAGATGGAGCCGAATCTGGCGGACGGTGTATTGGCGGCCCTCTATGCGCCCACGGCGGGCATCGTATGTCCTTTTGGAATGACGATCGCCTATGCGGAAAACGCGGCCGTAAATGGAATCGAATTCCGGTTTGACACAGAAGTAAACGCGATCCAAAAGGAGGAAGAGGGCTATGTGATCCGCACATCCAGGGGGGAATACCGTACCAGGGCCATCGTGAACGCGGCCGGTGTCTATGCGGATGCCATCCACAATATGGTCAGTCAGGAAAAGTTACATATCACGCCCAGACGCGGGGACTACTGTCTGCTGGATCATACGGCCGGCCGGCATGTAGCCCGGACGATCTTCCCGCTGCCCGGCGAATATGGGAAAGGGGTTCTGGTAGCTCCTACCGTACATGGCAACCTGATTCTGGGGCCCACTGCGGTAGACGTGGAAGATAAGGAAGAGACCTGTGTCAGACAGGAGGAGCTTAACTATCTGCTGGATAAGGTGGGGCATTCTGTAAAAAATATTCCCATCCGTCAGGTGATCACTTCCTTTGCCGGACTGCGGGCACACGAGGATTCGGATGATTTTATACTGGGGGAAGCCGGGGACGCTAAGAATTTCTTCGACGCTGCCGGAATCGAATCCCCGGGGTTGACCAGTGCGCCGGCGATCGGAGCCTGGATGGCAGAGCAGCTTCGGGAAAGTCTGCGGTTATCGGAAAATCCGGAATTCACTCCTGTCAGAAAAGGGATCCTGAATCCGGCCGAACTGTCTGCGGAAAAACGAAATGAACTGATCCGGCAGCAGCCGGAGTATGGAACCATCATCTGCCGTTGTGAAATGATCAGCGAAGGGGAAATTATGGACGCGATCCACAGGCCCGTAGGTGCCAGATCCCTGGACGGAGTCAAGCGGAGGACCAGGGCAGGGATGGGACGGTGCCAGTCGGGATTCTGTTCCCCCAGGACAATGGAAATCCTGGAACGGGAACTTGGGCTGCCGATGGAAGAAATCACCAAAAGCGGCGGAGCGTCGAAGATCATTGTGGGAATCAATAAGGACAGATGGTAAAAGGAGGATATGAGCATGCTTTCATATGATATCGTCATCGTCGGAGGCGGACCGGCCGGACTTGCCGCCGCGGCTTCGGCCAGAGAACAGGGGATAGAGAGCGTTCTGATTCTGGAACGGGACCACACATTGGGAGGTATCTTAAATCAGTGCATTCACAATGGATTCGGGCTGCATACATTCAAGGAAGAGCTGACCGGACCGGAATACGCGGCCAGATTCATTGAGCGGGTGAAGGAACTGGACATCGAATATAAGCTGAATACTATGGTTATGGATATCAGCAGCGGGAAATGCATTACCGCTATGAACCGTGAGGAAGGATTATTCCAGATCCAGGCGAAAGCGGTCATACTGGCCATGGGATGCCGGGAACGGCCCAGGGGCGCGCTGAATATTCCCGGATACCGGCCAGCCGGGATATTCTCCGCCGGAACGGCCCAGCGTCTGGTAAATATGGAAGGCTATCTGCCCGGCCGGGAGGTGGTTATCCTGGGATCAGGAGATATCGGTCTGATTATGGCCAGAAGAATGACGCTGGAGGGCGCGAAGGTGAAGCTGGTGGCTGAGCTTATGCCCTATTCCGGCGGATTAAAGCGGAATATCGTGCAGTGCCTGGATGATTTCGGGATACCGTTAAAGTTAAGCCATACTGTGATCGATATCGATGGGAAAGAACGGGTAAAGGGTGTCACTGTGGCACAGGTGGATGAGCATAGAAAGCCGATACCCGGTACGGAAGAATATATTTCCTGTGATACCCTGCTGCTATCCGTAGGCCTGATCCCCGAAAATGAATTGTCCAGAGGTATGGGCGTGGATATGGAACCGGTCACTTCAGGCCCGGTGGTGAATGAAAGTCTGGAGACCAATGTGGAAGGCGTATTTGCCTGCGGCAACGTGCTGCATGTGCACGATTTGGTCGATTATGTATCAGAAGAGGCAGCAGCAGCGGGTAAGAACGCGGCCCGCTATATCCGGGAAGGAGCCAAACGCCCGGAAGAGACCGGATGTGTGGAGCTGGCTGCGGAAGGCGGCGTGCGCTACACGGTGCCGAAATACATCCATACGGACAGAATGGAGGATAAGCTGACGGTCCGCTTCCGTGTGGGAGATGTATACAAAGGCTGTTATATTTGTACATATTTTGATGATACCTGCATCAAACGGCAAAAGCGCCCGGTCATGGCACCCGGGGAGATGGAAGAAATCCGGCTGCAAAAACAGCAGTTCGGGGAATATCCGAATCTCAAAAAAATAACAATCCGCATTGAGAAGGGAGGGGAATGACATTGAAAGAGGATTCCGCAGAGAACAGAGAACTGGTATGTATCGGCTGCCCACTGGGATGCATGATAACCGTCACATGTAAGGGCGGGCAGATTCTGGAGGTTACCGGTAATACCTGTAAAAAGGGCGAGCAGTATGCCAGAAACGAAGTGACAAACCCGGAACGGATGGTGACGACCACGGTACGTCTTGCAAACCGGTCCCATGAGACTGTTTCGGTAAAGAGTGAACGGAGCATACCCAAGGAGAAGATTTTTGACTTTGTAAAAGCTCTGAAAAAGGTAGAGGTGAAGGCCCCGGTCCACATCTCGGATGTCATACTATCCGATGTGGCCGGGACCGGTGTGTCAGCAGTTGCTACGGGGAACCGTTTATAAGTATACGTTATGCATTCCTTCAGGTATGTCCTTCGGGCGGCCAAGCAGCATAGCTGCTCCTAAGAAATGCTGTATAGGCACGCATTTATCCGTAAAGGGAAGCAAATACATAGTTACCTGTCACGCTATACAATATCAATGTCGTCCTCGTGGGACATATAATATGCCATTACATAAAGGCCTGCGAAAAACAGAGGATCTGTCTCCGGGGCCAGACTCAGCATTTGATGACCCATTTTAGAAAAGGGAGAAATGCTCCCCAGATCTTTTCCCGGGCTGCTGATATTTACACGGCCATCCTCCATCCTTTGGAGGATATAGGGGCCATCGGGGGCCTGGACACTGATCTTTTGAACCCGTGGGGGCCGAAATAAAAAGGTTGGGGACACAGATATCTCCAGCAGGTTCTCCTCCGGACCCGGTACATCGGCCACGGCAAAGAGGGAAGCGCCGCGGTACATTTTATATTGTAAACCGGTACTTGAAGCCGCTGGCCCCTTGTCGACCTTGTATACAGCAGTACCGTCCGGAGAGCACACGGTCTTCTCCGGTCCGGTAATCCGCCCTAAGAGGCGTGCCACAACCTGATTCTGTTCATCGGTCAGCTTCCACAGCAGAGGTGTTTTGACTATTTTCAGATTCATTCTGATCCCGCCTTTCTAAGGTATAAAATAGAGGATTCCGCCGATTACCCCGCATCCGGCCATAACCATAATGGGACTCAGTTTCCATTTTCTAAGGATAAAGAGTGCGGCGGAGAATAAAACCACCGAAGATATGTGAAGCGCGCCAAGATCTGTGACAAAGCCGCCTTCTCCCCAAAAGGCCAGGATGATCATAGTCAGTCCTGCGGAGGCGATCAGTGCCACGACTGCCGGGCGGAGTGCGTTCAGTACACCCTGGATCACGGTTAGCTGCTGATATTTAAAATATAGGAAGGCCAGCAGGGAGACGATGATACAGGAGGGAAGGATACATCCCAGTGTCGAGATGACCGCCCCGCCAAAGCCGGCGATCTGGATACCGACGAAGGTGGCGGAATTCACGGCGATAGGTCCGGGGGTCATCTGAGATATGGTGATCAGGTCGGTGAATTCCGTCATGGTCAGCCAATGATGCAGATCCACCACCTGATTCTGGATCAGAGGCATGGCCGCGTAACCGCCTCCGATACTGAATAATCCGATCTGGAAGAAACTCCAGAATAGCTGCAGATATATCATGGCTGGACACGCTCCTTTTTCTTATTTTTCCAGTGTGTAATCAATGTCTGTAAAGCACCCAGAGCACCGCAGACCAGTATGATGTACATGACGTTGATGTGGAACAGATAGGTGGCCAGAAATGCTCCGGCCATGATCAACAGATACAGCAGCTTTTTTTCTTTGATAATATTGCCGCCCATGCTGATAACGACATCGGCGATGACGGCGGCTACTCCGGCCTGCATACCGCCCAATACAGCGCTGACGATCGGATTACTCCGAAAGGCGGTATAAAAAAGGGAGAGCACGGACAGCAGTAACAGAGGCGGCAGAACCGTGCCCAGAATTGAAATGCCGGCTCCGATGACGCCTGCGACCCGGTAGCCCAGCAGTATCGATGCGTTGACTGCCACGGCTCCCGGCGAGGACTGGGCGATAGCGGCCATATTCAGCATATCTTCCTCTTCCAGCCACTGCAGATCATCCACGAATTTTCTTTTCATCAGCGGTATGATGACATAGCCGCCTCCGAAGGTGAAAGAGCTGAGAAAAAAGGTTGAGGTAAATAATTTCCAATATTTTTTCGGTTTATCAATCATGAAGATTCCTCCTTGCATTGTTATTTTATACTTTACAGCTTTATATGTAAAATAATATAATAATATAAATATTATAATTATTTCTTATGAAACCTGGAGGAAGGAGGCTGAACAAAAAAGTTCAACCTGCCTGTTTGTGCGGGATAACGCACGTGTGGAGGAAAAGATGACATTACGTCACATGAGAATCTTCGTAGCGGTCTGCGAGTGCGAGAGTGTCACGGCCGCCGCGGAAAAGCTCTTTATCGCGCAGCCGGCAGCGAGCCTGGCCATCGCGGAACTGGAAGAATATTATGGAGTCAAACTGTTTGACCGGATCGCCAGAAGGCTGTATATTACGGAAACCGGGAAACAGTTTTTGCAGTACGCTATCCACATTGTATCACTGTTTGACCAGTTGGAACAGGATGTTCGGAACTGGGATCAGATCGGGGTCCTGCGGATCGGGGCCAGCATCACGATCGGAAACTATCTGCTGCCCGAGTATGCAAAGGAGTTCCAGAAGCTCTATCCGGCTATTCAGATGCATGTTCAGATCGATAATACGGAAGCTGTGGAACGGGCGGTACTGAAAAATGAGATCGACGTAGGACTGGTGGAGGGGGAGATCTCCAGCTCCTATATAGAGAAGATTTGTTTTATGGAAGATCCGCTGGTATTGATCTGTTCCGTGGATCACCCATGGGCTGGCCGGGAGGAGATCGATATCAGCGAGCTCAGGGGAGTGAACTTCATCATGCGGGAAAGGGGAAGCGCGGGCAGGGAGATCTTCGATCAGGCACTGCGGGTGAGAAAAGTAGAAGTGGTTCCCTCCTGGCAGAGCGTGAGTACCCAGGCGATTATACGCGCGGTAGCTGAGGGGCTGGGCGTGTCGGTGCTGCCGAACCTGTTCGTGAAGGAGAGCCTGGAAAAAGGCGAGATCGCCAGCACCAGGATTCGGGGGCTGGACTTAGAAAGGTCCTTTTCCGTGATCCGCCACAGGAATAAATTCCTCACCGAAGCGGCAAAATCCTTTATCCGCCTATGTACGGGGGAGGATTGTATGATATAATGTCGATAGGCATTATATCTGCGCCGGAGCGCTTTCCCTGGCGCGGAGTGTGCATCCTGCGGAGGTATCATGATTGCGTGCAATCGTGATATAATGTCGGTAGACATTATATCTGCGCCGGAGCGCGCAGCGGTTTGATAGAGTAAAATGGGGTAGTTGAAAACTATATACAGACGGAGGTTTGAACAATGAAGTACATAATGGCGTTGGATCAGGGAACCACAAGTTCCCGCTGTATTCTGTTTAATGAAAAGGGCCAGATGTGCAGCGTGGCCCAGAAGGAATTCACCCAGATATATCCACAGCCCGGATGGGTAGAGCACGATCCGTTGGAGATCTGGAATTCCATGACAGAAGTGATGAAATGGGCGATGTATCAGGTGAGCGCCACAGCCGGAGAGATCGCCGGTATCGGAATCACGAATCAGAGAGAAACGACGATCGTCTGGGAGAAGGAGACGGGCCGTCCGGTGTACAATGCGATCGTCTGGCAATGCCGCCGTACCTCCGGTATCGTAGATGACCTGAAGGAGCGGGGATATGCCCCGATGATCCGGCAGAAAACAGGACTTATCCCGGACGCTTATTTTTCCGGGACGAAGATTAAATGGATCCTGGATCATGTGGAAGGAGCCAGAGAGCGGGCACAAAAAGGAGAGCTGCTGTTCGGTACCGTGGATACCTGGCTGATCTGGAACCTGACCAAGGGCCAGTGCTTTGTGACTGACTATACCAATGCATCCCGTACGATGCTGTACGATATACATAACCTTTGCTGGGACAGGGAAATCCTGGATCTGCTGGATATCCCGATGGCAATGCTGCCGGAAGTGAAACCGTCCAGCTGTATCTATGGCTATACGGACACCTCGGTAATCGGCGGACGGATACCGGTGGCCGGAGCTGCCGGAGATCAGCAGGCCGCGCTGTTCGGGCAGTGCTGTTTTAAACCGGGGGAGGTTAAGAACACCTATGGTACCGGCTGTTTTCTGCTGATGAATACAGGAGAAGAAGCAGTGGCTTCTAGGAACGGACTGCTGACCACGATAGCGGTCGGACTGGACGGTAAAGTGGAATATGCGCTGGAGGGCAGCGTATTTGTGGCAGGCGCGGCAATTCAGTGGCTGCGGGATGAGCTCAAAGTGATCGACTCTTCTCCCCAGTCTGAAGAGTACGCTATGTCAGTGTCTGATACGGAGGGAGCCTATGTGGTGCCTGCGTTTACAGGGCTGGGCGCCCCCTATTGGGATCAGTATGCCAGAGGCGCGATCGTGGGCCTGACCCGCGGGTTTAACCGGGCCCATCTGGTGAGGGCGACTCTGGAATCCCTGGCCTATCAGACCTACGATCTGTGTAAAGCGATGGAGAGTGATGCCAATATTAAGCTGGTGAGTCTCAAAGTGGACGGCGGTGCCTGCGCCAATAACTTCCTGATGCAGTTCCAGGCGGATATACTGGATACGGATGTGCTGCGGCCGGATTGTATCGAGACGACTGCTTTGGGAGCGGCATATCTGGCCGGATTAGCGGTTGGGTTCTGGAAGAGCAGAGAGGAGATTCGAAGCAATTGGGCCTTGTCTCAGACGTTTAGCCCGAAGATCGAGGAGGCGAAACGGGAAAAACTGCTGCGGGGGTGGAAAAAGGCTGTGAAGTGTGCGTTTGGGTGGGCGGAATAGAAGGTGCATAGTATTTAAAATGTCTGACGGAGCAACGGAATCCTACCGATGCAACGGAAAACCAGCCAATATAACTAACTTTATAAGTCATGAAATTGATAATGGAATATTAATTACGGTATTCAGAGGTTGTCCATGGGGGCAGACGGATGGGTACCGTATTTTTATTCGTATAGGAAAGAGATACTATGGGATAACATCATCTATGGGAGATCACTCTGCTTTAGGAAAGATGCTTTTAACGACGTTGGATACAAGGTTTACTGAGAAGTTGACAGAGATAATAACTGTAAAAGCCTATTGTCAGATAATGTCGAATCACCCTATAATAGAATCAAAATCAGTGAGGTAGATACATGAGAAAGAAAAAAATATTCCATACAAGGATTCAACATAAAATATTTATCTGGTATCTGTCAATGATGGTGGTCATGACAGTGATAATACTGATGTTGTTCGTTTTTCTGGTCAATCGGGAGCAGGAGAAGCTGACCATGAACCAGATGGTGATGACGGATCGGCTGAGCTCCCAGCTGGAGATGTCCCTGTCCAACATGGACCGGGTAGCCCTGCAGGTCCTGGGCAGCGCGGACATTATTGAGTGTTTTGAACAGATATCGGAACAGTATGACGGGAATTATTTTGACTCGCATATTTATGAGAGAAGAGAGCTTCAGAATACGCTGTTAAATATCAATGGTCCTAAATTCGTTGTCGGAAGAATTTGTGTATACAATGAGCAGGGGGATTATCTGAGTTATGGCAAGTACAACGAACGGTCGGAAAATGTAAAGAAAGACAATGTGGAAAGGCGATATGCCCAGATCATAGATAAGATGAATGAAGAAGGACTGAAACGGTATTTCCTTATAGAGGGAGATTACTGGGAGAATCAGACGACACAGATACTTTCCGTATTCCGCCCGCTGAAAAATGCGGTAACAGGAAGAGTTTCAGGACTGATCGAAGTGCAGACTCATGTGGAAGAATTCTTTTCTTTTGCGGATATTGAGGAACAGGAAGCGTATCAGGTTTTTATATATGACAAGGATGGCCGCTTCATGTATTCAAACAGTTCCGGGTATTCGGAAAAGCTGATGCATTACTACCGGGATCTCTCATTACAAACGGAAAGCGGAACCTATGATAATCGGAAAAATCCGATAAGTCAGAGGCAGGAGGGGATCACGGTCAGTGCAGCGGATGATTATAAGTGGAAAGTGGTTGTGATCCAGCCTAATGGGAAGCTGCTGACCGGTATGTCGAATTTTCTCATAGCAGTTTTGGTGATGATTATACTAGTTGTTTTGGGAACGGTAATTCTGATCTTTATCATTTCCAGAAAATTAACGGAGCCATTGGTCCAACTGGTGGAATCCTTGAAAGAAGTTAAGATGAGCAATCTTTCTGTGGTGCTGGATGAGGAAGGAGAGGTGGATATCGTCCAGAAGTTGAATGAAGCATTTTCTAACATGTTCCGTCATTTGAACCAATCAATTGAGAATGAGGCAAAAGTAAATCTGCGTGCACTGCAGGCTCAGATGAATCCGCATTTTCTGTATAATGTGCTCTCGGTGATCAATGCCACAGCATTTGAAGAGGGAAGTGAGACGGTACCCGTGCTCTGTGACAAATTGTCTGATATGCTGCGGTACTCCTCGTCGTATCAGGACCGGGTGGTTCCTTTATCCAGTGAAATTTTCTATGCCAGGAATTACTGCGACCTGATGAAATCCAGATACGAAGATCTGATGGAATATAAGATTCAGGAGCAGGGGGACACTCAGCAGGTGATGGTTCCCAAGCTGATGATTCAGCCTTTGATTGAGAACTGTTTTAAACATGGGTTTGAACATTCGGAATACCAGTGGCACATAGAGATAGAAGTCTGCGTGACCAACGAAGAATGGAGGATCACGGTCAGTGATAACGGACAGGGCTTCACGCAGGAGCAGATCCGGGAAATGAAGGAGATTATTGACCGCTGGGAGGAGGATCCCGAAAAGCAGCAGGAAGCTTCAGGGTTAGGACTTAGAAACACGATTCTGCGGCTGTATCTGTTTTATAAAGAAGATTTCATCTACGATATCCGTAACAGGCAGACTGGTGGCGCTGAGATCGTGATAGGAGGGAAGAGACATGCTTAAGGTGCTGATTGTGGAGGATGAACCGCCGGTAGCCAGAATGCTGGCCAAATTAATAGAACAGGCAGATATGGGGTTTCAGATTATCGGGATCGCCCATAATGGAAAGGAAGGTATCCGGTGCTACAAAAAGGAGCGGCCCGATGTGGTTTTTACAGATATCCGTATGCCGGTTATGGATGGATTCGGTTTTCTGGAAGGTATCCAGAACCAGGGAAATAATGCGTTGGTCGTTATATTGTCGGGCTATCAAGAATTTGAGTATGCGAGAAAAGCGATCAGTTACCGTGTTTTTGATTATCTTTTAAAACCGATATCCAGGCTGAAGTTAACGGAGTTATTGGAAAAGCTGGCGATTGCTGCGGAAGAAGCAAGCCGGGAACAGAAGGAAGAGATTTTCAGCCGGCTTTTTAATGTCCACAAAATTGAAAAGATTGAGATGGAAGCCGGAAATTGTTATGTGGCATTGACCTGCCTCGGCAGTTTTCCGCTGACTGCCGACGAAGGCATGTTTCCAGGTGCGCTAAAATGGTCCGGCCTGCAGATAGAGGATTACGTGCAGAAATTATTAAAAGCCTGCAGAAGAGAAGGAAGTATCTGGCAGATCGCGGGACTTACGTCGGCAGAGTGTGTATTTATCTATGAGGATAAGGATGGCTGTGCAGAGGGCTGTGGGTGCATGGAGGAGATATATCAATATATGAAAAGGCAGACAGAGGTACCGGTGACGATGATTACCCACAAAAAGGGGATTGCTCTGTCTTCGATCGGAGCGATGCATATGCAGCTGCACAAGGAGATTTATCAGCAGATTTTGTTTGGGAGATCCATGTTTTTGATTCAAGGGGAAGAGATTCGGATAAACAGTGCGGACGAAACTGAATTAAATGAGTGCGTACAGGCGTTTTGTGCGGCCTGCGGCGGTAAGGATAGTCAGGAAATCCTGCGCTGGAAGGAGGAGTTCTTTACTCTTTGCGGGCAGGTTCCGGTTCGCCAGAAGTTTTTGCTGCGCTGCCTGGAACGCATGTTATCGTATTATTGTGATGCGTTTCGTTTACCGATGGAACGGCAAAATGGAATGGAGCTGGGGGGTGTGATCTCTAATCACTGTGATTTTGAGTCGCTGAAGCGCGAGACGGACAGCTGCATGGAGGAATTGGCATTGCAGCCGGAAGCGGATGTGCAGCATCCCGTATTGCCGAAGGTAAAAGAATTTATTGAGAAGCACTATCGGGAACAACTGACGAATGAGAAGATCGCCGGCGAATTTGGGTTTGCTACCTCTTATCTGAGCAGGATTTATAAGGAGTGTTATGGGATTTCGCCGGGGAATTATACGGTGAAGCTTAAGATAGAAGAGGCGAAGAGGATGATGAAGAAGGGGAACGGGGTGTTGATGAAGGAAGTGGCAGCCAGAGTGGGGTACCAGGATCCGTATTATTTTTCGAAGGTTTTCCGGAAGGAGACCGGGATGTGGCCGACGCAGTATCTGAAAGGGGAGGCGAGGGAACTAAAATGAGGGGAAGCAGCAGATTTTTGTGTATTTATGCATTGGGCTTGACTGATATTTGGTTGAATGTTAAGCTGATTTCATGGGTTGCTTCCCTGACATGTAAAAAGGAATAGATTCACTATCACACTACATAATAATAGGGATGATCAGATAACACTCATGCTGATAGATTTTCTATAAGAGATTGAAATTTAGTAATTGATTAACATACTTTAGTTATACCTATAAGGACTTTTGAATTTGTGATTTTTGTTTGGAATGTTCATTGACAAAAAACTGATACAACACGAACCGGTTTATAAAAATTTAAGCTGATTTGTAAAAGGACTTGTTATAAATGATCAAAAAATTTATTAGTATTGAATAACAAACAATTTTCTTCTTGACAGCAGAACCAACAAATGCTATTGTTATTTTAGAAAGATTATACGAAGGAGAACATATGATGAAATACAAATTTACATTTCCTTTAAAAAATCCTCTAACTTTGAATACCAGCTACAATCATATATTGCAGGCTGCGCTGCTGACCTGGTTAAATGATAAAAACTACCAGTCCTTTCTTCATGATACAGGTTATGAAGCGGGAAATAGAAGTTATAAGTTGTTCTCGTTTTCTAAGATTTTTGGTAATCATCGAATCATTACCGGACAGCACAAGATTATTTATCAGGATCAAATTCATTTTTATATTTCTTCTTACGACTCTAAATTCGTGACCTATCTGGCAGAAAACATTATTTCCCAATCACAATTAAACTTAAATGGTAATTATTTGACACCTTCCTCCTTTGAAACAATAGTGGAAGAATATGATGATCGATGCGAAATACAGACGCTCTCCCCCATTTGTATCTATTCTACATTAGCAAATCACGACGGAGTAAAGAAAACTTATTATTACACACCTTATGAGCAGGAGTATTCTGAGCTGATTCGAAAAAATTTAATACATAAATACGAATCCTACCATGGTAACGCGCCTGAGGATACACAATTTCAGATCAAACCCATGAATCGGTTCTGTCGGGAAAGCATCATATTTTATAAGAAAACAGTGATAAAAGGATGGAACGGTAAATTCCTGATCTCCGGCTCGAAAGAACTGATGGACATGGCAGTCAATGCGGGACTGGGCTCCAAGAATTCCCAGGGGTTTGGCTGCGTCATTGTAAATAAAGGATAGGAGGCGAAAAAAGATATGCAGGAAGGCATGATACAGATCGGGAAGATACTCATGCAGGACGGAAGCAGCATTCTGGATAACCTGATCACAGAATTAGCTCCGGTACGCCGGGATGCCAAAGGAAATGAACAGCCGCTTTATGTTCTGAAATTTGATTTTTCAACAGATGAATGCCGGGTATCTATTGATGTCAATGAACAGATGAGTGAAAATTCCGCAAGAAAGTATTGTTATATCGGTTCAGCTCCGGGCGCCAATTCCAAACAGTGGTATTGCACATCGGGCAATAGTTTTTATCATCTCTCAGAGACAATTCCAAACTTATGTGAGTTAGATTTAGGGGATGAGTTAAATAGTAAGCTTACTTTTATCAGGGATACCTATTTCGTGGATCTGGGTGAAGATTTTAAGAGTAATAAGAACAGGTATGCTTTTCATGTAGGTCTTCTATCAAATGCTGAATATGATATCAAGGCATATCGGGATACCTTGCGTGAATTGCCGGAAAAAGAACAGAAAGCGCTGCTGAAGAAGGAAGTGACAGAAGCCTTTGATCAATATCTGGCAGACCACTATGGAATGAAACTTCAGAAGAATTTTGGGTTATTTACTATACTGATTGATGCTGAGCCATTGTGTGAGCGCGAGGAATATAAGGCAGCCATACTGAAAGAAAAGGAGGGGGCATCGGGGAAGCAGGATAGCAAAAAGAATTTGATTGAGGGGCATTGCTACAACTGTGGAACCACGACGCAGCTGCGGGATGATATTATAATAGAAATCAAAAGCTACACTACAAATTTATACGGTTTTGCCAGTGGGGTGGATAAGAAAAATTATAGAAAGAATATGCTTCTGTGTCAGGATTGTTTAAACGCGTATCTGTCGGGTGAAAAATATGTAAAAAATAATTTAAATATGTTTCTGGCAAGATTCCACGTATACCTGTATCCGCATTTTATCTGGGGAGAACCTTTGGACCGGGAAGGTCTCGACATCATCTGCGACCGTATTAAGCATAAATTTAAAACGATATCCAATGTAGAAACGGTGCAGCAATTAAAGGAAAGTATTGATGAGGAGCTGGCTTATCAGGAAAGAGAAGATGAAACCTGTTATTCGATCAATCTTGTATTTTACAAGCAGGCACAGAAGGCCACTAAAATCCAAAGATTTATTAAAGATGTGGCACCCTCCAGGTTCGATTTCATTGCCAGCTGCCTGGATCGAACTCAGGATCTCTATTTGCGGTTGTTGGGAGGCAGAACGGATCGGACGATATTGAATCTTCGGATGATATATTACCTTATGCCAATCCGGCTGGACGAAAAAAATGAGGCAAGAGAATTCAGAAATCTTTTAGGGCTATACGACGCTATATTATCGGGAAAGTTGCTGAAAAAGCAGTATATCATCGGGAATCTCAATGCATGTGCGAAAGTCATCTATTATGAGGAAAAAGGGTTTAATATAAGCGGCAGTGAACTGGAAGCTACAGTAGTAAGAGGTACAGCGCTGCTGAAGTTCCTGGAATTTATGCAATTAATCAAAGGAGGAGAGAATATGGAGGTAGAAAGTCTGCATTGCGGGGATGAGCTCAAAGAATTTATCCGTGAAATGGGATATAAGCAGGAGGAGGCGGCATTGTTTTTGTTGGGTACCCTGATGGGTACCATAGGGGTGGAACAATATAAAAGAACGAAGAATACTTCGTCCAAGAATAAGCCGATTTTGAACAAGCTTAATTTTGGGGGGATGGATAAAAACAAAATACTCCGGTTGGCGGGAGATGTATTTGCTAAGTTAAAGCAGGAAAAACTGCTGGAATCTCAGACAGAGCTGATCTATTCCGATTTTACAGAGCTTTGTACGCCCCGGTTATCGAATTGGGGCTTGTCAAAGGAAGAAAATTTGTTCTGTATTTTAAGCGGTTATTCTTATACGACCAGAAAAGCAATTTTAGGCAAGAAAAAAGAGAATGGAGGAAAGGAAAATGAATAACAGTGAAATCCTATTTTTGTATGATGCGAAATTAACAAATCCAAACGGTGATCCTGACGAGGAAAACCGTCCCCGTATGGATTATGAAAGAGGGATCAATATGGTGTCTGATCTGCGGCTGAAAAGATATGTCAGGGATTATCTGGCCGACCAGGGATATCCATTGTTTGTGCAGAAAATGGATGGCTCACCAGTTACTGCAGAGACAAGGATTAAGAAGCTGGGGACTTCTAATGATCAGGAAATACTGGATCAGTTGATTGATGTGCGGCTGTTTGGGGCTACGATGCCTATAGCGAAGGACAATAAGCAGTTTATTGGACCTGTCCAGTTCAATTGGGGATATTCCCTGAATACGGTAAAGGTACTGGAGTCCAGCATTACTTCTACGTTTGCTTCCTCTGATAATAATAAACAGGGAGCGATCGGAAAGGATTACAGAGTCGCATATTCTTTTATCGCTTTTTCCGGTGTAATATCTGCAAATCGGGGAAAAGCAACGTGTTTGAAAGAAGAGGATATCGCTGAGCTGGATCGGGCGCTCAGGTATGCGATTCCACTTCAGGTAACAAGAAGTAAGATTGGCCAGTATCCCAGACTGTATCTGAGAGTGGAATATAAGAGCGATATGACTATTTTAGGAGATATGCGGGATTATATTTCGTTAAAAGAAAAGACGGAAGATATTCGGGATATTTCAGAAACTGCATTAGAAGTTGGAAAACTCGTTGATTTCCTAAAGGGAAATATCGGAAAAATTGACTCGATTCACTATTTCTGTGATAGTAAATGTATATTGTTAAACCATGATGTGGAAGTCACTTTCCAACAGGCTTTCGATGGTTTTACTCTGATCGAAGTAGAATAGGATGATGAAAATGAAAGTACTGGTATTCGATGTCTCGGGCCGATATGCCCATTTTCGAAAATACTATACGAATTCTTCTTCGCTCACATATTTGGTCCCTCCGAGAACGACGTTGTGCGGACTGGCTGCGGGAATCCTTGGTATAGAACGGGATGCGTATTATGATCAGTTTGTACCTGGAAAGGTGGATATAGGTGTACAGATTCTGAAGCCAGCCAGGAAAATCATGCAGACGGTTAATTATATGAAAATCGAAGGGCCAAAGGATTTTATCCAACCGAAGAACCATACACAGATTCCGTTCGAAATTTTGACCGGGGACGATGGAGTAGCCTACCGGATTTATTTTTCCAGTAACCAGGCAGAGATCATGGAGAGGATGACGGAATCTGTCAGGGAGGGACGGAGTTGGTATCCTCCTTATCTCGGATCGGCACCATTTCAATGTTCCTTAACATATGTATGCGATACTGAGGCAGACTATGGAGTAAAAGAAGGACGGATACGAGTATCTTCCCTGGTACGGGTAGAATCCATAAAGGAGAAGACGTTAGACATATTATCAGAGCCGGTAAGTCTGTACCGGGAGAATATGCCCAGATACTTTGATAATGGCAGAACTTTACACGAGACCGCGTCATATCTTTATGATGTAAATGGAAAAGCGCTCAAAATGGAAGTTAAGGGGCCTGTGTTGAGCTTGGAAATTTGTAAGGAGCAGGTCTGTGTCACTTTCATGTAAAATAGGGATTGATATTATGAATTAAGAGGGAATCCGATCATGATCCGGTTTGAATCACATATTGATAAACTGCTTAGGGTCCATTTACAGGAAACGATGGAAAATGCGAAATACAGTTTAAGAAGCGGCTGGGATAAAACTGCAGAAGTGGCCTGTTTGAGCCATGATTTTGGAAAGTATACTATCTATTTCCAAAACAGGCTTCATTACGGAAACCGGAATGATGAAAGGGCGGATCATAGTTTTATATCCGCCCTTTTTGGGGCTTTTGCGGGAATGAGACTGCTAAAGGATGAGAATCACGTATTCTACATCTATCATGCGATTCTCTGCCATCACAAGAGTGTGAGCAGCTTGCGGGATGGACTTCTTGAAACAGATAAAAAGGGAGTGGCAATACCGAAAGCGTTTCAGCGTAAACTGGATATTGTCTGCGAACAGATAGAAGACATGAAGAATCACAGAGCTGAGATTATACAGGATTATTCTTTATGGAATTATGAAGAGATCGTAGATGAATTCCTCGATGATAGCGACTTGGAGAATTTGATACATAAATTAGGAAAATTAGCTTATGGAATTGAGAGCAGGTCCAAAAAGAATGGTGAAAATTATATTTATTTTCAAAGTCTATATTCCGCTTTGATTTCGGGGGATAAATTCAGTGCTTCCGATACACCAATGATTTTGCCATGCGAATTACCATTTGTTACCCTAAACGGGAGTAGGAGAATATCCGTTGAGGAACGTACAAAGGGAATAAAAAGTGAAATGGGTGTTGTCAGGGAAGAGATATTTACAAATATTATGAATTCGATCGAAGAGCAGCCAGAACATTCGTATCTATACTCCATAACATCCCCTACTGGTACTGGTAAGACTTATGCGGGATTCTTTGCGGCTGTTAAATTAAATGAACAATTGGGTGGCGGCAGAAAGATTATCTACGCTTTGCCTTTTACGTCGATCATTAACCAAAACTTTGATGAAATATATAAATTATATGCAAGGGAGATACGGGATTTTGAGAAACAATCAGGGCCCTATCTGATGAAACACCATTCACTGGCGGATGTTGACTATCAGACTGAAAAGTATGATGTGGATAAACAGAGGGCCGAGATGCTTCGGGAAAACTGGATGTCCAATGTAATCATCACCACATTTGTACAAGTTCTGGAGACGCTTGTTGGTAATCGAAATCGTATGCTGAAAAAATTTAATGAATTTCGCCACTCAATATTAATATTGGATGAAGTCCAGGCAATTCCTATTGAACTGTTAAAGGTGGCCGACTATATTTTAAGGGAAGCAGCCAGGTTATTGGACTGTAAGATTATAATGATGACGGCTACAAGACCTTTGTTTCTAACGGAAGCGATGGAATTACTACCGGAGTATGAAAAGTATTTCCGGATGTTTTGCCGGACAAAGCTTACCTACAAGCCGGGAAAATCGACCATAGACGAATTTACCGAAGATTTTCTGGGCCAATTGGAAAATAAATCCTATCTGATTGTATGTAATACAATAAAGGAATCTTTGTTGATCTACGATGACTTAAAAATAGCTTTGCCGGAACGGAAATTATTTTATTTATCAGCGAACCTTTTGCCCTGTGACCGAGTTGATAGGATAAAAGAGATTGAAAAATCTTTTGATATTTTAAAACCGATCGTAGTTTCTACGCAAGTGATAGAGGCTGGGGTGGACCTGAGCTTTGATTATGTTATTAGAGATTTGGCACCATTATCCTCTATTATTCAAGCGGCTGGCCGTTGTAATCGGCATGGAAAAGAGATGCTGGGCATTGTTCGGGTAGTAGAATTGACGAATGGGAAAAAAGCGTATGGGCAAATGATTTATGGAGATATGCAAATTAATGTGACGAAACAGCTGCTGGATCAGAAGCGGGAGATATTGGAATCAGATTATTTAGAGTTAATTCATGAATATTATAAAAAAATAAGTGGATATGTCAGTTGTGATTCTGAAAATTATATCAAATCTATACAAAAATTGATATTTACCGGAGAAAAATATGCGATCGATCAATTTCATCTGATAGAGGAAAAGGGAGCGTATGTAGAGGTTTATTTTCGAATTGATGAAAATGCGGAATGTCTATTTCAGAAGTTTTTGCATGCGGTACGGGAAAAGGATAAGAAAAAGAAATATGATTCTATGCTTGAATTGAATCCAAAGATGAGCGCATATACATTATCGATTCCGGAAAAATATGCTTCAAGAATCAATCATGTGCAAGAGGAAATTATTTGGTCTTTACCTATGGAAGGCTGTAACGACAATTATTGTCGTGATACCGGTTTTAAGAGAGAGGAAGAGGATTATCTTGTATTTTGATGAGAGCACGGTGGAAATTACAGGCACATTAATCTGGTTTTATAAAATCTGCGGGCGGGAAGTTTGGTTGATGTCCCACAGCATAATACCAGATCAGCAGGATGATAACATTGATATAGGGCGTTTTCTCCATGAGAATACATATCAGCGGAATAAAAAGGAGATAGTCTTTGGAAATGTAAGATTTGATGTCGTTTTTCAGAACCAAGATCAGTTGGTGATCGGGGAGACGAAAAAGTCTTCAAAGTATGAAGAAGCCTCCAAATATCAACTGGCCTATTATCTTCAGCAGCTGAAAGAGAGTGGCCTCGATGCGCAAGGGCAGCTGCTATATCCGGAAGAGAAGAAGAGGGTCGATGTTATTCTTACGGAAGATCTGGAAAGAGAATTAGAGGAAATCAAAACGGAAATCATCAGAATCGCTGAATTAAGGAATCCTCCCAGAGTGAAGAAAATCCCGTTTTGCAAAAATTGTGGATATAAAGAATATTGTTTTTCATAAAGAAACGGCTAAAGGAGAAGGGTATGAAAAAAGATATTTATATTTTTAATGACGGAGATCTTCGCAGGAAAGATAATACCTTTTATTTCCAAAGTGGAGAGTCTAAGAAATATCTTCCGATCGAAGAATTGGACTCTGTGTGGGTATTTGGTGAAATTACGGTGAATAAAAAGTTCTTAGATTTTGCCTCGCAGAAAGGGATACTGATTCATTTTTTTAATTACTATGAATATTATACCGGTACATTTTATCCCAGAGAGCATCTTAACTCAGGTTATGTAATATTAAAACAGGCGGAGGCTTATCTCCAGGAAGAAAAAAGAGTCTTAATAGCCAAAAAGATAATAAGGACAGCGATTAATAATATTCTGGTGGTTTTAAAATATTATTGTAAGAGAGGTAAAAATCTACAGGAGACTATAGCTGATATTGAAGAAAAATGGATGCAGATGGAAAATTGCTCCAGTACTGCGGAACTGATGGCTTATGAAGGAAATATTCGGGAGAGTTATTATAAAGCTTTTAATGTTATACTGGATGAACCGGATTTTGTTTTTACAATTAGGAGCCGTCGACCGCCTAAAGATAAGATTAATGCGCTGATCAGTTTTGGAAATTCTATGATGTATACGACAGTCCTCAGTGAAATTTATCAAACAAATTTAGACCCGCGGATTGGATATTTACATTCAACGAACAACAGAAGGTTTTCTTTGAATCTGGATCTGGCAGAAATATTTAAGCCAGTGATAGTGGACAGGGTGATATTCTCACTAATAAATAAAAGAGTGATTACAGAAAAAGATTTTGATAGTAATTTTGGAGGTATTCTATTAAAGGATACTGGTAAAAAGAAATTTGTAGAAGAGTATAATAAAAAATTACTGACTACAATACGCCATAAATCAATCGGTACAGCTGTAAGCTACAAACGATTGATAAGGCTGGAAGCATATAAGCTGCAAAAACTGATAACAGAAGATGCGGAATATGAAGGATTTGTTTGTGAATGGTGAATGACGAGATTTATCTGAATAGGACGTAATTGGAGTTGGTTTGGGACAAAGTGTTTAATGTTATGAAGAGGAAAAGACAAGGGGTGTTGTGATGTTCGTGATTCTTGTTTATGATGTAAATGAGAAAAGAGTGGCGAAAGCATTGAAAACATGCAGGAAATATTTGACGTGGATTCAAAATTCGGTGTTTGAAGGGGATATCGGAGAGGCTAATTTGAAAAAGTTGAAGTTGGAACTGAATAAAGTGTTACATAAAGATGAGGATTCGGTTATTCTTTACAGATTTGAAAGCTTGAACTATTCTAGACGAGAAGTGATTGGTCAAGAAAAAAATGCTCAGGAGTTTATTATTTGATTTTGGGGTCGACCCATAATGGTGTAAAAAGTGTGGGGGATCGACCGGATATAAGATTGGCTTGGAGAGCTGGATAGAAAGAATTTGGTATTTTTGGGGGGAGGGGGATGCTGGGGGAGGAAGGGAGTATTTATGCGGTGTGAATGGGTTTAAGATATACCTATGAGGATTTGAAACCAGTAGACGCCGGTCCGGTACCCTGCCGTCCGGATCTCGTTTAAGATATACCTATGAGGATTTGAAACTTGTCCATCAGTACCAGCTTGTTAATACCGGGACGGGTTTAAGATATACCTATGAGGATTTGAAACTTTTGCATACCCGAGGTATAGCTCATAGTGGCAATAGTTTAAGATATACCTATGAGGATTTGAAACATGCTTTAAGCTCGTCCAATATAAGCTTTGTTTCTGTTTAAGATATACCTATGAGGATTTGAAACAGCATATACCCGCTTAGATCTATGGTCTCTGACAGTGTTTAAGATATACCTATGAGGATTTGAAACGTTTTAATCAGTTTTGGTATATTTGTACCCTGGGAGTTTAAGATATACCTATGAGGATTTGAAACACCAGATCGACATAGTATAGGGACTGGATAAGGGCTGGTTTAAGATATACCTATGAGGATTTGAAACTCCGTCAGCCTCACACCGATCTTCCGACCGGTATCGTGTTTAAGATATACCTATGAGGATTTGAAACTCTTATCTCCGCTAGTATCCAGTTTTGCGTAGGCGGGTTTAAGATATACCTATGAGGATTTGAAACCACGGCGCGCCAGCATTGATTTGATTTTTTGTTTCGTTTAAGATATACCTATGAGGATTTGAAACCTCAACCGTGGACGTGAGCGCCTGGATTTCTGATCGTTTAAGATATACCTATGAGGATTTGAAACTCGGTCCGGCTGTCCAAATACTTGCGCAAGTGCTCGTTTAAGATATACCTATGAGGATTTGAAACCAGAGAAAATTTGGAATACCTAAGAAATGAATATGGTTTAAGATATACCTATGAGGATTTGAAACCTTTTATTTCCCCATAAGCTTCTGGGACTGGCGCATGGTTTAAGATATACCTATGAGGATTTGAAACTCAGCTCACCCAGCAACTGAGTTGTCATTTCTGTTCGTTTAAGATATACCTATGAGGATTTGAAACATCTTGCTGTGGCCGAAGCAGCACACCTGAACTCCAAAGTTTAAGATATACCTATGAGGATTTGAAACAAAGCAGAAGAAGGCGTACCGTCCAAACTACAATATTTAAGATATACCTATGAGGATTTGAAACTCAGTGCCCTGGATGCGGTTTTGGTGTGGCAGATGATTGTTTAAGATATACCTATGAGGATTTGAAACTTATTTGAAACCCTAAACCATTATAGCCACCACACTCGTTTAAGATATACCTATGAGGATTTGAAACCGATTTATGACGGCAAGACCTCGGGACAGGAGCAGGTTTAAGATATACCTATGAGGATTTGAAACGAAATAAAATCAAAGGACCTTAAACGGCGTCATGGTTTAAGATATACCTATGAGGATTTGAAACTGTTGCTGGACAGATCGTGCTTAAGGCCGGACCGGTTTAAGATATACCTATGAGGACTTGAAACATGGAGATCGGAGGGATGAGTATGACGGAGATCGGATGGTTTAAGATATACCTATGAGGATTTGAAACATCAGCTAACGGACCCGGCTTCGGTAACAGTATCAATTAAAGATATACCTATGAGGATTTGAAACTCTTTTATGTTTTCATAACCGGCCATCACCTCACCGTTTAAGATATACCTATGAGGATTTGAAACTTAATGTTGGCAGCATAATACAATGCTCCCCGGTCATCGTTTAAGATATACCTATGAGGATTTGAAACTTTATACCGATCGTATTGGTGGCTTGCCTGATCGTGTTTAAGATATACCTATGAGGATTTGAAACAAAGAATATGCAGCGGCTTTTGGCATGAGCGTCGAAGAGTTTAAGATATACCTATGAGGATTTGAAACATCGCAGCAGCAGAAGCATGTGAGGGCATCATCGATGTTTAAGATATACCTATGAGGATTTGAAACATAATCAAAGCATTCCACGGCTGATAGATATAAACGTTTAAGATATACCTATGAGGATTTGAAACATGGGCAAGAAGTCGTGACAATCATAAAGGGGAAAAGTTTAAGATATGAGGATTTGAAACTAAGATGGCCCGAAAGGGGCAAAAGAAGGCGGATCGTTTAAGATATACCTATGAGGATTTGAAACGATGTACAAATGGCCTCGTAAGTGTAACAATGATACAGGTTTAAGATATATCTATGAGGATTTGAAACTCACTTATCCAAGGTAACTGTGCAGCGTTTCCACCTGTTTAAGATATACCTATGAGGATTTGAAACTTCGCGGGTCCATACTATGGCCTTTGATCTTGAGACCGTCTAAGATATACCTCTGAGGATTTGAAACTGACGAAATGAAGGAGTGGGCGAACGAACATGAATGTTTAAGATATACCTATGAGGATTTGAAGCACGCAAACCTCACAAATATAAAACCTTTCGGTTACGTTTAAGATATATCTATTAGGATGTAAATCTCAAGTTTAAATCTCAAGTTTTGAAAGCACCAAGGGAATACAGATTTTCCCTTTTTCAGTATTACACAATTCATTTATAAAATCTCAAAAAGTATCAATTTTCCATTCCCATAACAAATAATTCCATTTCCTCACTTAACCTTCCCTATTACAATATAATCATCAAGCAAACTAAAAAACTATAAGAAGGCACAAACAAGGAGGAAACAAACATGAAATTGGGAAACTCCATTCCCTCAACTTATCTCACTCCATACAAGTATGGATTCCCCGTCCTTACCGGTTCCGGCCAATTGGACTCCTTCCATCAAAAATCAGTAGACATTCCCTTTGTGTTCTGGCATAATGGTCAGTTTTATATGATGTTTGTCGGCTATGACGGAATCGGATACCAGACAGGCATGGCTGTTAGTGATGACCTGCTGCACTGGGAGACAAAAGGAGTGATTCTCCCCAGGGATCATGCAGGACGCTGGGACAGTGTAGGCTGCGCGGGTACCTGGATCATAAAAGAAAGCAATTCCCTGAAAGAAACACCAACCTTGAAAAAAATAGAAGGACGGTACTGGATGGTATATCATTCCTACCCGGACAAAGGATATGAGGCAGGCCCGGCGAAGATCGGTCTGGCCTGGTGTGAAGATGAAAGTCTGATGGAATGGCATAAGCTTCCAGCCCCAGTATTTTCCTGGGAGGACGGTGAGGCGTGGGAGCAGGGAGGACTCTATAAAGCCTGCATTTTATCTATAAAAAACAAATATTATATGTTTTACAATGCCAAAACGCAGGATGAACGTTGGATCGAACAGACAGGACTTGCCGTGTCTGACGATCTGTTCCACTGGATAAGACATGATGGGAACCCGATTCTGAAAGTTACAGATGGCAGCTGGGACAGCAAATTTGTCTCAGACCCATATATAGTAGAAGATCAGGGGAAATATCTAAATTACTATTTTGGCTATGATTACGAACATGCCCGGGAAGGCCTGGCATTCTCAGAAGATCTGATTCACTGGGAAAAATGGAAAGAGCCAATTATTCCAAACGGTGCATATGGCAGTATCGATGCAATTCATGCGCATAAAGCTTCCATCCTGTGGTACAACGGAATTCTTTATCACTTCTATACAGCAGTAATGGAAGCCGATGAAACCTCTGCCACCAATATGAATGGTGAATTCCGCTGTATAACAGTAGCTGCTTCCGTACCCTGGCCTAAGTTTTCAAACAGATAATAATACGGAAGTAAATTGAAGAGATTATAACATATGCAAAAAAGGTAAAGCATAACAAAAATTTTTAGGAGATAGTGTGAAAGAAAGTAAATTAAGCCAAAAACGTGAGATAGATACAAAAAGAAGGCTCACATAGTGAACCGAATTAAGAATATTCCCACCTTGGTAAAACGAGGCGCACCTGCACACCAATAGCAAACGGGTGGGTGCATCTGATGTTGATGCCGGGATGCCTTATAATTAAGTCTATTGTAACACGAAAACTAGAAGGTGGAAACACTTTCATTACTATTTGTGCCGCCGCAAAGCGGCGGAATGTAGATTAAAATGAGAATCAGACATAGAAGAATAAAAGAATTAGGTATAGAAGCATAAAAATAAAACGAGAAACAAACATAAAAGCAGCTTTCTATATGATAGGAATATGTATCAAAAGTACAAAATTTCCATCTACAGTTATAATTTTTCCATTTATGACAAGCTGTCAAATGACTATGATAAGACTATCAAAACAGGAGGAGGAATTACGAAATGAAGAAGAGAAACTTATGGAAAAAGTGTATGGCTCTGGGAATGGCAGGAGTAATGTTGATGGGACTGGCCGCCTGCGGAAGTAAAACAGAAGAACCGGCCCAGACGCCGGAGGCATCCGAAGCTCCGGCGGCAGCTGCCGGGCAGAAGGATAATACGGCGGATGAAAACGAGCAGGCCACAACAGAGGAAAACGGCGGTTATACCATTAACTTCATGCTGGCGCAGTCCAGTTTCAAAGAAGAAGCCCACAACGCTATCAAGGAAAAGATGAAAGAAATGTACGACATCGACGTGGAATACGAAGTGATTCCGGATGCACAGTTTACAAACCTGTCCCAGGTGCGTCTGTCAACCGGGGAAGCTCCCGACGTGATTCATGTAAATGTTCCCGGCGCTTATTCCACCTATGACGCGGCGAACACTCTGGTAGCGCTGGACGATCAGCCCTGGATGGACCGGCTGGGTATGGATGTGGATCCCTTAAAAGATACGGATGGAAAACTCTACGGAATGCCGATCACCGGATTTTCAGGGGTTATGGCAGTGGTCTATAACAAGACAGTATTCAAAGAGCTGGGAATCGAAATCCCGAAAACCTATGATGAGTTCCTGAAAGCTCTGGACACCGTCAAGAATTCTGGAAAAGATATTACTCCGTTGTATCTTTCCTTCAAAGACACCTGGACCACCCAGATCGGGCCGATGATCTATTTCGCTAACGCGCTTAACGAAACGGGTGAAGATATCTACGCTAAATTAAATTCAAATCAGATGAAATTTACCGATATTCCGGAATACAAACAGGCTTTAAGCGATTTTCAAAAATTATTTACAGAAGGTTATGTAAATGAAGACTATATCGTTGGAACCTATGATACTTCTAAAGAAGAGGTTGCTACCGGCAAAGCCGCTATGATTATCCAGGGAGAATACGCGGTCAACGATATCGTGGCTAACTGGCCGGACGCCGAGATTGGCATGTTCCCGCTGCCCTATAACGATGTAGACAAAGTAATGACAGCAAAATACGTCTACGCTCTGGCGGTGCCACAGGAGGCGGAAAATGTGGACAATTCTCTGGACTTTATCAATAAATTGTCCCAGCCTGAATTCCTGTCCCTGTACCTGAATGCCAACGCCGTAAACTCCCCCTTCTCTGACGTAACCAGTGATAATGTGAACCCGATTCTCCAGGAAATGTATGATAACTATCTGAACAAAGGGGAATACGTAGTACAGGTCGGAGACATCCTTTCCAACTTCGGATCATTAAACGACGACATAATATTCCCGGCATACGCACAGCTGGCTTTGGGCGAAGATGTGGATGGATTGATCAAACAGATCGATGAAGGTATGCAGGAGTATGGTAAGAATCTGGGATTGGAAGGCTTCTGATTCATAGAAAAGAGTAATTTCTGAAAACAGAGAAATTCCTGAAAAAAAGCTAGACTTCGGAATAGGAACCGGCGCGGCCCCGCGGCCTGTGCCGGTTTTTTTAACAGGAGGAATCCATGAAAAAAAGAAAGAAAAGCAATTATAGTTATGCGATGGCAATGCCTGCCCTGATTGTATATTCGATCATGTTTATCATTCCCATGATTCTGTGCTTTGTCACCGCGTTTACGGATTGGAATGTGCGGAATCTGACCTCATTTTCCTTTCTGGGAATTGATAATTTTAAGAAAATATTCGGCGATCAGTATTTTTTGCTGGCGATTAAGAACACTTTGATCTTCGCTGTCGTCACCACGATATTTAAAGTACTGTTCGGGCTCTCATTGGCGATGGTTCTTACGAAACCTTTGAAGTCCAGAAACGTACTTCGGAGTTTATTCTACATGCCGGCCGTGCTGAGCACCGTGGTTATCGGACTGGTATTTACCGCGTTTTTCGAGATGGGCGGCATGTGGGATAAGTTCCTGGGACTGTTCGGCTATGCGGGAAAGCTGATCTGGCTGGGAAATGAGCACACGGCTATCTGGTGTGTCATAGCCACAGAGATCTGGCAGTGGTCCGGATTCTCAATGATGCTGTTCATCGCGGGCCTGCAGGGAATACCCACTGACTATTATGAAGCGGCCCAGATTGACGGCGCGTCCCCGATACAGAGATTCTGGAAAATAACAGTTCCGCTGCTGGCCCCCTCCTTTACGATTACGATTATCACGAATCTGATCGGCGGACTGAAAGTCTTTGACAAAGTGTATGTGTTGACCAACGGCGGCCCGGGTTACGCTACACAAGTGCTGGGAACCTACGTATACAAATCCTTCTCGGCCGGGTTCCTGGGAAAATCAAGCGCCATGAGCCTGGTACTGACCGTGATCGTCTGCGCAATTACGTTGCTGCTGAACCGGCAGCTTAAGAAAAGAGAGGTGGAGGCGTAATGTGGAAGAAAAAGTATCTGATTCCGGAAGTAATCATGATTCTGATTACCGCACTGATGATGTGTCCTCTGCTTATTATGGTGCTGGGTGCCTTCAAAGATCAGGTGGCCGCAGCCAGATTCGATCTGGCACTTCCAGACGCGTGGCATTTGGAAAACTTTGCCTTTGTTTTTGAAAAGGGAGGCGTGCTGCGCTCTTTCATCAACAGTCTGATTTTAACCGGCGGGGCAACCCTGTTTGGTGTGATATTCTCCGCTATGGCTGCTTTTGTTATCGCCCGAAAGGATAGTAAGGGGAGCCTGCGAATGTATAATTATTTCCTTTTAGGGATGATTGCGCCGCTTCAGATCATCACGACTTACGCGGTACTGAAGTTTCTTCATTTAAACGGGACATTTCCGGGTCTGATTATGGTCTACGTGGCTATCAATCTGCCGTTTAACATTTTCCTTTTCTGCAGCTTTATAAAAGGAATCCCCAGAGAACTGGATGAAGCGGCTTTTGTGGACGGATGCGGTCAGGGAAGACTGTTTTTCGGGATCATCCTGCCACTGCTGAAACCGGTAACGGCTACCAGCGTGGTGATACTGGCCATGAGCGTATGGAATGATTTTCAACTGCCGCTGTATCTTCTTAACACGCCGAAGAAGTGGACGCTGCCGCTGACCGTCTATAATTTCTACGGGCAATATTACAGCAGCTGGAACTATGTGTTTGCCGATTGTATTATTACGGCGGTGCCGATCCTGATCGTATATCTCTTCGCACAAAAATATATTGTGGCCGGGATGACCTCCGGCGCAGTGAAAGGCTGAGACATACGGAAATATTATACTAAGAGAGGAAGTAGGAAATGACAGAAAAGGAAAATGCAACAGCCGCGATTACACACTGCAGGGTAAATGACCTGATTCATCCTGTAGGAATAGACAACTGTGAGATTTATTTTTCCTGGAATGTAAGAACCGACATTCCGGATTTTACCTGGGATGCCTGCCGGATCAGAATCTATGTGGTAGAAAAAGAGATCTGGGACAGCGGATTACTGCATGGGGATTGCCCGGTGCGGGCACACTATACCCCCGCTTCGCTAAAAGAAAAAACACGGTATACCTGGCAGGTGAGTCTCTATTGGCTGGATCGATTGGTAGCGGAGTCCGACTGTTCGTCCTGGTTTGAGACGGGGATTTGTGAGGATTCCTGGAAATGCGGCTGGATAGGCTCCCCTTTTCCGGAGACACAGCACATGCCTATTTTCAGACGCAGTTTCGTACTCCAAAAGAAGATCAGCAGAGCCAGAGCCTACATAAGCGGAGTCGGACACTATGAGTTGCGGTGCAATGGAAAAAAGGTCGGGGATGATGTCCTGGAACCGGCCTGGACGAATTACGACAAGAGTGTATGCTACGCGGTCTATGAACTGGAAGACTATGTAATAACCGGAGAAAATGTGCTGGGTATTCTGCTGGGGAATGGGATGTATCATGTTCCGGGAGGCCGGTATACGAAGTTTCAGAACAGCTTCGGCCCGGTTGGATTCCTTTTGAGATTGGAAGTTCAGTATACGGATGGAAGCTGCGAAGCGCTGGTCAGTGATGGGAAGTTTCGCGCGGCTTTGGGACCGATTACTTTTTCATGCGTATATGGAGGGGAGGACTATGATTCCACCTTGGAGCATGAAGGCTGGGACTGTCCGGATTTTGAGGAAAATGAGGAATGGATTCCGGCAGTCCCGATCAGTGGACCGAAGGGAAGGATTGTATCCAGGAAATATCCACCGCTAAAAATCAGGGAAGATTTGGAGGCCAGGCGGATCGGATGGGAAGACAAAGCGCTGGTCTATGATACCGGCAGAAATCTATCCGGTTGGTTTAGGCTCCGGCTGAGAGGGCCGGAAGGCTTCAGAATCAGGGTGACCCCTTTTGAAATGCGGGACAAAGACGGCAGCCTATCCCAACAGTTTACAGGTACTCCTCATTATTACCAGTACACCTTATCAGGAGACTCGGAAGAGATCTGGGAACCGCGGTTTACTTATTATGGTTTCCGATATTTAAAAATCGAAGCGGCGGATCCGGACCCCGCAGGGAATTTTCAGAAGCAAATTGAGATTCTGGAGCTAAAAGGACGTATGATCTATCCGTGTTTGGAAAAAATCGGGGATTTTTCCTGTTCGGCCCCCATGTGGAACCAGATCCATGAGATTATCACAAGAGCGATTCTGTGCAACACCAAATCTGTATTTACGGACTGTCCCCACCGGGAAAAACTCGGGTGGCTGGAACAGCTTCATCTGATCGGCCCGGGAATCATATATAATTATGAGATCTACGGACTGTTTCGGAAGGTCCTGGCGGATATGCGGGAAGCACAGCTTGAGAACGGTCTGATCCCTGACACAGCTCCGGAATATATTAACTTTGATACGGAAGGGATTCATACCGGATTTCGAGACTCTCCCGAATGGGGAAGCGCCGGGATTATCGTGCCCTGGTATCTGTACTGTACTTATGGGGATACCGGTATTCTGGAAGAAAACTACGGGATGATGAGGCGCTATCTGGAATATCTCACTTCAAAAAGCCAATATCACATACTGCATCACGGATTGGGAGACTGGTGTGATTTTGGACTGAATCCGCCGTTTGCCCAGAACACACCGATTCCGGTGACGGCTACCGCGATCTATTATTATGATATCATTATTATGCGTCAGATCGCCTCGGTGCTGGGCCGGATGGAGGATGCCAGCTGCTACGGGACACTGGGAGAACAGGTGAAAGCCGCATTTCGGAGGGAATTTTTTGATGACCAGGGAATGCGCTATGCCACAGGAAGCCAGACGGCGAATGCCATGGCGCTGTTTACCGGCCTGGCAGACGAGGCGGATGTACCCGAAGTCCTTACGAATCTGGTGGAGGATATCAGGAGACGGGGATACCACAGCACCGGAGGGGATGTGGGTTATCCGTTCCTGGTAAGAGCTCTGGACAAGTATGGCCGGCAGGATATCATGGCAAACATGCTGAATCAGACAGATGCGCCCAGCTATGGATACCAGGTGATACATGGGGCGACAACGCTCTGTGAGGAGTGGAACGGCAACGATCCGGATCATCCCAGCAGTTCGCAGAATCATTTTATGCTTGGAGCCGCCGAAGAATGGTTTTACAGCGGCCTGGCCGGACTTAAATCCATACATGACCGGATGGATTTCGGGAAACCGGAGGATATGATACGGATAGAGCCGTATTTTGCCCCTCAGCTGACCTGGGTCCGGGCATGGCACCGTTATCCGAAGGGGAAAGTGGAGATATCATGGAAACGGACTCCGGAGAAAATTAAACTGTGTGTGTCGATACCGGCTGGAGCCAAAGGAATGCTTATATTACCGGTACAATATCAGATAGCAGGAACGGACAGTATAAATTCTTCCGGCTGTGAACATAGGAACGGGAAGATATGCAGGAAGCTGAAGAGCGGTGCCCATGAATTTTATATAGTTCCGGTGCCGGAGAGTGAAATAATATAACTCAGGTATTAAAGATTAAGTAATATCAAAGATTAAGTGAATCAAGGATAAAGTATTATCAAAAATTAGGGAATGTCAAGGATGAGTCATAAATAAAGGTGTAAAAGGAGAAGTACATGTTTCAGAGAGGATGTAAAGTAACCAGCGAAAGTTTCCAGAATCCCCCGGGGGAATATCGGGGAGCGCCCATGTGGGCCTGGAATACGGAACTGAATCAGGAGACGATGGAAGAACAGATGCGGTGCTTTGCGCGGATGGGCTTCGGCGGTTTTCTCATGCACACCCGGGTCGGGCTGGCGACGGAGTATATGGGGAAGGAATTCATGGACGGTATCCGCTTTTGTGTGGAACAGGCAAAAGAGCTGGGATTAAAATCCTGGCTGTACGACGAGGACCGCTGGCCGTCAGGATATGGTGGAGGCAAGGTGACCAAGGATGCCAGGTACCGAAGTAGATTTCTTCTGTTCACTCCATTTTCATACGAGAGCGGGAAAACAGGCCAAACAACGATTATGGCTGCATCGACAGCGGGGGCGGAGCGGACCGGACAGGGCAGACTTCTGGCCTGCTTCGATATCGAACTGGATGAGCGCGCCCGTCTGAAAGAGTATCATCAGATAGACCGGGAAGAACCAGCGGCCGGGACCAAATGGTACGCTTATCTGGAGACAGCGAAAGACAGTCCATGGTTCAACAACCAGGCGTACGTGAATACCCTCGATCCCCTGGCGGTTCAGCGGTTCCTGGAAGTGACCCATGAGAAATATGCTGCTGTGGTAGGAGGAGATTTCGGCAGCCAGATCCCGGCTGTTTTTACCGATGAACCTCAATTCGCGCATAAGACACGATTGGAACACGCAATGGATTTAAATGATCTGTTTCTTCCCTGGGCGGACGACCTGGAACAGACTTTTCAGGAGACTTATAACAGCAGTATTATGGACCGGCTTCCGGAGTTGTTCTGGGAGCTTCCCGGGGGCAGGATATCTAAGATCCGATACGAGTACCATGACCATGTGGCCGAGCGGTTTGCTCATGCTTACGCGGACACCTATCACGCCTGGTGCCGGCAGCATGGGCTGCTTCTTATGGGACATATGATGGAAGAGCCTACTCTGAACAGCCAGACAGCGGCTTTGGGGGAGGCGATGAGATCCTACCGATCGTTTGACATACCAGGAATCGATATGCTCTGCAACCGGTACGAATATACCACGGCCAAACAGGCGCAGTCCGCCGCGCACCAGTACGGACGTACGGCGATGATGTCAGAGCTTTATGGAGTAACCAACTGGGATTTTGATTTTCGGGGGCATAAGCTGCAGGGAGACTGGCAGGCTGCTTTGGGCGTGACGGTACGTGTACCCCACCTGTCCTGGATGTCAATGAACGGTGAGGCGAAACGGGATTATCCGGCTTCTATTTTCTACCAGTCCCCCTGGTATGAAGAATACACGCTTATTGAAACTTACTTTTCCAGAGTGAATCTGGCGATGTCTCAGGGAGTACCGCAAGTACATATTGGCGTTGTACATCCCATCGAGAGCTGCTGGCTGCACTGGGGCCCGAAGGATCAGACGGAAGATCTGCGGCTTGAGATGGATGAAGAATTCGAAACCTTCACTAAATGGCTGCTGTTCGGACAGCTGGATTTTGATTATATCGCGGAGTCACTGCTGCCGGAGCTTATAGATGAGCAGAAGCCGGGCCGGATCGGGGCCATGGAATACGATGTGATCCTTTTGCCTAATATGGAGACCATACGGAGGACTACGGTTGATTTCCTTATTAAATATAAGGCTGCGGGGAAACAGGTACTGTTTGTAGGAAATATTCCGGCCAGGATGGACGGAGAAGAAAATGCGCTGCTGCCGGAATACCTGTCGGCATTCCGGCAGATCCCGTTTCGAAGAGACCGATTGTATCAGGAGCTGGAGGATTACCGCGAAATTCGGATTACCGACCAGGATGGATCGGCGGCTGATGATCTGCTCTGCCAGCTAAGGACCGAAGGGGGGACACAGTGGCTGTTTATCGCCCACGGGAAACCGGGGAAAAATCCGGATATCCCGGTGAGGCGGATGCTGACGGTCAGAATCTGCGGCCGGCACTGTAAGGCGAGCAGGTACGATGCCTGGACAGGAGTAATCCAGCCGGTCAGGACAAGATTAGAAGGAAAGGATACGGTCCTGGAAGAAGAATTTTATAATCATGACAGCCTGTTATTCAGATTGGAACTAGATTCCGGCGGACGGAGAACAGCAGCACAGATGCGGGAGCAAGTACAGGAGATAGTACCGGAGCAAGCACAGGAGACAGTACCGGAGCAAGCACAGGAGACAGTACCGGAAATAACACAGGAGTTAGTACCGGGGATAACACGGGAGATAGTACCGGAGCAAACACAGGAAAATGCACGGGAGAGTACCCGCACTATCCTGGAGGATGAAGTGGTGCCTTATACTCTGTCGGAACCCAATGCGTTGCTGTTGGATCAGGCGGAATTTTCCCTGGATGGGGAACCGTATCGGACCAGGGAGGAGATCCTGCGGCTGGATAATGTACTGCGGCGGGAACTGGGCTGGCCTCTTCGTATGGACGCGGCCGCTCAGCCATATGTACTGAAGAAGAAGGCAGCGGAGCACACCGCCGGACTACGTTTCCTGATCCGCAGTGAAATCAGGGTGAAGGAGATAAGTCTCGCGGTGGAATATATAGATGGGCTTAATATCTTCTGGAATGGAGAGCGGATAGAGACCGGAACGGATGCGGGCTGGTATGTGGATCCGGTGTACCGTCTTTTCCGGATGCCGGAACTAAAGCAGGGGAATAACGTTCTGGAACTGAGGTATCCCTATGCGCCTCATGTGAATCTGGAATGGTGCTATCTGTTGGGCAATTTTGGTGTCCGGCTGAATGGAAGGCGTGCCGTGGTTTGTCCCATGCCTGAAAAAGTCGGTTTCTCTGATCTTACCACTCAGGGCTTCCCTTTCTACACCGGAAATATTACCTATCATCTAAGATGTCAAAGGAGAGGGAATGTCACGAAGATTCAGGTACCACATTACCGCGGAAGTTTGATGAAAGTTTCGTGTAATGGAGGGAAAGCCATGCCGTTGCTGTTTGCGCCATATATTCTGGAACTTCCACAAATGAAGACAGGGGAAAATGAGATAGCGGTAACTCTGTTCGGACACAGGGGAAATGGGTTTGGCGCGGTACATAACGCGAACCCGGAGTATGAGTGGTATGGGCCGGATTCCTATCGGACGGAGAAGGAAGAGTGGTGCTATGAGTACCGGCTGAAGCCTCTGGGTATTTTAAGCAGTCCGGTATTCCTGGATGGATAAAAGGAAGTTTCCGTGAAGGAAATTTAGGGAAGGAAATTTTATTAAATAAATATTGTTTAAAAATCCCGGGAACATGTATAATAGCGGTAAAGATATATCATTACCGGAAAGAAACTCCGGCTGAAGATGAGAAAGAAACGATAAGGAGAGTACGTTCATGACACAAATCTATACTGCGGATGAGAACCGATATGGGAAAATGGAATATAACCGGTGCGGGAATAGCGGAATTAAGCTGCCGATTATTTCCCTGGGCTTCTGGCATAATTTTGGAGTGCACAACGATTTTGACAATATGAGAAGGATGTGTTTTACGGCGTTTGATGAGGGGATTACCCATTTTGATCTGGCCGACAACTACGGGCCGTATCCGGGAAGCGCGGAAGAGAATTTCGGCCGTATACTGGCAAAGGATCTGAAGCCATACCGGGATGAACTGATCATCAGTACAAAGGCGGGCTATGAAATGTGGGACGGCCCTTACGGTAACTGGGGGAGCAAAAAGCATCTGGTCGCCGGTTTGGATCAAAGCCTGCTGCGTATGGGATGCGATTATGTGGATATTTTTTATCATCACCGGATGGACAGGGAGACACCTCTGGAGGAGACGATGGAAGCCCTGAACGGTATCGTTAAGAGCGGTAAAGCGTTGTATATCGGAGTATCCAACTATGATCAGGAATACACCGGGAAAGCTATCAAAATGTTAAGGGAGCTAAAATGTCCGTTTATCATCAACCAGAGAAGGTATTCCATATTTGACCGTACCATCGAAGAGGACGGAGTAAAAGATTACGCGTATGAAAACGGGATCGGCGTGATCGTATTCAGCCCTCTGGCCCAAGGGCTGCTGACGGACAAATATCTGCACGGAATCCCGTCGGACAGCAGAATAGCCAGAGATCCCCGGTTTTTAAAAGCAGACAGCCTGACGAAGGAACGGTTAAGTCAAATCGAGGCTCTTAATGAGATCGCCAAAGAGCGCGGACAATCGCTGGCACAGATGGCATTAGCCTGGACGGTGAAGGACGGCAGAATCTGCAGCGCATTGATTGGGGCTTCCTCTCCCGAACAGATTAAGGAAAATGCGGCCGGCATTGTGAATCATACATTTACGGAAGAGGAGATCAGGCAAATTGATCAGATCAGCTGCGGGACGAGCCCCCGGTTTACGTGAGACAGGGTGTCCCGGCTACTCCCTGATCCACAGCCACAGCTTCCCAAACCAGGAACGCTTGGCATACACGCTGCCGCGCAGCATCCCATATTTCTGTATCATGAATTCCAGTGAAAATTCCGGAAGCTGTTTCTCTCCATAACAGGCTTTCCGTGTATCTTCCAATATTTCCCCAAATATGCCGGGGGGCAGATCCGGATACTTGCCGGAGAGAATGAGTACCCATTCCTCATTCGGATACTCCGGTTTCTCTGTCAGACCATCCAGTACAAGCAGCCGGCTGATGCTCAGATACGTTTTTCGAATCCGGTCATTGACATCACTTTTACGAGTACCGAACCGGGCGTATGCCCGTAAGGATTTTAAGATTCCCAAACTTATGGCGGGAAGCAATAAGACACACAAAATGATCCAGCCAATGTATGGGACTACTGCTTTCCATAAACGGGAAGTTCTGCCCGCCAGATCAGAACCGCCATCCGTGCCATCCTCAGAGGCATCGGAAGCGGTGATGGGAGATGGTGTCGCCGAGGGAGTCGGAGTTGGTGTGGGTTCCGCTGTGTCCTGATTTTCAGGATTCGCGGGGTCTTGTGATCCATCACCAAGATTGATCTGTTCAAATCCAGGGGTAGCTTCGGCCACGAGCCATCCGACGTGATCGATGTAAACTTCCACCCAGGCATGGGCGTCTTCTGATGTGACAACTGCCTGATAAGTTCTGTTATCCTTCTCGCGGAATTCACTGGGAGAAACCCGGTATCCGGAGACAAACCGCGCAGGAATGCCGTTCATACGCAGCATCAGAACAGCAGTGGTTGCGTAGTGTACGCAGAAGCCTTTTTTATTCCGGTAAAAGAAATATTCGGCAAAATCTCTGCCTACCGGCACACGTCCGGGGGATGTATCATAAGTGGTCTGTTCCCTCAGAAGTGAGAGCACATTTCGTACCGTAGTAAAAGGGTCTGCCGAAGCCGTACGGGCGATATCATCCTGGAAGCGTTCCCGTACGTGATCGGGTACCTGCAGATAAGTCTTGTCAGCATAGTCGTTATACAGCCGTTTCATATCAGAATCTGCTGTTCCTTCAGCTTTTGCGCCGGGAGGGATATCATTCACTATAAAAAGAGGATTGTAATCTACAGTATAACTGGAGTTCTGATTACCGTAGATATAGGAATCCGCGCACAGGACCATGTCGTCCCCGTAATAACTGGCATAGGGCGTATAATAATAGGAAGGATCGGCGTTGATCAGTTCTACATCCATAGTCTGATACCGGTAGGAGTGATTCACAGCCTCCATATTCATATAATACGGAGGATAGGATATGTTCCTTATAAAGGCTCCCGGATTTTCAGCCGGGACAGAAGAGAAGTATTCCTGGAATCTGTCAGGATCAGCCGGGGCCCATCCCAGATTTGTATATTCCGCGCCGATATAGCCTTCCAGATAGATGTTAAATACAGGAGGTTCGTCTGTCAGAGTCAGCCTCAGGTGATTGCTCACCGGCCCTGCCAGATTGGATATCTGGGCCAGGTTTCCGGAACCTACCCCGCGCTCCGTATAAGAACTGCCGGGTTGGAAGGGATCGATCGCGGTCAGGTAACTATTGATGGTCCGCTTTACTTCCAGACGGTTTCCCAGGCTCTTTTCGATCAGCGGTGTCAGGAAGGCCAGTCCGATGGAAAGACTTAAGGCGATCATAAGCAGGGCAACCGGGCCGGTTTTCTTTTGAATATGGGTTTCCGTTGCGCGGTCCCGTTTTCTGCCGCCGCTTCTGACTGCGACAGAGAGAAGGGCAGATAAGAAAACCAGAATACCGGATGCGGTATCCGCGGATGTCCCCAGACAGAACGGCCAGAGGAAACCAAAGCCCAGAATCAGAAGATATGCATAACTGCGCTTCGCCCGAATAAGGCACCAGGAGAGCAGCGGACATAGCGGGAGACATACGGCTAACAACCCTGCCGTCCCGGAAAAAGACTGGATCTCGTTGTATAGGGGAGGCAGTGTATAAGAACTGCCAAAGTATTCATTTATCTGGGTCAGTATGGAACCTGCGATCCAGAAGAGTCCTTCCCGTACGGACTCTTCAAACAGCCAGAAGAATAGTAAATAGAGCAGTACGCCGGCAGGCAGCCAAAGACGCCATGCCGTATTAAAATAAAAGGTCAGACAGCCATAGAGCGATGCCAGGACCAGCACATATACGGTGAGCGGTACGTAAATGGGGATGGAAAAACAAGAGGCGGCTGTAAACAGCATCCCCAGAATACCCAGACACAGGATGACGGATAAAAAGAAATAATTTATAAAGGAACGGCGGCGGGGACTTTCTTCAAGTCCGGTATAAGAGGTATGGATTACGAGACCGTTCCAGGCTTTTTTGTTTTTAATTCTATATTTTTTCATAGGCATTATTAAAGATAAAACTCCAACGATTCCAGCTGGGTTTTTAGATCAGCCGGAGAAAATTCGGCAATTATATCGCCGTTTGTCATCAGTTCCAAATCCGTATTCAGAACCAGTATGCTGGCAAACCTCATATTCGGATAGGCGTCTTCATATTCGAACAGGGCATTCTGGCCAAAGGAAGAAATATCAGAGGACAGAAGCCTGCGTATCATTTCGTAAAAGGTTTCCTCATCTTTTACCAGACATCTGACGATTTCTCTCTCCACCCGATCCGGCCAGGCGATATAGTGGCTGCAGGAGAGTGAGAGCAGTGATGTGGAAAAGGAAACGGCCGTTTCCAACATACCGTTCCACTGTTCCGGTGTGGCCGGCCTGGCCTTTCCCTCCAGAAGCAAAAGGACAGCGGCCCCCACAGGCTGACTGAACTCTTTGACATACAGCTCGTCCTCGCGGGCACTTAACTTCCAGTGTATTCGTTCCGGCCGGTCTCCCGGCCGGTATTCCCTGATATCAAATATTTCAGAAGGATCATCCCCGGCCCGGTCCCTGGCGTATTCATCACTGTCCATCAGAAAATTCTGAATCTTATTTCCGGCATGAATAAGGACGGGATAAGCGGCGGGAAGGATGTAAACCTGGGCTGGCTGTTCTGCGCGTATGCGGAAAAAGAGAAACTTCAGGTAATCATAGATCCGGAAGGATTGAATCCGGATATCCAGCCGACCGCAGGTAGAAGGGATGATTCTATAGGTAACCGTTCTGTCAGATCTTCCGTCGATACTGGCTTCTATTTTCAAACGCTGCACCTGATCGGAATTACAGTATCTGCACTCCAGGCAGATCCGAATATACGACACCGGAAGGAGAGAGCGGTTTTGGATGCGCAGTTCCACTGGAATTTCCTCACCGCGTTCTGCCATGACAACAGGCGTACGGCACTCGGCCCGGATACAGCGGTGCAGATACCAGGACAACAGCAGGCAGAAAACAGGCAGAACCAGTTCACAGGCCAGAAGGGGGATACCCCCGGGCCACCGGAACATGATCTGCAGATAAAAAGTCCCTGCAAGCAGCAGTAAATAGATCAGGATACTCATGCAGATACCTCTTTTTCAGCGGTCTCTTTACGCCCGGTCTTTTTGGGAGTCGGCGAGGGGGTGTTTTTTAGGATATCCTGAATAACATCTTCTGTCCGTGTGTGACCCGCGCGTGCTTTGGCGTTTAGATGGATACGGTGACATGCCACATCCGGAAATACATAGGCCACATCCGCAGGTATGCAGAAATCCCTTCCGTCCAGATAGGCGGTGGCTTTTGCCATTTTAGCCAACGCTATGGTACCTCTGGGGCTTAGGCCTGTCTGAATCAGCGGATGGGTTCTGGTGGCGGTGATCAGCCTTCCAATATAATTGTACAGTACGTCATGTACAAATACGGCCTGCACTTCACCCTGCATTTGGATCAGCATGTCCGGGCTGATTACCGGTTGTATTTTCTCATAAGCTTTTTTGTCAAAGGTTCCTTTGACGATCTCAATTTCATCCTTGATGTCAGGATAACCCATGGTGATACAGATAAAGAAACGGTCCAGCTGGGACTCCGGCAGCATCTGGGTGCCCGCGGAGCCAAATGGATTCTCCGTGGCAATGACCACAAACGGATCAGGGACCGGATGGGTCACCCGGTCTACCGTGACCCTGCCTTCCTCCATGACCTCCAGCAATGCGGATTGGGTTTTGGGAGAGGCCCGGTTGATCTCATCGGCCAGAAACAGATTACACATGATGGCTCCCGGCTGGTACTCGAACAGGCCGGTTTCCTTCTGAAACATCGTAAAACCTGTGATGTCCGCTGGCAGGACATCCGGCGTAAACTGAACCCGGTGCTGGAGCATACCCATGCTTCTGGAAAAAGCTACGGCCATGGTGGTCTTGCCGACACCCGGGATATCTTCTATTAATATGTGTCCTCCGGCCAGGATGGCGGACAATACTTTGCGGATACAGTCGTCCTTGCCGATGACGGCTTTTTTCACTTCATCCATAATCTGAACAGCGGTACTGCTGGTAACTGGCATATCGGTTCATCCTTTCTGGTTAGTTGCCTGTTGTGTTACGGCTTCCTTTGTCTATTCTTACAGCATTGATCCGGAGATCAATAGTCATTCGTTAATAAGATTATAGCATGCTTGTTTACAGTTATCATATACTTTGGAGCCAGGTTCAGGTCAAGAAAGTTTTTATTAATGTTTTGTGAATATTGATAAAGTTTTAACAATCGAACGAAATGGGACATGTCCATTTCGATTTGTTCCTTTTCATTTGTGCGATATCTGTATCATTTTTGAGGTAGCTGTATCATTTTTGAGTTAGCTGTTTCAATTTTGAGATAACTGTTTCATTTGTGGTTTATGCTTCATTTGTGGCTTATGTTTCATTTGGCTTATGTTTCTGATAGAAATGCAGATTATTTTACCGATTATTTTCCAGCAGAACCATTGAAATCAATCAGAAAGCAATTTATAATAACTAGGATAAGGTATACACGTATTATAAACTAACTCCCCATACAGTAACGCATACGGAATAGGTGAGGGAGGAAAGGAGCCTATAAGGATTCTAACATGACAAAAGAAGAATTGGCACTGGAAATCGTAGAACGTTTAAAAAAGGAATACCCGGATGCAGGATGTACGCTTGAGTATGCTCCGGATCAAGCGTGGAAGCTTCTGGTAAGTGTCCGCTTGGCGGCACAGTGTACGGATGCTAGAGTGAACGTGGTGGTTCAGGATCTGTATAAAGAATTCCCTGACGTGGAAGCTTTGGCGAATGCCCGGGTGGATCAGATCGAGAAAATCGTGAAACCCTGCGGCCTGGGCCATAGTAAGGCCAGGGATATAAACGCCTGTATGAGGGAACTGAGGGATCTGTATGGCGGTAAGGTGCCCGATGATTTCGATGCGCTGTTAAAGCTTCCGGGAGTTGGGAGAAAAAGTGCGAACCTGATTATGGGGGATGTGTTTGGCAAGCCGGCGATTGTGACCGATACGCATTGTATCCGCCTGGTCAACCGGATGGGCCTCGTGGACCAGATAAAGGAACCGAAGAAAGTGGAGATGGCCCTTTGGAAACTGATCCCCGCTGAAGAGGGCAGTGATTTTTGCCACAGGCTGGTTTATCATGGAAGAGATATCTGCACGGCCCGGACAAAGCCCCATTGTGAAAAATGCTGTCTGGCGGATATCTGTGTCAAAGCCGGAGTATAATTAAAGTAACGTCCGATTGAAATGAAAAAAAGTTAAAAGTGCTGGAACTTGACAAAAACATAAAATCCGATTATGATAGGCGTATCTTATTTGAAACTCTGTTGACGGCAGCAGTCAGACAGAAGCTGGCAGAGACGCAATATCATATAGAATGAACGGTAGTGAAAAAGAGGAGTACGTATTACACGCCTGTCAGAGAGGACGGTCCATAGGCTGGAAGGCTGTCCGGGAAACGGGATACGGAAGGTAGCTTTGGAACCGGAAGGCTGAACCGCGCTGATGCAGTAAGTCTTACCCGTCTTGTCCGCGTTAACAGACAGACTGAGATATATGCCGTGCCGCGGCATATAAGATAAGGTGGTACCGCGAGACATTCGCCCTTTGCTTTGTGCAGGGGCGTTTTTTTATTTCATTACCAAAGTGCTCCTATGAAATAAAAACGCTCCGCGGGGATCGCACTACGGCGGAAAGGAAGATGCCGCTTACGCGGCCCGCCGTAGGCGGAGAGTTTCGCTTGCGAAACTCTATTATATTTCGTTGGAAAGTGCTCATAGCGAAAAAAATGAACGGTTACGTTACGTAATAAGAGAAGGGAGAAACCAATGAGTAAAGAATTAAGCAAGACCTATGATCCGAGGGATATTGAGCCCAGATTATACGACAAATGGGAGACCCGCAAGTATTTTCACGCAGAGGTGGACAGGACCAAAAAGCCATTTACCATCGTGATGCCTCCGCCCAACATTACCGGCCAGCTGCATATGGGACATGCGTTGGATAATACCCTGCAGGATATTCTGATCCGCTATAAGAGAATGCAGGGTTATAATGCGCTGTGGCAGCCCGGCTGCGATCACGCCAGTATCGCCACCGAGGTCAAGATCACGGAGCAGCTGAAAAAAGAGGGAATTGACAAGGAAGATCTGGGCCGGGAGAAATTTCTGGAAAGAGCCTGGCAGTGGAAAGAGGAATACGGCGGACGGATCGTCAGCCAGTTAAAGAAGATGGGTTCTTCTGCGGACTGGGACAGAGAGCGCTTTACTATGGACGAGGGCTGTTCCAAAGCGGTGGAAGAAGTATTCCTGAAATTCTATGACGAGGGATTTATCTATAAAGGGAACCGGATCGTCAACTGGTGCCCGGTCTGCCAGACGACCATATCCGATGCGGAGGTGGAACATGAGGAACAGACCGGTCACTTCTGGCACATCAAATATCCCATCGTGGGAAGCGATGACTTCGTAACGGTAGCTACAACCAGGCCGGAAACCATGCTGGGGGACACCGCCCTGGCGGTTCATCCGGATGATGAACGCTACAGCCATCTGATCGGCAGGACCGTAATTCTGCCGCTGATGAACAGAGAGATCCCTGTCGTGGCGGACAGCTACGTGGACAAGGAATTCGGTACCGGAGTGGTAAAGATTACGCCGGCCCACGACCCGAATGACTTTGAAGTCGGAAAACGCCATGACCTGCCGGTGATCAATGTGTTAAACGACGATGCCACCATCAATGAAAATGGAGGCAGATATGCCGGGATGGAACGCTATGAAGCCCGGAAGCTGATCGTCAGGGAGTTAGAGGAACAGGGCCTTCTGGCGAAAGTGGAAGAGCATGTTCATAATGTAGGAACTCATGACCGCTGCGGGACCACCGTAGAACCCATGGTAAAACAGCAGTGGTTCGTAAAAATGGAGGAGCTGGCGAAGCCGGCCATCGAAGCGTTGAAAACGGGAGAGCTTCAGTTTGTACCCGACCGGTTTGACAAGATCTACCTTCATTGGCTGGAAAATATCCGTGACTGGTGTATCTCCAGACAGCTGTGGTGGGGACACCGGATACCGGCCTATTACTGCGGCCAGTGCGGGGAGATGGTAGTGGCAAAAGAAGCGCCCGGGGTCTGCCCGAAATGCGGCAGTACGCATTTCACACAGGATCCGGATACTCTGGACACCTGGTTCAGTTCAGCGCTGTGGCCCTTCTCCACACTGGGATGGCCGGAGAATACAGAAGATTTGGACTACTTCTATCCGACGGATGTACTGGTGACCGGATATGATATCATCTTCTTCTGGGTAGTCCGCATGGTATTTTCAGGCTATGCACATACCGGGAAATCCCCGTTCCACACGGTGCTGATCCATGGGTTGGTGAGGGATTCGAAAGGCCGTAAGATGAGTAAGTCCCTCGGAAACGGTATTGACCCGCTGGAAGTGATAGACAAATTCGGAGCGGACGCCTTAAGGCTTACTCTTGTGACCGGAAATGCGCCGGGTAACGATATGAGATTTTACTGGGAGCGTGTGGAATCCAGCAGGAATTTTGCCAACAAATTGTGGAACGCAGCCAGATTTATCATGATGAACCTGGAGGACCGGGTAATCGAGACGCCGGAAGATTTCCATCTGAAACTGGCGGACCGCTGGATCTTATCGAAAGTAAATACTCTGGCAAAAGAAGTCACCGATAACATGGACCGGTATGAACTGGGAATCGCTGTTCAGAAGGTATATGATTTTATCTGGGATGAATTCTGTGACTGGTATATCGAGATCGCCAAGTACCGGATGTACAGCAGGGAATACGACGAGGACTCCGCGGATTACGCGCTGTGGACCTTAAAGACAGTATTGACGCAGGCATTAAAATTACTGCATCCGTTTATGCCGTTCATTACGGAGGAAATCTTCTGTACACTGCATCCGGATCAGGAATCGATCATGATCTCCGACTGGCCGGTATATCAGGAAGGATGGAACTATGCGGTGGCCGAAGATATGATGGATGCGGTGAAGGACGTGGTCAGAGGTATCCGGAATGTGCGCGCAGATATGAATGTTCCGATGAAGAAAAAGGTACGCGTATTTATCGTTTCCGATAACCGTAACACCTGCGAGATGTTTGAAGCGGTGAAGAGCTCCTTTAAGATTCTGGTAGGCGCCAGCAAGATACGTGTCCAGACGGATAAAAGAGGAATCGGCGAAGACGCGGTATCCGTAGTGACTCCGAAGGCGACCATTTACATGCCGTTAGAAGAACTGGTGGATATGGAGAAGGAGAAGGCCCGTCTTACGAAAGAAAAAGAACGGCTGGAAAAAGAGCTGTCGAGAGTGAAGGGGATGTTGAGCAACGCGAATTTCCTGAACAAAGCGCCTGAGCATAAGATAAACGAAGAAAAAGAAAAGCTCAATAAATACGCGCAGATGATGGAGCAGGTTGTGGAGCGTTTGGCGTTCTGGAAATAAAGATGGAGTCAAAAGTATGAAAAAAGAATCGATCGTAACCGTTATGAACCGGCTGTCGTTACTGTTCCAGGCAATTTTATCACTTCTGGTCTATTTTATCATTGAGGCAGCTTCCAGGCATTCCGCGGCGGCTGCCTGGGTGTTCATGACGAAGAGTCCGCTGGTATTTCTATATAATGCGTTTATGGTTTTTATGACGCTGATGTTCGTATATCTGTTCCGAAGGAGAACTTTTGTGCGGGCTTTGATTGCCGGGCTCTGGCTGATTCTGGGGATCGTCAACGGTATCGTCCTGGCTAACCGGGTGACACCGCTGACGGGGCCCGATTTCAAGCTGATCTTCGACGCGGCAGAGGTTCTGGGAGCCTATATGAGTCCGCTGAAAGTAATCGGAGCGGCAGTTGGTTTGGCGGCTGTAGTGGTGGGACTGGTGATCCTATACCGGAAAGCGCCGAAGTTTCAGGGGAAAATGCATTATTTGCGAAATGTCGGGATGGTGGCTTCGGTCTGCGTCCTTTTTGGACTGGCTACCCATTTGGCGCTGAACAACCGGATTCTGTCGTCCTACTTTGGAAATATAGCGTTCGCCTATGAGGATTATGGGTTTCCTTACTGTTTTACCAGCACCCTGTTTGGAACCGGGATGGATGCGCCCCACGATTATTCGGACAAATCCATCCGTAAAATTCTGGCCAGCGAGGGTGATGTAAAAGAAACCATGCCGGGTGATATGGATTTCCCGAATATTATATTTGTACAGCTGGAGTCTTTTTTTGATCCGAAGGAAGTGGAGTTCCTGGAAATGTCAGAAGATCCGATACCGAATTTCCGCGATTTGATGCAGAAATATTCTTCCGGCTACTACAAGGTGCCATCCGTTGGGGCAGGGACTGCGAACACGGAGTTCGAGACGATTACCGGTATGAATCTGAGAGATTTCGGACCGGGAGAGTATCCTTATAAGACCATCCTGCAGGAAACTACCTGTGAAAGCATGGCTTATGTTCTGAAAGAGCTGGGTTACGGCACGCATGCCATTCATAACAACACGGCCAGTTTCTATGACAGGCGGGATGTATTTTCCAAGCTGGGGTTTGATACATTTACCTCCAGGGAAATGATGGACATCAAAGAGTTGACGCCCAATGGCTGGCCCAAGGACGAGATCCTGGTGGATTGTATTCTGGATGCGCTGAAGTCAACTCCGGAGCCGGATTATGTATTTACCATAACCGTCCAGTCTCACGGAGACTATCCGGAGGAGCCGCTGCTTGAGAATCCGAAGATCAAAGTCAGCGGACCGGACACGGAAGGCCAGAGAAACGCATGGGAATACTATGTGAATCAGATCTATGAGGTGGATGCCTTTATCGGCCATCTGGTGGAAGCGCTGGAAGCATACGCAGAGGACACCGTACTGTTTCTGTATGGGGATCATCTGCCTACCATGGGTCTTAAGGTAAATGAGGTCAAAAGCAGGTACTTGTTCGAAACGGAATATGTAATCTGGGATAATATAGGACTTGAGAAAAAAGACCAGACGCTTACGGCCTATCAGGCGGGGGCAGAGGTGTTAAAGCAGATCGGGATTCAAAAAGGGACTATATTTACCTATCATCAGACCCGGAGAAAAACCAAACATTACCTGGTGGACCTGCAGGAACTGCAGTATGATATGCTGTATGGGAAGCAGTATGTGTACGGGCAGGAGAGTCCTTATGAGCCCACGGATCTGCAGATGGGTGTGAAGCCCGTGATGATTGATCAGGTGTTTGTGGGACATAATGGGAAAGTTTATGTCCGGGGTGAGAATTTTACCGAGAACAGCAGGATCGTGATTAATGGAGAGCAGGTGGAGACACTGTTCATTAACTCGGGGGTATTGAGACTGTTGGATGCAAAGCCAAAGTCTGGTGATCTGGTGCAGGTGCAGCAGGTCAGTTCGAAGAACACTATACTGTATTCTTCCGGGGAGTGGGCATATCGGTCTTCCAGGTAGATGGATAATCCAAATGATAGGGTAATTTTGTATTACGATTTCCTTTTGCGGAATTCACTTGTCCTTGCGTCAAAAATACAGCTTCGCTTAAATCTGCATTACTAAAGTTAGCATCCCTTGTGTCAGCTCCTAAAAAAATTGTTCCATTAAAAAGGCTCTTTTCAAAATTTGCTGCTATTAAAAGCTTTGTGCTAAGGTCTGCACCGCTCATGTCCTGTCCCTTGAAATTGCCTCCAAGAAAATTAGCCGGGACTTTTTTCTTTTCACTATGAATACTTTGCAAAAGCAGCTTACACACTTGTTTTAAAAAATGATTCGCCCTGAGTCTGTATTGCTCCAAATCTACAGATAAGATACTATTGGGGCGGTAATGGCACATTTTTATATTTTCCTCAATCAAACACTGAATGGATTTTACTAACGGTTTTGCAGAAATAAGCGACATTGCTTCTATCAAATAATATCTGATTTGATAAAGCTGAAATACAATTATAAAAACATCAAAAATTTCTGTTGATTGGTTTGGGATGTCATTCCAAGTCTTACCTTGATAAATAACTTGTGTTACCTGTTGTCCGGCACCGAAACAGTCATAACCGATACAACCCTTCATTTTCTGCTTTTCAAGCTGCGAATGTATTTTACATCGGTAGTCTTTTAACAAATTGGTACAAGGCTGCCCTGAATCTTTATCTTTTGGAAAGCCATCAATTTTTGAAAAATACAGAGCGGTACAACACAATCCTGAACATTTTGAACAATCCGACTTCATATGTTCCCATATTTTATCATTTCTTTCATGTATCATCATATATTTTTAGCTCCTGCAACTTTTGATAAGCCGTTCTGCTTAACTTTCCGATCAATGGGAACGGATAGGGCTGTTACATCAGTTCTATTGCCTTACTGTAAACGAAACATGTTAGTGAAACTTTGCCTTTCGGCATTACCAATACGACTTCTTTTTCTTCCATTCTTTTAAATCCTCTATGCTCATAAAACTGATATGTACATGCATCATCAGTATAAAGAAAAAGTGTTTTTCCTTTTTCTTTTTTTTCCAGGGCATTAAGCAAAGCTGTACCGATGCCCTTTATTTTGCAATCGGGGTCTGCGGCGAGAAATATAATTTCACCATCAGGCGTATTAGATTTCAAATAGTGTGCTAACTGTTCTTTTGTGGTCTCTTCATAGAGACCTGCGCCGCCCTTAAAGAAAGACTTTAGTATCACATCAACAAATTTGACGTAGATTTTTTGCAGTAAGCTCTGCTGTTTCTTTTCTTCGCCTTTCATTTCTGCCAATAAAACACCCACAAATTCACCGTCCGCATATGCCGCCAAAATTTGTGTTGCACGATTGATTTCAAGATACCAAAAATATCGGCCGTAAGCATTAAGCAGAAATTTGTTGTTCAAATACCAGTCAAAGTGCATTCCCTTAACAGCAAATTGAATGGCTTTTTTATAATCTTTTTTTCGTATGTCTTTAATTTCTATATTCAAAACGATACCTCAACTATTTTTGATTTGTGGAGTGCGTCTTATCCGCCTAAGCGGAATCTTCTTGTTCCTTATACTCTAAATTTTAATACAGAATCTGTCAAGTTGTTTCATTTGTACCGCATATAATCTTTGGCTGCGAATCTCAATGATGATAATGATGGGAGGGCAGACTTTCCTGAATGCTTTTTCAACAGCGCCATGTTATAATAAAAAACAGCAGTGCCCGGAAAACTTTGCCGTAACCGGAAAACATCGCTGTAACCGAATAACAATTTGATAACTAAGAGAAGAATTGATTGTAAGATTTTCGTAAGAAATATACCTGCGTGTTTGTAAGATATCCATATTATGATAGGATTGTTCTTAAGGAGGAGATCAGATGAACGGATGTGTACTGGTCGTAGACGACGACAAAGAGATAGTAAAAGCCATATCGATCCTGCTGGAAAAGGAAGGCTACACGGTTCAGAAAGCCTATGACGGCCTGGAAGCATTACAGAAGATCGCGGAATATCCGGTACAGCTGATATTGATCGATGTGATGATGCCGAGGTTAGACGGCCTGTCCGCAGTGATGAAGATACGGGAAAGAAAGAATCTGCCGATCATCGTCTTAAGCGCCAAGAGTGAGAATACGGATAAAGTTCTGGGCCTTTCCATGGGGGCCGATGATTATGTGACCAAACCGTATGATCCGCAGGAACTGATGGCGCGGGTACGCAGTCATCTGAGGAGGTATACAAGCCTTGGAGATATCAATGCCTCAGCGGCATCCAGTGAGATCTTCAATGGAAGGCTCAGCTACCGGACCGATGAGCGGGTATTATATGCGGATCAGGAGCCGGTCAAGCTGACGGCCACGGAGACGAAGATCGTCGATCTGCTGATGCGGAATCTGGGCAGAGTATTTCCGGCTGAAGAGATCTACCGGAGAGTGTGGGAAGAAGAGGCCTTCGCACCGGAAAATACGGTTATGGTCCATATCCGACGCATCCGGGAAAAAATCGAACTCAATCCGAAAGAACCAGAATATATAAAGGTGGTGTGGGGAATTGGCTACAAAATGGAAAAGCATCATTAGTTTTACCGCATTTTTTCTGGGGATCACCCTGTTGCTGTCGGGTATCATAGATTCGGTCTATTTATTATCCTCCAGATCCTCATGGAAGGCGCAGATCACGGAAGCCTTTGAGGAAGATTATCAGAATACAGGGGAGTTCCGCTGGCAGATGGCGGATTACCTGGAGAAATTTCTGGCCATGGCCACCGGCGGGCCTCTCTGGGGAAACGGTTATCGTGAGTATAACTATTACTCCGGCGTTGACACTTATTATGAGGACGTCGCGAGGGCATATGCGGTCGAGAGCGGAACCGGTGATTGGAGCTGGAACCTGGGTGAGGAATATCCGAATGAAGTTACCGAAGCGGTCGGAGATTACAGCAGTGATTACTACGATGGCTACGAGTACGGTGCATATGGAGACGGTGATTACAGCTCCAAAGAGGAGAACAAGAAGAGAGCCGATCAGTATCATAATGCGATCAAAGATGACAAAAATATCTTGTATCGGATTACCTATAACGACGGAACCGTCTACACGAATGCCGAGGGCATGGAACTGGACGGCGCCGGTATGGCCGCGCCCAAAGACTACAATTTCCTGATGTACTTTGACGGCAATACGGTGAAGATGCGAAAAGACGGCAAAGATATCGATGTGTACAAGGATGGCTACTACCGGGAGGACAGTGACTGGTATGTGCCCGGATATAAGAACTTTACCGTGGATGAGGAATCCCAGAAAGCTACTGTTACCATAGCAGCGGCCAAGTCGCCAAAGCTCTATATCAAAGGGGAATATGCAAAAGACTCCTCCAGGCAGCTCTACAACCGGCTGTACTGGATCGAATATAACCAGCGGCAGGAAAAGGGCCGGTACATCGCATTAGCTGCCTCACTGGCGGTGGGAGTCATCCTTATCGCTGTCTATCTTATCCTGCGCAAAGATAAGAAGCGGGCGGATCAGCGGATAGCCAAAATAACAGGAAAAATCTGGTATGAGGGTAAGCTGATCCTGCTGCTTTTGGCCCTGGGGTTCGTACTGTTTCGTTCAGGCTATTGGTGGAGTGAGATCTTCATGAGAATCCGGTATGGAGAATTCTATACAGGCATGTTTCGGGAATTATTCCAGGAAATGTTTGCGTGGCCAGCCGGGCTTGTCGGGCTGTTCTGGATGATCTATCTGTTTGTAAATGATAACAGATACAATCAAAAGGTATGGAAACAGAGTATCACAGGACATATTGTGGGCGCGTTCCATGCAGCGGACTTAAAACTTCCGTTTCAGAGGCGGGTTGTGCACCGGTGTATCCCGTTGATCGTAGCAGCGGCCGTGCTTATTTTACTATCGGCTGCCAGCCTGTTGATCTTTTGCCTGGCCGGCGGATATGAGATCGTACCGCTTCTGATTCTGATGATTCTGGTGGTTTTGGGCGCGGTCCTGATGATCTGTATGCAGATAAATTACATGAAGAAAAATGAAAAACTGATGCAGGATACGGGAACGCTCATCGATCAGATCAAGACTGTGCGTGACGGAGCGATCACCAGGGAACTGCAGGTTCATCCGGACAGCGACTTAGCCGGGGCTGTGCAGGATCTGAATGATATCCGCAAAGGTATGGATACTGCGGTAAAAGAACAGATCAAGAGCGAACGCATGAAAGTCGAACTGGTGTCCAATGTATCCCACGACATCAAAACCCCGCTGACCTCTATCATCAGCTATGTGGAGCTTTTGAAACAGGAAGAAGGGCTGCCGGATTACATCAGAGATTATGTACAGATCCTGGACAGCAAATCTCAGAAATTAAAAGAAATGGTGCAGGATGTCTTTGAAGTGAGCAAAGCAGCCTCCGGGCAGCTGCCGGTCGAGATCGAGGAACTGGATCTGGGCAAACTGCTCCGCCAGACCCTGGCCGACATGTCCGAACGGATCGCGGGCAGTAAGGTCCAGATAAAGACCGATATCCCGGAAGAAGAGATCATGATCATGGCGGATGGGCAGCGGCTGTACCGGGTATTCCAGAACCTGCTGCAGAATGCCCTGCTGTATTCCCTGGACGGTTCCCGCATATACGTCAATCTGAAAACAGACGGTTCGGTTGCGGTGGCAAGTGTGAAAAATACGTCCGCTTCGGAGATCCCTGCCGACGTAAATTTTACGGAACGTTTTACAAGGGGCGACTCAAGCCGGACGGACGGCGGCAGCGGACTGGGCCTGTCGATCGCGAAGAGCTTTACGGAGGCCTGCGGGGGCAGGATGACGGTGGAGACCATCGCAGACCTGTTCGTGGTTACTGTGGAATTTCCGCAGGTCCGTTAGTTGAAATATAATTCTGGAGCAGGGAGGAGAGCGGCGTATCGTTCTCCTCCTTTTCAGAAATACGATCCAGAACAGAAAGAAGGGCAAAAATGAAAAAAGTATTGGCATTACCGTTCATTTTTTTATTCTCATTATTATTATGCTCATGTAACACCGATGACAACCAGAAGGATATAGAGAAAGATACAAATACCCCTGACATAACATCGCAGGGGAAAACGGCGGATGACAGTAAATTACTGGAACCATATGCTGATGTGCGCGGTATCGGAGAAACCATAACTTTAAAACCAGGAGAATATAATACAAAAGATATCAATACTTACTGGTTTAATCAAAACACAAACTTCGAGGGAAGCGAAGAGCTGGCGGCAAATATTCTGGAAAACGGAAAAGCTCCCGGACTCAATGTATCGAAGCTCCACGCACAGGGGATTACAGGTAAAAACGTGACGGTAGCAATTATCGACCAGCCTTTACTACCAGACCATCCCGAATACACCGGTAAGATTGTGAAATATCATACGGTGGGATTAACCGAAAACGACAGCAAAGGCTCCATGCATGGACCTGCAGTAGCAAGTTTACTGGCTGGAAATACCATTGGAACCGCTCCCGGTGTCAAACTATACTATGTGGCGTTAAAATTTTGGGACAGAACAGCCCCGTCCATGACAGCCCAGGCACTGGACTGGCTGATCGGGCAAAACAAAGAATTACCGGATTCCGATAAAATACGTGCCGTCAGCATATCTGCCGATCTTACAAATTCGGATAACTTCGATAACCATGGTGATTATGATGAGGCGGTAAAGCGGGCACAGGACGCGGGTATTTTAGTACTGGATTGCAGGAAAGATTCTGATACTTGCGTTTTTTGGCCCAGCTTTTTTGACCCGGAACATAGAGATGACATTACGCTAAGCAAAATCGGGACACCCGATGGTGATTTCCAGGAGAGTCCGCCCCAGGCACTGGGGACACCTGTAGGTTACCGTACCACCGCGGAAGCCTATCAAGAGGGGGAATATTCTTATAGCTATGATGCGATAGGAGGCCACAGCTGGGCTATCCCCTATGGAACAGGAATATTAGCACTGGGATGGCAGATCAATCCTTTGCTTACAGGAACCCGGATGATAACACTCATGAGGGAGACCGCATACGAAAATGCGGCCGGTAACCTCTTCATAGACCCATCCGCTTTTATCGATTCGGTACGCTCCACATTACAGTAGATAAGTTTCCAATCCTCCGGGAATACATCCAAAAGTCCGGCGCCTTTGTTTAAGCGCCGGACTTTATTTATCTCATAGAAAGGTGTTCCTATGAAATGAAAAACGCCATCCTGCGAGAATTGTCTAAAGATGTTAAAAACTTTAGGTTGGAAATAAAAGGAGATTCAGGTATAATGGGTGTGGATAAAAAAGGTGGATGAGTATCAGTGACATATGAAGAGACAGTGTCTTATCTTTTAGATATACCGAAATTTACGAAGAAAAATGACTTAAACCATACGAGGAAACTCCTTCAGAATCTGGGCAATCCCGGGGATCAGATGAAGGTGATACATGTGGCGGGGACGAATGGAAAGGGATCAGTCTGCGCCTATCTTAATTCTGTATTGCGCACGGCAGGATATTCCGTGGGAATGTTTACGTCCCCCCATCTGGAATGTGTAAATGAGCGGTTCCAGATAAACGGTAAGAATGTGGAAAATGAACAGCTGGTTCACGCGTTTGAGAGAGTGGGCCGGGCGGTGTCGGCTATGCAGCGGGAGGGAATGCCGCATCCGACTTTTTTTGAGTATTTATTTGCCATGGCTATGGTAATGTTTGAAGAGAACCATGTGGAGTATGGGGTGCTGGAGACCGGGCTGGGCGGCAGACTGGACGCAACCAATGCCATCAAAGACCCGGTAGTGACGGTGATCACCTCCATCAGCCTGGACCATATGGAGTGGCTGGGCAGCACGATTGAAGAGATCGCGGCGGAAAAGGCCGGAATCATCAAAGCAGGAGTTCCCGTGGTCTATGACGCGTCGAAGGATGCGGTGACCCGCGTGGTGGAACGGCAGGCCGTGAAGATGGGAGCGCCGACCCGGCCGGTACATGATGAAAATATAACAAAATTATTAAATACTGACAAAACCGTTGATTTTTCTTATTGCAGTCGTTATTATGGATGTATTGGAATGACCGTGCATAATGCGGCGGCCTATCAGGTCCGAAATGCAGTTTTGGCATTACAGGCTCTGGAAGTGTTAGATTCCGGGCATGAGATCAGCCGGGAAGCCATGCAGCAGGGAATTTCCAATATGAGATGGCCGGGGCGTATGGAGGAGGTCCTTCCGGATGTGTATCTGGACGGTGCACATAACGTGGAAGGTATCTGCGGATTTGCAGAAACCGTAAGGGTATTCCAGGAGCGCGGGCCAAAAGTTCTGTTGTTTTCTGCGGTAAAAGAAAAGCAATATCCGCAAATGATCCAGACCATTATTGAAGCAGATTTATTTGATAGTTATGTGATAACCCAGCTTAACAGCGGCCGTGGTGTGCCATCCGATGAGTTAAAACGTATCTTTGAGGAACGGACATCAAAGAAGGTGACGGCTGTGCCGGATACGGAGCGGGCGTTTCAGGAAGCTATAGTGCGAAAAGGCGATGGCATGCTGTTTTGCGCCGGGTCCTTGTATCTGATTGGTGAATTGAAAGACGTGATAAGGAGGCGGTACGATGCTGAACTTTGAAGAAGAATTGAAGAAATTTCATCCGAGTCTGGAGGTTGAGGAAGCGGAAGAGGCGATCCGCAATCAGGATTTGACGGATATGACCGATATCTTGAAGGAAATGCTTAAGGAATCGAGAAGTAAAGAACGATAGTGCAGAATGATTTTCAGACATTTGAACGGCGACTTTTCAATATGTGGAAATATGACATGCACGCAGCGCGGAAGAGTAGGTGAAACAGTATGAGATGCTTATATTGCGGCAGCACCCTGTCCGATGTGGATTACTGCACGAACTGCGGGGCTGATGTATCAGTATATAAAAAGATAATACGATTGTCCAATGCGTTATACAACGACGGACTGGAAAAGGCGAAGGTGCGGGATCTGTCCGGTGCTGTGACCAGTCTGAATCTGGCGTTAAAATATAATAAAAATCATGTTCAGGCCAGGAATCTGCTGGGGTTGATCTACTATGAGATGGGTGAGGCTGTGGCGGCCTTAAGCCAGTGGGTCATCAGCAAGAATATTCAGTCCAAGAAGAATCCGGCGGATTATTTTCTGAACGATCTGCAGGAGAATCAGGGACGTCTGGAAACCATGAACACCACCATTAAGAAGTTCAACCAGGCGCTTTTGTACTGTGAGCAGAGCAGTGACGACCTGGCGGTTATCCAGCTGAAAAAAGTGCTGTCCATGAATCCAAAGCTGGTCAAAGCATATCAGCTGCTGGCTCTGTGTTACATGAAGAATGAAGATTACGGCAAAGCGGAGGGGATGCTGCGAAGAGCCGGTAAAATAGACCGTGCCAATACATTGACGTTACATCTGGTCAAAGAGCTGAACGCATTCAAAGGGGTGAACCCAAAACCGGAGGAGCCGAAGAATGAGGATTCGGTAGCCTACCGCAGTGGAAATGAGACGATTATACAGCCGAAGACGTTCAAGGATAATTCCGGCATGTCGACGGTGATTAATATCATAATCGGATTGCTGGTGGGGGCGGCGCTTATGTGGTTCCTGGTTCTTCCGGCCCGCATGCAGGCGGAGAAGGGCAACAGCAATCAGTCGGAGATCGAATTTAACGAACAGCTGTCCACCAAGAATGCCAACATCAAACAGCTGGAAACCGATCTGGCCACGGCAAAGTCCAATGAAGAAGAGGCGAAGCAGCAGGCGCAGGCTCAGGATGTAAAAGTGACCAGCTATGAACAGCTGCTGGCCGCGTATGCAGCGTACAGCGCACAAGATACCGTGACGGCAGCGGATGCGCTTCAGAAAGTAGATGCCGCCTCGCTGTCCGGGGATGCCAAAACACTCTACGACGCCATCCAGACAGATGTGAACACCAAGGCGGCCGAGGAGCTGTATACCACCGGCTATAGCGCATACAAAAAAGGTGATTTCGCTGCGGCTATTCAGGATCTGGGGCAGGCCGTTGAATTGAACGCGGATGTCCACAACGGGGATGCTTTGTTCTATCTGGCGCGGTCTTATGACCGTTCCGGGGATCAGGCCAATGCGGATAAGTTCTACCAGCAGGTATATGACAAGTACCCGAACACCAATAAGGCGCGGCAGTCCGCAAGTTATATGAGCACGCCGCCGGTGGAAGGGGCGAATGCCGGCGGCGAAAACGCAGCCGGGAATGCGGCGGGAGACAATCAGACGAATGATAACACGGATCAGCAGCCTCCACAGGACACAGGGGAGGAGCCGCCGGATAATACACAGGAATGAGAAAGGGCGTGGGTTGCCACGCTCTTTTTGTGCATTTTTTCAAGGTTTGAAGGACGGTTGATACCGAAAGCGGCAATTTAAGACAGGAGGGAATACAGATGTCACCATTGTTTCAACTGGATAATACCAGCCTGATTATCCATGTTCCGACAGAACTGGATCATCATAATGCGGAAGAGATTCGAAAGGGTGCGGATAATATGATGGAAAAGCGTAATATCAGGAGTATCGTATTTGATTTTTCCAACACGAACTTTATGGACAGCTCCGGGATCGGCGTCATTATGGGACGCTACAAGAATCTGAATTTTACCGGAGGAAAGGTTCTGGCCGTATCGGTGAGCCCCAGAATCCGGCGGATTCTTACCTTGTCCGGCATACACAAGATTATCGATATCTATGACGACTTTCCACAGGAAACCAAAACATTATAAAGGGGGAGCACCATGAAGGAGAGTAATGAAATGAAATTAGAATTCGACAGCAGGTCGTCAAACGAAGGATTCGCCAGGGTCGCGGTCGCGGCGTTTTTAACCCAGCTGAATCCCACTCTGGAGGAGGTGGCGGATGTAAAGACAGCGGTATCGGAAGCCGTTACCAATGCGATCATCCATGGATACGGCAATGAGATACATAAAATCACCATAAACTGTACGACCTGTGAGGACGAACTCTATCTGGAGGTCATCGATCAGGGCAGAGGTATCCCGGATGTGGAAAAAGCCATGGAGCCGTTATTTACCACCGCTCCGGAGCAGGAGCGTTCCGGCATGGGATTTTCATTTATGGAGGCTTTTATGGATGAACTGAAGGTAGAGTCCGAAGTGGGAAAGGGAACCAAGGTTTCCATGAAAAAGAAAATCGGACGCAAGGACAGCGAATATGAGGAAGAGTAAAGGGATGAATTCATGGAGCATACGATCGCTTTAATTGTCAAATCACACGAAGGGGATAAAGAAGCGAGAGATAGGCTTGTGGAAGAAAACATTGGATTGGTGTGGAGTATTGTCCGCAGATTCCAGGGACGGGGCCATGAGATGGAGGACCTGTTCCAGATCGGCAGTATCGGGCTGATCAAGGCGATCGACAAATTCGATATCAGTTACGATGTAAAGTTTTCAACCTATGCGGTTCCGATGATTACCGGAGAAATCAAAAGATTCTTAAGAGACGACGGAATGATCAAAGTGAGCAGATCCTTAAAGGAAACTGCCAACAAAGCGCGAAGATGCCGGGAAATGCTCAACCATAAGATCGGCCGGGAGCCGACCCTGGAAGAGATCTCCGCGGAGATCGGCGCCAGCCAGGAAGAAATCGTCATGGCGCTGGATTCCGGCGTGGAGGTGGAGTCCCTCTACAAAACCATCTATCAGGGGGACGGCAGTGACATCTATCTGATCGATAAGCTGGAGGAGGAGACCAGCCAGAACGATGCGGTATTGAATCAGCTGGTGCTGGAACAGTTACTGGATTCCCTGACGGAAAAGGAACGGGAAATCATCCTCATGCGCTACTATGAGGACAAGACCCAGACCCAGGTGGCGGAGAAGATCGGAATCTCCCAGGTCCAGGTATCCCGGCTGGAGAAGAAGATCCTGCAAAAGCTGCGGGACAAGCTTTAAAAAAGTCAAAAGGGGACATGTCCAAACTGATTTGGGACATGTCCATTTCAGTTTGGGACATGTCCATATTAAATCGGACATGTCCCAAATCAGTTAGGATTATTTTTAAACCTGTCCGGAAAGCGCCTTGGTACTCTTGCGCAGGCTGATTTCCGGTTCCAGTAGAATTACTTGCTTATCCTGATTCGGATTCTCTAATTCGGAAAAAATTCTTTCGGATGCTGAAAATCCCAGCCGGTCTCCCTGAACATTGACGCTTGTCAGCGGGACTTCAAAGCATCTGGAATAATACAGGTCGTTAAATCCGATAATGGAAATATCCTTTGGGATGCGGATACCCAGCTCATGATACTTTTTGTAGAGGCCGTAAGCCATCAGGTCGTTATAGCAAAAGACGGCGGTACATCCTTTAGACAAGACTGTCTCGGCTATGTCATAAGCGCCTACCGGGGTCAGGTCACAGGGGAAAAAATTGATCTGCGACATATCGAGAAGGTATTCTGCACAGGCGGCTACGATACCGCAGTAACGCTCAGAAAAACTCTGTGTTGAACCGCCGATCACACCGATATTTCTATGGCCCAGTTCCAGTAAATGTTTGATCGCATAGTAAGCGCCGCGGCTTTGATTGATGGTGACGGCGCTGAAACCGATATTGGGTATATAGCGGTCAACAAAAACCACGGGCTTTGCCAAAGTATGAAGAGCCGCTGAATATTCCTCATAGTCTGAGGGGATTAAATTGGAAGAAGGACAAAAGATAAGACCATCCACTCCGCGGGAACGGAAAACTTTGATGTCGGAAAGATCAAATTCCTTGGAGTCATCCGTGCTGCTGATCATAATGTTATAATCGTTTGTTCGGCAGATATTGGTGATGGCCATAGCGATCGAGCCATAAAACAGATCCTTTAAGTCCGGCAGAATGACGCCAATTGTTTTGTCGGTTTGTCTTGGCATCAGCCCGCCGGAGCGTGGAGGGGTATAATTCAGTTCCTCAGCAATTTTTCTGATTAATTCTTGCTTTTCTTTTGAAATGCGGTTTGGCCTGTTGCCTAAAACCAGTGATACCGCAGATATGGACATGTCAGCGCGTTCTGCTATATCTTTTAAGGAAACTCCCATAATGAACACCTCATTTAATAATTTTTGTTTTTATCACTTTATCAAATAATGGAATGGAATAATTTTGCCATAACGGTAAAATGATAAAAATTTAATCACTAGAGACAGTTTAATATTTTTTTTTATCTTTGTCAAGAATAAGCGTAATGTGTCTGCCGCACAAAATGGATTCATATATCGTGAAAACATGGAATCATATAAGCTTAATGTGGTTGCTGTAATCCGCTTCAAGTGAATGGGAGAGAAAGAAAAAGTTGGGAAAATTTTAAAATACAAGTTATTGACAAAAAATAAATCCTGTGCAATAATGGAAAAAATGATAAAAATTTTATCAAATAAAAGTAAAAAATTTACCAAAAAAGAAGGAACATGCAGATAAGAATGGGGGACAGTTATGCGAAAAAGGACGAAGAGAGCAGTGCCTTTGATGTTGGGTACAATAATGTTAACGTTATGGACATTCACTGGATGCGCCGGCAGCACAGATACAAGTCAGAAAGAAAAAATTGTATTTATCACCAATAATCTGGGTGATATGTCGATTTCCGACAACACATGGGCCGGTGTACAGGAGGCGGGGGAATTATATGGATATGACACTTCCGTAGTTGAATGCGGAACCGATCAGACAAAATATGAATCCTTTTTTAACGATATAGCTGCAATGGGTACGAACTATATCGTAAGTACCAGTAATACGGGCTTTTATGAAAATGTATTGAAATGTGCTGAAAGAAATCCTCGTATCCGGTTTATCATGGTAGATGTGAATCCGCTGGAAAACGTTGAGCTTGAGAATCTGTATTGCATAACCTTTAAACAAAATGAAGGGGCGTTTCTGGCCGGCTGTGTTGCTGCCGCGGTGTCCCGCACGGGCCGGATCGGTCTGGTGAACAGTCAGGAATATCCCGTAAAAAATGATTTTACAGTGGGATTTATCGACGGTGTAAAAACCTTCCGGGAAGATGCAACCGTCACGATATCGGTCGTGGGCAGTCTCAATGATACGGCAAAGGCGAAAGAACTGTCGCTCATGCAGATCGAGTCCGGGGTGGACTGCATATTTCAGATCGCGGCCGGCTGCGGCATCGGCGTCTATTCGGCGGCGGCCGAAAAGGGAATCTATGCGATCGGTGTCGATACAGACCAGTATGAGATGCTGAAGGATAATCAGCCGGAACTTGCGGATGTAATAATAACCTCCATGTTGAAGAATGTAAAAGACGCCGTGATTGGTACGTTTGGCTCGATCCGGGATGGGGATATTGCCTGGGGAAGTTTGAAAGCATATGGCCTGAAGGAGAACGGTGTCGGTATAGCGGAAAATGAGCATTATATGAATCTGGTGGACGAAGCCAACAGAAAGCAGATTGACGAATTTGCGGAACGGGTAATGAAAAATGAAATTATAGTAAAAACTTATTTTCAAATGACCGAGGAAGAATATCAGCAGTATAAACAGGACGCGGCTAATGAATAAGGCGGGAGGGCTATGAATGGAAGAAGTTCTCGCGATGAAGCAAATCGTGAAAATCTATGAAAATGGTTTTACCGCAAACCGAAAGGTAGATTTCAGCGTGTACGCGGGGGAGATCCATGCACTGCTGGGCGAAAACGGAGCTGGTAAGACAACGTTGATGAAAGTGCTTTTTGGACTTGAGACCTGTCAGGAAGGGGAGATCTATATAAACGGCAGGCAGGTGATGATGAAAAGTCCGCATGATGCGCTGCGCTATGGAATTGGAATGATTCAGCAGAATTTTGAACTGGCATCCGGACTGAGTGTATGCCAAAACATACTGTTGGGCATGGAACCGATGAAGCATGGAATTCTGGACATGAAAAGAGGGGAACAGCTTGTTGCCGGTGCGATGAACCGTTACGGGCTGAAGGTAGATATTCACGAAAAGACCGGCAGCTTAAACATAGCGAGTCAGCAGAAGGTAGAAATACTAAAGGCGCTAATCCGAGGGGTGAAGATACTGATATTCGATGAACCCACCGCAGTATTAACTCCACAGGAAACCAAGGAGCTGTTTTGCCAGCTGCGGGGCCTGAAAGAGCAGGGCTATGCGATTATATTCATTACACACAAGCTTAAGGAGGTTATGGAAATCTGCGACCGTGCCACGATTATGAGACATGGCGAAGTAGTGGCTGCGGATCGGATCGGTAATCTGAGCGAACGGAAAATATCTGAATGGATGATTGGCGGAGAACCTTTTAAAAAAATAGATTATTGCAAAAGCAAACCAGGCCCATTGACGCTGGAGGTCCGCGGCTTAACATACCGTCAGAAGGGCAGGACCCTGCTTCAGAACATAAGTCTGCGGGCCCGTCAGGGAGAGATCGTGGGAATTACCGGAATCGAAGGGAATGGTCAGCACGAGATCCTAGAATTATTAAGCGGTATGGATACCGCATATGAGGGCAGTATACATATGCATGGCCGGGATGTTACAGGAAAAAACGTGCTTGAGCTTCGCCGTATGGGAATCGCTCATATCCCTGAGGACAGGATGAACGAAGGCGCGTCGGTCTATTCTTCTGTGAAAGAAAATCTTATGGCAAATACGGCATTCTTAAAAGGGCCGGCCGTCGGGTTCCTGATGAAAAAAAAGAAGATAGACCAATATGTACAGAATTTGATCAGCAGATACCAGATACAGTGTGTGGATGCGGAACAACCGCTGTGGATGCTTTCAGGAGGAAATATACAGAAGGTCATTATAGCCAGGGAATGCTCACAGGCAGGAAGTCGGATAATGCTGGCGGATCAGCCGACAAGAGGAGTGGACGTTCATGCGGCACAGTTTATCCGGGAGGCTTTAAATGATCTGGCCCGGCGGGAACAGTACACCATACTGTTAGTGTCCTCGGACTTGAGTGAGATTATGGAACTGAGCGACCGGATTCTGGTCATGCATAAAGGACGGATCTGTGCATGCCTGGATGGAAGTAAGCCGGTAAGTGAAACGCTGCTGGGTGAATATATGCTCGGTATCAGGCAAATGTCGGAAAAAGAGATATTTGAATGTGAAGAGAAGATGACACAATGTAATGATGAAATGCCTGATAATCAGGATGTAGGCGGGGGGATACTATGAAGTTTAAATATCAGGATATTCTGTTTGAACTATTTCGGACCGCTATGGCGATATTGATCGCTTTTGCCGCTGCCTTTGTGATCCTGATCTTTATCAGCAAAACGCCGGGCCGTGCTGTTGCCAGCTTCTTTTTAGGACCGTTTCAGAACTTTACACGGATGGCAAATATCATTGAGCTGGCTATCCCGTATGTATTCGCGGGTCTTGGCATGTGCTTTATGTATACGGTAGACCGCTTTAATATGAGCGCGGAAGGGATATTCCTGGCATCCGGTTGCTTCGGGGTTCTGATCGCATTCGGCATTGAGCGTCTTCCGGTAGGGCATATAGGCTCTTTGGTGCTGGTGATCGGTGGAGGAACTGCTCTGGGAGGTTTGATTGCATTTGTTCCGGCATTTTTGCGGGAAAAATTTCAGATTAATGAAGTAGTCGTATCAATTATGATAAATTACATACTCCTTTATGGGGTTCGCTATATACTGCGCATGAAGATGAAGGATCACTCCCTGTCTTATAACGCTTCCTATGAAATACCGCATAAAGCGCTGCTCCAAAATCTGATCCCTCAGACCCGGATTCACACCGGCTTGCTGATTGCAGCCGCAGTGTTGGCGGCCGGCGCCTGGTTTCTTTTAAAAACCTCCGCCGGATACCGGATCCGTATGATCGGAAAATCACCGGCATTCGCCCGCTACTGCGGAATGAACGTCTTTATGCTGCCATTGGCAGCCCAGGTACTGGGCGGTATGGTGGCGGGGATGGGCGGGACGGTTGAAGTCCTGGGAATGTACGAAAGATTCCAGTGGGAAGAATTTACCCAATATGGATTTGACGGTATTTTGATTGCGGTTCTGGCCGGTAAAAATCCGGTGTATGTTCCGCTGGCTGCACTATTTTTGGCCTATTTCCGCACAGGTGCGGATATTGTGGGCCGCACCTCGGATGTCTCTTATGAATTTGCAATCATAATTCAGGCAATGCTCATTCTTTTAGTAGCAGCAAAGCATTTTATGGACAGAGCCAGAAATAAAAGTAAGCTGTGCCAGGCCAAATTAACTCTGGCTGGAAAATTACCGGGCGGGGGTGAGGGCAGATGAATGGACTGGAAATGTTTTTATTTTCCGTGTTGCGGTTATCGACTCCGCTAATTTATGCGGCTATGGCTGCGGTAATTTCCAAAAAAGCGGGATTTCTGAATCTGGCCCTGGAGAGCATGATGCTCATGTCAGCGTTTACCGGAGTGGTGGCCAGCGGTTTTACCGGAAATGCATTTCTGGGATTGCTGGGAGCATTGGCTGGGGGGACCCTCATGGGAGGCCTTGTGAGCTATGCGGTCCTGTCCTTGCAGACGGATCTTTATCTGACTTGCATTTCCGTCAATATGCTTTCCTCCGGCGGCACTGTATTTATGCTGTATGAATTTTTTGGAAATAAGTCCACGACGGCAACGCAGCTGAGAAGTATCGATCTGCCGTCTGTTCACATCCCGGTACTGGAGCGCATCCCATTTCTGGGAGAGGTGCTGTCAGGACATCACATATTGACCTACTTTGCGTTTTTGAGCGTATTATTTGTCTGGTTCCTGCTGCAGAAAACAAGGCTTGGATTACGCATAAAGGCGGTAGGGCAGAAACCGGGCGCTGCCGAATCAGTGGGGATTAATGTGAAAAGAATAAAAGCGGTTTCCTTTCTTCTATCGGGGATGATGGCTTCTTTTGCCGGGGCATATATGTCGCTTGGCTATGTCTCTTGGTTTTCGAGAGATATGATCGCTGGACGCGGATTTATCGGAATGGCGGCTATGAACATTACAGAAGCCTCGCCGGTAATGGCGGCCGTGGTTGCGATGGTGTTCGCAGGAGCGGATTCCTTAGCGAATATTCTTCAGATGTTGGGTTTGACGGCAGAATTCGTTCTGATGATTCCCTATCTGTTTACTATAGTAAGTATGACCGCGGTTTCCGCGTTTAAGCTTTTGTTAAAAAGAAAAGCGCGGAAAAAAATATATATAAATAAGGAGGTTTTTAGATGGAACAAGAAAAAAAGAAGGTGATCCTGGACGTAGATACAGGATCGGATGATGCTCTGGCCATAATGACGGCAGTGCTATCGGAGAAACTGGACGTGGTGGCGATCTGTACGATCCTCGGCAACAAAGATATTGGGCAGACCACCGAAAATACCCTTCGGGTGGTGGATTTTCTCAAACGCGATATTCCTGTATACCAGGGATGCGCAGATTACATGGTGAAAGGTCTTTTCCCGAGCCGGGATAGGCCGGTACATAAAAGATTTGCCTATATCGACGGTAAAAAAACCGGGTACCATCCCGATGAGCTTCCGATCGCGCCCGCAGTGTCAAAACCACAGCAAATGGATGCGGTTACTTTTTATCTGGAGTATTTAAAACACGCGAAGGAAAAAATAACGATTATTCCAACAGGACCGGCCACGAATCTGGGAATTGCGCTGACGCTGGATCCGTCTATCGCAGAGAATATCGAGCAGATTGTCTATATGGGCGGAGGCTGCCGCGAGACAAATATATCCAGTGCTGCGGAGGCCAATGTATGGCATGACCCGGAAGCGGCGGAAAAAGTGATTAACTGCGGGGCGGAGGTACTGTTAGTGCCAATGGATGCCATCGAGGAGGCCGCCGTCAACAGACGGCATCTCGAGGCTTTCCGCAATCTGAAGAATCCTGTGGCCAAATTTGCCGCGGATCTGGTAGAGCACAGGATGTTAGTGAAGAACCAGGTCCATCCGGGCAGGATACCTGATATCTCATGTTTATGTGACGTACTGGCGGTATGCGCGGTGATCGATAAAAGCGTATTGAAGGATGTCCGAAAAAGCAGGTGTGATGTGAGCCTGTCAGATGGTCCTGCAAACGGACAGACAATTATTGACCAGAGATATTATACGGAGGAAAAGAACTGTTACTTTGCCTTTGGCGGAGATGATGAGAAATTGTTTGAAATGATGTATGAATATTTTGCAGCGGTAAAACCGGAGGAAGTAGGTGAATATCAACCATGTTAAAACAAAAAAATCTGGTAATTGATGCAGCCATGCGCCTGGATGATGATAAGGCACTGAGATTATTGGGCAAAGAAGGGATCCGTATTCGTGCGGTTTTAACAGAGGCCGGATACCAGAATCCGGTATCCGAAGCGGTAATCAGGGCGCTATCAGTATGTGGGACAATGAAACCACAGGTGACGGTCTATGAAGGATGCCGGGAACCTCTGGCCAAAACACTGTCATATGGACGGTATCTGGGGGCGGAAAAGGCGGCCTGTGCCGATGCCGGGACTATGGATCTCAGGCCTGACGAACAGTTGGATACTGTCTCAGGAAAAACAGCGGATATACATGCGGTTACCTATCTGATTCAAAATCTCCTGCAAAGCAGGGAACCGGTCACTGTCGCGGCCTGGGGGCCGGTCACGAACCTGGCCTGCGCCATCCGCATCCGTCCTGAAATCGCCGGACATATCTGTGAAGTTGTGTTACGGGCCGGCGCATTAAACGAGGGGGATGTGACTCCGTATGCGGAATATAATATGTGGTGTGACCCGGAGGCCATGCAGATCTTACTGAACGCCGGTGTTCCTGTTACAATGTTTCCACTGGAATTGTGCCGGCAGTATCAAAGCTACAGTGTTCTTACCGCAGCTTATCTTTTGGAACCGGACGTCATCAAAAGATCCCAAAAGGAGAGGGCGGATGTGTGTCTGGATTTCAACCAGGGAGAGGGACATCTGCTCCTGAACGATAAAGCCATGGCCAATGTAACACTGGTCACGGAACTTAACTACGATAAGTTTGAAAGCCTGGCTAATGGTGGTACAGACGGGCAGGAAGGGGGGACGGTATGAGTGAAAAACAGGCGGAAAAAAAGCTGGGTACAATAGAAACACTGAAGCTATTATGTAATATGAATTTTATTCTGGTTCTGGTACACGCCTGCCTGCGAAGCGCCGGTACCCTGGCATTGGGAACTGTCATATCCAAATTTGGGAATGATGTGGGCGCATCGGTGACAATGCTGGCGACGATCACGTCGGCGGCCACAGTAGTCATGATTCTGGCCCGACCACTTAGCGGAAGAGGATTTGATAAGTTAAATAAAAGAACGTGGCTGGTATTTATAAACCTGTTCGAAGCGGCGGCGTTTATACTGATCGGCTTATCTCATGGCGTATATTGGTTCTTTGCGGCCAGAATTCTGGAACGGATCGGTTTTTGTTTTATTACCACGTCAACTCCTGCGATGGGAGGCGTTATTCTTAATAAAAAGACTACTGGTTTAGGGCTGAGCCTCCTGAATGCGGTTCCCGGCCTTGTTGTAGCTTTCGTTCCCCAGGTATCTTTGCATATTTATGAGACATTCGGCGGCTCTTACTCACTGTTCTTTGCCGGAGGACTGGCGGCCTTGGCGGCTGTTCCGCTGTATTTCGTTAAATGGAGCAGGAAAGAGGCAAAGGAGGAGAAGGTACAGATCGTTCAAGATCAAGAGCCAAAGAAAAAATTCCAGCTTCGCAAATATGTCGCCTTATCGATTATTCCCATCTGCGTAATGAAATTTTTCCTGACCATCCTGATGAATACGGTCAACCTGATCCTAATACTTTACGCAGATTCCATAGGGTTGAAAGGTGCGGAGATCTGGTTCTCCATCAATAGTGCATTTCAGGTGGTGGCCACCCTTTTGGTCGGTTTCTTCTATGACAGGAAGGGACTCAAAGCTGTTCTGCCTTTCTGCTTGCTATGCTGTGCTGGCGCTAGTTTTATACTGGGCGGGGCTGCGACAGTGGCGCCTATCGCCATTGCCTCCGTACTCTATACTCTGGCACAGAACGGTTCTCTTCCGGCGCTGCAGTCCGCGTCCATGAAAGCGGTGAGGGAGGATGAAGCCGGGGCCGCGGTTGCGACGCTCTACCTTTTCACCGACTTGTGCGCGATCGTTGGAAGCATGATACCGGCATTTTTGACAGAGCATTTCGGATACCGTATGGCATTCGGTTCCACTGCTGTATTCCCAATACTGGGACTGATTTTATTTGCTGTCATGTATAAAAAATATAAACCGTTTCATGAATAAGAACTTTCATCCGTAATAGGAGACCATTCGAATAAGCCTGGCCACAGCATTAGCATGTGGCCAGGCTTATTTTTGATTTTTTAACACATTACATATTTTTATAAAATCCTGCCATACTACATTTAGAATATCGAAAAAAACAAATGAATGGAAAAGGAAGTGGATAAAATGATAAACCGGACGAAATTCAGAGTATTTCTTCTTTCTCTTGTATTAATCGCAATCGTGGTGGGAATCTTCTATTATTCCTATGTAGTCCAGAAAGAGAGCATTATTACGGAAGGGACATTTGTTGAAAATATAACAGAAGGGTGTCGGAACCTATGTCTTTGAAGGATACCTTGTATTTAAAAATAGAGCGGAACACGGAAGTGCATACCACAGAGGTTCGCTTAGGGGACGTGGCAAAGCTGGAGTGCAGTAATAAAGATGTAGTGAACCGGCTGAAGGCCATGAAGATCCTGACCCTTTCAGATGCCAAACGCTACAGCCGGAATGCAGTTTCCGTGCTGAAGGTAATCGAGCAGATCCATTCCATTTATCCCCAGCTGGAAATCAATAATGTAGGCGAAACGGATTTTGTGGTCGCATATGAAAAGGAACCGCACCAACACAAAGTCATGGATTTCCTGAAGACGCTTCTGGTCTGCCTGACGACCTTTTTCGGAGCGGCTTTTTCCATTATGTCGTTTAACAATGACGTACAGCTGACGAAACTGTTCAGCCAGATTTATATGCTGATGACAGGTGAAACTTCCAATGGTTACACAATACTGGAGCTGTCTTACTCCATCGGCCTGACAGTGGGAGTGGTCATTTTCTTTAATCATTTCGGGGGCAGGAAACTGTCCGTAGACCCGACTCCCATCGAAGTGGAAATGAGGCTGTACGAGGATGATGTCAATACGACAGTCATCGAGGACAGCAGTAGGAAGGGAAAGAACGTGGATGTTAATTAGACAGATTCTGATGGCCATAATCGGATTGAGCAGCGGATTTACAGTTGCCGGCGGTATCTTTGCGTTTATCGTAGGATTGGGAATCATTCCCCGGTTTGCCGGCAGAACACACACTGCGCATCGGATCCTCTGGTATGAAGACTGTGTGCTGGTAGGCGGCGCTTTGGGTAATCTGATGTACATCTATCAGCTGCCGGTACATCTGGGGAAAATCGGCCTCGGATTGTACGGCCTCTTTGGCGGAATGTTTGTGGGCGCCTGGGCCATGGCATTGGCGGAGATCGTGAACACGATCCCCATCTTTGAGCGGAGAATCAAATTGAGGGAAGGCCTGACCGCCATGATTATCAGTATGGCGGTCGGAAGGTCTCTGGGGGCCATTCTGTACTTTTTTCAGGGATGGTAGCCGGATATTCCATGCGGCGAATAAGGAAAATACAGTAAGTAATACAGCTACATTTGTAAAAAGGAGAATGCATTTATGGACGAAAAGAAACAACAACAGTACGGCGAATACGTAAAGCAGGTAACACCGACCCACAGTCTTCCGTTAAACATGCTGAAAGCATTTATCGTCGGCGGGATTATCTGTGTGATCGGCCAGTTTATTCTGAATTTCTGTGAGGGACGGGGGCTTGAGAAAGAGATCAGCGGAGCCTGGACCTCACTGATTCTGATTTTGGTCAGCATCATCCTGACCGGCTTGAACATCTATCCGACAATCGCCAAATTCGGCGGAGCAGGCGCGCTGGTACCCATTACCGGGTTCGCTAATTCCGTAGCGGCGCCGGCCATTGAGTTTAAAAAGGAAGTTCGCTGTATAATTGGGATAGTCAGAGAAAACCGCAATCGGTGAGTATCAGGACTGAATCCGACAAAATATGCTGGGAAGGAGGTACTTGAAGCGGCTATTATCCCGCATGATTTCAGCCTGCCACAGAGCCAGATGGATGTAGCTGATCCGTCTGGCTCATTTTATTTTCCGATACTTTTATAACACGGGAGGAAGTACCATGCAACAGGGAGTATTATACTTTGAGGGGCAAACAGAACGTATGGATATCCATTTTGAGAACAAGGAAATCTATGGCGGCCTGCACTGCGGAACTACAATGGAGGTCTTGATAAATGACGAATGGATACCCACTCGCATTGAGTACGGAAACGACTGGTATCTCGTAGGTGTGCAGAAGGAATCGTTACCCGGACTTCAAGTAAGAATATAGTAACCACATACTGCAAGGGCAGTCTCTTGATTAAAGGGGCTGCCTTGTTTTTATATCCAGTCGCAGAAAGGAGGAACCCGTCATGCCGAAATGCCTGTTCAGATACCAATGGGTTAAGCTGCCCAGGACTCATTTGCCGGTCGGCAAGGGAATCATGGGTTATTGGGCGAAGCTGGCCTCGCGGGCGGCATTTCGCAAGGGTCAGGCTAAATACTGCGGATACACAAACGATGTAATGCCGGGAATGTGGTCCGGTGGCGTGGTCGGCTTAAAGAGCATTCTGGGCGTCAAAAGCCGCACGGAGGCTCTGGAAATCATGAATACACTCAGCCGGTTCGGGTATATCCGTTACACGCTTGACGAGAAAACAAAGAAACTGGAATATGTCGTCACCGATTGGGTTGTAAAATGCTCCGGCGCCGAATGCATGAGTGGAGCAGTCTACGCAACAGACGGCTATGGCTTTCTCTGCCTCCCCCGCAACATCACGCAGCGCCTTGCGGATCGGCATTATACATTCGGCGAATCAGATGCATGGCTGGACCTCTGGTGCCACACGGTTTGGCAGGAGACCGGCAATGCGTTTTCTTATCTGGCGCCTGCCGTTCAATTCGGGAGACTTGGCGCCGCTTTGACATTGGAAGCCTTGGGACGACGCTGGGGCTGGGAAAAGACAAAGGTGTGGAGATTTTTTCAGAAGAATGGGGATGCCTTCGCTCTGCACCGTCTGCCGGGATCCTACGGCTGCCTCATTTTCAATAGACTGTATCCGCTGGATACAGAGGCTTCGCTGCCCACCGGCGCAGAAATTGAACGCATTATTGAGAAAATGCGTATTTGCGCCGGAAATGCGCATATTGGAGGCTCGGACAATGCACGCCTGAACAAGATGATCCTTTGGTATAGCCGCAGGATCATTATCATGAGAACCACTGATTATGCCGAACAGGTATCAAAAAATCGCGTTGCACTTTTGTCCCCTATAATACGCGCGTATATTTCTCTGTGTTGGAATTGTCAGAACTGTATCTATGACTGCAGAGGTGTAAGTAGTAGACTACGCCGCATAGATGCGAACCACATCCGCGGGCCATGTGCTTACGCGGATTTTTTCTTGCACTCACGAAACCGAAAAGGAGAATCGACATGAGCAAAATCGAAAGCAGTGCCGGAAAGGCGCTTTATGAACAGCAGGAAACCAAGCTGTCGCAGCAATCTGCCGCATTTATTGAGCTTCTAACAAAGCGCGGCATTCTGGGAGATTCGTCTATCGATGATGACAGAGTCCGCCAAGCCAAAAAGGAGAAAAAGAAAAGCATGTATCATAACACGCTTCTCCTGCTGCAGCACTACCGAACCATTCTCTGGACGCTGGAATGCTTCCCGTCCAGCGTAGCAGAGGAGCTGGATCGCCCGCTGAAGGATCTGGATACGCTGCTGGATCGGATCGACCTGGAACTTGGGATGAACAATCGAAAGCTGGAAGGCCGGATGGAGAGTGTACGCCGCTCCCGCCTGCTGGTTGACCGGCTCAACGATGCGGTCAGCATATTGAAATCCAAACCGGTCAACGGGAACAAGATGTACGACATCATCTACATGACCTTTCTCGGGCCGGACAAGCTGATGCACGAGGAGCTTCTGTACCGTCTGGACATCTCTGCCCGGCACTATTACCGGCTCCGCACGCAGGCAATCAATATCATCGCCCTGCGTCTATGGTCTGCCCCTGCCGGCGAGGTGGATTCCTGGCTGGAGGTTCTGAGTATTCTGGAGAACTGGTGAGCAATCTTGAGTGCGGCAGAATCGATGGCACAGAAAAAGGCGGAGAAAATGGCACGGTTCGCGCCGATGACATGTAAATGCAAACATGCTATACTGTTAGCGTCCGATAGTAGGAGCACATCATAAAGGCACCGTTTCTGCGAGGCAGTTCAGCCTCAGAGAGCGGTGCCTTTTTATGTGCCGAATTGAAAAACAGGAGGTAAAAGCATGTCAAAGCAACTTGTATCAGGTAAGCATCGGCTCAGAAATACCTACTGGTCGTTAGTGGGCGCCGCGTCGGCAATGATCCTCTCCGTCCAGCCCGTAATGGCTGAAACGATCTGGGATCGCTTTTCCACGATCATGCGGGATATCTACGGACAGCTGGTCGGGATCAGTACCATTGTCGCCGTAACCGTGGCGGCCATTGCGTTGTTGGTGCGGATGGTCAGCCGGAACCAGCGTGCGGTGGACGAGGCTACCAGCTGGCTCAAACGAGTCGTTGTGACCTGGATTATTCTTAACACACTCGGCTTTATCGTAGCATACCTGCAGCCGTTGATCGCCGGCGGGCAGTATACTGGGTGATGTACAACAGTTCGGGATCAGACAGGAGGTGAACGACTATCTTAGACTGGATTTTTGAAGGGATCGTGACATGGATCTCCAGTATTGCCTCGCAGATCATGGACGCGGTTTCAGGCCTCTTTCTCAATGCGTTGGGAACAGACATGGTGACAATGGAGGAGTATTTCCCCTTCATCACCAAGGCCTTTGACGTCATGCAGTACACAGCCTGGGCAGTCCTTTTTCTCATTGTGGTCTGGCAGCTGTTCCGTGCGTTCGGAGGACCCATTACCGAAGCCGAAAACCCATGGCAATTAGTTGTGCGTAGCGCGATTTTCGCGCTGCTGATCGGATACGCAAAACCAATTTTCATGCTGGCGCTCGACATTGCCAGAGCGCCGTATACGGCACTGATGGATGTAAGCATGACGGCGGAGGAATTCACCTTTGCCGGTGTGGAGCAGGTGCTGAGCAACGGACTGCTGACAATCGTTTCAACCGTGACGGTTGTCGGGCCCATACTGGTTCTGATCCTGCTGATCGCGCTCGGATGGAATTACTTCAAGCTGCTGCTGGAGGCGGTCGAACGGTATATCGTGGTCGGTGTGCTGTGCTATACCTCCCCGCTGGCATTCTGCATGGGCGGCTCCAAGGCGACCAATCAGGTCTTTAAAAGCTGGTGCAGGATGGTAGGCTCGCAGCTTCTCCTGCTGGTCATGAACGTGTGGTTTATCCGGGGATTTAACTCCTCGGTAGGCCAGTATATCGGAAATGGCGGCGCGCTGAGTACAGGGCAGGGATCTATCTTTCTATGGCTGTTCTGCGCCCTGGCATTCCTAAAGACCGCACAGAAATTCGACAGCTATATGGCCGCCATGGGGCTTAATGTGGCGCAGACCGGTTCCAGCATGGGCATGGAACTGCTGATGGCTGCAAGGGTGATCAGCGGCGTGGGACACAGCGCAAAGAGCGCAGGCAGCGTGTTCGGCAGGGGCGGTTCGACTGCAACCGGAACCGGCGCCGCGGCCAGCGGCTTTGCATCCGGCTTTGCCAGCAGATTCAAGGGGAACAGCTATGTCCGTGACGCCGTCGTTGATGGCGGCACGCGCATGGGCATGGGCGGCGGCGTCGGCTTTGTCGGGCGCATTTTCGGCGGTGTAGCTGCCAGAAACGGTGCGATGCTTACGGGAGAATCCATCTCCTCCGTAGCAGCGCGTCCCGCAGAAGCAGCCGGCACTATTGCCGGCGATATCGCCGACCGCAGCCTTGGCAACTACATGCCTCAGCTTGCGGGCCATACACTCAAGGGAACCCAGATCAGCGGCGGACACATCAGCACGACGGCGACCGGCACAGACGGCAAGGTCAGCAGTGTGGAGATGTTCAATACGGCGCAGTTTGAAAAACCCGCCGCTCCGCACTCCGTTGTAACTGCCTCTGACGGCAGCACCTGGTATCAGATGGCCAGCGGCGAGGGCCGAAACGCCTTCTACGATGCGCCCGGGTTTACCGGCAGCCCCGCCGAATCCGAACAGGTTGCGGCAGCCTTCCCCGGCGCTGCTGAAGGTACAGTCCTTCGCAACACGGGCGACGGCATCATGGAAGCCGGCAGCGAGAGCGGAAACAGCCTGTGGTACAACAGCGCGTATTACAATGAGCCCGACGCACCGCACACTGTCATGCAGGCGGCAAACGGCGTAGACTGGTACGCTATGCAGCAGCACGCGGAAGCGCCTGCCTTTGAACAGGGAGAGGCCGCAGACGCATATAACCAGGCGGCCTTCCGCAACTTTATGCCCGGCTTTGAGCAGCAGGTGGCACATGTGGACGGCACGCATCGGGAGGACGGGCACTTCGAGGTCCGCCATGCCGATGGCTCCGGGACGGCTTTTTACGACACCGCCAGATTCGCCGCACCGCGCGGGGATTATCAGGTGTATGAGGACGTCAGAGGGCAGCAGTGGATCGCCATCCATGGAGACCCCGCCGTGGAACGCAAGCCGGTGTTCGAGGACGGAAAGCCCGTCTACGACGGTGAAAACGTCCGCACGGTGTCCGTGGAGTCGGTTCGATACAAGAACATGCCCAGCCGCTTTAAGGAGCCGGAAAAGCGTCCGGACAGCGGCATAAAGGCGCCGAAGCGCAGGAAATAAATGCAGCGGGCAACAGCCGGAGCGGATGACATCCCTCCGGCTGTTTTGCCTGCCTGCGAATGAAGAAACCAGCCGCCACGCGCGGCTTCGGATACTCACCGGGGAGGTGTAAAAGAAAATGGGTGAGCCGGATAAACGGCAGATAGGCGACGGCAGCGATAATTACGGCGAAGCTGCCAAGCAGATGGCCAAAGCCGCAAAGGAAGCAGGAAAAGAGACGGCAAAGCAAGCCGCCGTGAAAGGCGCTGAAGCCGGCGCCAATGCAGCAGCCGCGACGGTGCAGGCAGGTGTGGAGGGCGGCAAGGCGGTTGCCGAGATAGCCGCAGGAACCGCTGCGGGCGGACCGTGGGGTGCGATTTTATCGGCGGCATGGGCCATGCGTCACACGCTGTTTAAGATACTTGTCTGCATCTGCCTGTTTTTCCTTGTCATTATCGTCCTGATCGTTTCACTGCCCAGCGTTGTCACAAACAGCGTGTTTGGGCTGGATGGGTCGATGGTGGACATGGAAAACCCCACAACGCTGCTGGAATCCTATAACGACCTTGCCACAGATATTTCCGCAGTTGTGGAGGAAGGGTATGACGCAGCCCTCGCAAAAGTCGAGCAGATCATTGAGGACGGCGGATACGACTACGATCTGTCAATGGATGCACTTATCAATTATGCACAGGGTTCCGCCGGGTACGATGTAAGCTATATCCTTGCGGCCTACTCCGCATCGCTTCAACAACGCAATACCGGCAAGGAGGATATGCTGGCAAAGCTTCGCAGCGTTGCCGACAGTATGTTTCCGGTATCTTTCGTGGAGAAGGAATCGGAGCAAATCGTCCCCTTTACCTATGCTACATACAGACCCGTTACCGTGACGGTCGTCACATCCAAGACACAGACGGGAACCATCAATGGCGTTCCGCAGTACCGTTATACCACAGCCCGTCGCACCTACTATGAGCCGGACGAAACGATAACAACATCGGAGCCGGTCAATGTGGCAGCCTATACGCCTGTGGCAGTTTCCGTTCCCATATACAGCGGAGGCAGAATCACCGGCACACGAAGCGAAATCTATTATGAGCAGGGCGGCAACGAGACGCTCACTCCGGAAACGGAGGTCGTAAAGTATGTGGAATGCACCATACAGCCCTTTGATAACAGCGTCATCATCCGAGCCTTCGGGATCGATCCCTCCGCCACCTATGACCAATTCAAAATAACCTATGGCGAGGCCATTCAGAAGATGGCCAACGCCTTGAAAATGACGCTGTATGGGACATTAGGCAATGGGCAGATGGTTCCCTTGACCGATGCGGAGCTGATCGCCTTTGTCAACGCGCAGAACTGCAGCCCCATGCGGAAGCATATCCTCACAACGGCATTGTCGCTGGTGGGCAAGGTCCCATATTTCTGGGGCGGCAAGTCGGCGCCCGGTTGGAACGATGCTTGGAACACGCCGCGGCTGGTGACGTCAGCCGGTTCTCCGACGACCGGCACGATTCGGCCCTTTGGTCTTGATTGCAGCGGATTCACCACATGGGTATTCAATACGGCAGTAGGCGTTGAGATCGGCGCCGGCTGCAACGGACAGTACCCGAATACCTACGGCATCTCCGCAGCGGAGCTGCTGCCGGGTGATCTGGGATTCCTTGCGGATGACGATGGCTGGGGCCATGTGCTTGTTTTTGCCGGATATGATGCGGAAGGGACTCGTATGTGGGTGCATTCCTCCGGCGGCATCGGCGTTATCCTGAATACGCCAAGCTATGAAGGAAGGCTTTCCTATCGCCGCCTCAGCATCGTGGATTACGATGCGCCGGTGGTAAACGCCCCGACCGGTGAGGCGCTTTATACGCTGGAGGTAGAGGTGACGCATTACTGCGCCTGTGCAAAGTGCTGCGGCAGCAATGCGCAGGGGCTTACCGCCAGCGGCAAACAGGCAGCGGTCGGTATGGTCGCTATGTCCAGCCATTATCCCTTCGGCACGCAAATCATGATAAACGGTACCATGTACACCGTGGAAGATCGGGGCGGCTCGGGCATAGAGAACAATATCCATCGCGTGGATATCTATGTGCCGGACCATCAGCAGGCGCTGCGGATGGGACGGTATACCACAACCGCAACAATTTACAGATTAGGCAGGTGAAAAACTTGGACGAAAGAGAATACAACAACGTGTACGCAATCCCCGCAAACTATACGGACAGCGGCAAACTGCTGGGAGGGATGATCGATACCCGGAACGCAATCGAAACGGTGATTCTGGTGCTGGCTTTGGGCTATCCGGAGCTGATTCTGATCCCCATGCCCGGCACCATCCGCATCGTGGTCATGACGGTCACGCTGCTGCCGCTGGCGGTGGTGTCTGCAATGGGCGTGGATGGCGGGTCGCTGTTTCAGTACATCGGCCATATCATCCATTTCTGGACACACCGCAGGAAATTACACTTCAGGAGGATCGGATACCGCTATGGCCAAAGCAAAAGGAAAAAGAAACCGCAGAAAAGAAAAGCTTGAGTTTGTACAGGATTATTTGCCCATCCGCGACCTGAAAAACGGGATCATTGAAACGACGGACAACCGCTACATAAAAATCCTTGAGATCGAGCCGATCAACTTCACGCTGCGATCCGATGAGGAGCAGTTCAACATCATCTCCAGCTTTGCCAGCTGGCTGAAGATATCCCCCATGCGGCTGCAGTTCAAGTCCATTACGCGCCGCGCGGACTCGGATAAGCACATATCCATGATCTGCGAGGAATTGGAACACGAGGAGAATCCGCAATGTAAGGAACTTGGCGAAGATTATATCGGGCTCATCAAGGATGTGGGAAATCGGGAAGCGCTGACGAGGCGCTTCTTTCTGATTTTCCAGTACGAGGCGGTAGGCCGCAACGAAAGCGACGACTATGCAAAGATCTACGGCATGCTCCAGACCGCCGAGCAGACAGCGCGGGCGTATTTCATGCAATGCGGCAACAGCATCGTGCAGTCCAAAGACCCGGATGAAGCGACTGCCGAAATCCTATACATGTTTTACAACCGGCGCTCCTGCACGGACGAGCCGTTTTCCTCCCGTGTAGATCGCATCGTGGTGGACACCATGGCGGCAAAGAAGAAAATCATCGGCATGGACCCGGTGCCGCCTATCCGCATGGCCAACTTTCTGGCGCCCCGCGGCATCGACCTGAGCCATTATAACTATGTCGTTATGGACGGGCTGTACTATTCCTTCCTCTACATCAAGGCAGGCGGGTATCCAAGCCGCGTCCGGGCCGGCTGGATGTCCTCGCTCATCAACGCCGGAGAAGGAGTGGACATCGACGTCCACCTCCGCCGGGAGAACCGCAGCCGCACCATAGATAAGGTCGCCCAGCGGATCAGGCTCAACCGCACCAAGCTCAAGAGCATGCAGGATACCAGCACCGATTATGAGGAGCTGACCAATTCCATACAGGCGGGCTATTTTATCAAGAATGGAATCGCCAACTACAACGAGGACCTCTTTTACATGAGCGTTTTCATCACCGTATCGGCCAAAACCTACGAGGAATTGCTTTGGCGCAAGCAGCAGATGGTGGATATGCTCAAATCCATGGATATGTACACCAGCGAGTGCAGCTTTCAGCAGGAGGCCGCACTGCAGTCGGTGATGCCGTTCCTGAAAATCTCGCCCAAGCTGGAGAAAAAGGCGCAGCGCAATGTGCTGACCAGCGGCGCCGCATCCAGCTATATCTTCACCAGCTTTGAGCTGTCGGACGACAACGGCGTGCTGCTGGGTATCAACCGATACAACAACTCCCTGTGCATCGTGGATCTGTTCAACACAAAGATCAATAAAAATGCCAACCTGAACCTGCTGGGCACATCGGGCGCAGGCAAGACCTTTACCATGCAGCTGCTGGCGCTTCGGATGCGGATGCGCGGCATTCAGTGCTACATTCTGGCGCCCATCAAGGGACACGAATTCCGTAGAGCCTGCAATAAGATCGGCGGCGAGTTTATCAAGATCGCACCGGGTTCCCCCCACTGCATCAATGTAATGGAGATACGGCATACCATGTCGCCGGAGATGGAGCTGATTGACGAGATCGATTATGTGGAGATGGGCTCCATGCTGGCTCGAAAAATTCAGCAGCTCATGACCTTCTTCGGCCTGCTGATCCCCGATATGAGCAACGAGGAGGAGCAGATGCTGGATGAAGCGTTGATCCGAACCTATGCGGATTTCGGCATCACCCATGATAACGACTCCATCTATACGGACATGTCCTCCGCTCCGCCCAAAATGAAGCAGATGCCCATCCTGGGCGACCTGCATAAGCACTTGCAGGAGAATCCCATGACCCAGCGGCTGGCGGCCATCATCAGCCGTTTTGTCACCGGCAGCGCCCAAAGCTTCAACAGACAGACCAATGTAGACCTCTCTAATAAGTACATCGTCCTTGACCTGTCGGAGCTGAAGGGCAAGCTGCTTCCGGTGGGTATGTTCATCGCACTGGATTATGTGTGGGATCAGATAAAGTCTGACCGCACCAAACGCAAAGCCATCTTTATCGACGAGATCTGGCAGCTGATCGGCGCCAGCTCCAACCGCATGGCCGCAGAGTTTTGTCTTGAGATATTCAAGGTTATCCGCGGCTTCGGCGGAGCGGCCATTTCCGCAACGCAGGACCTGTCGGATTTCTTCGGTCTGGAGGACGGCAAGTACGGCAGGGCGATCATCAACAACTCCAAGAACAAGATCATTCTGAACCTGGAGCCGGACGAGGCCCGGTATGTACAGGAAACGCTGAAGCTCACCCGCACGGAGATCCGCGCCATCACCCGCTTCGAGCGCGGCGAGGCGCTCATCAGCTCCAACAACAACAAAGTGCCTGTGGTGGTGAAGGCCTCCAAGCTGGAAAAGGAAATGATCACCACGGATCGCGCCGAGCTGGAGGCAATCCTCAAAGAACGGCAGAGGGAGAAAACGCATTCAGCGTAGAATACGCATTTTGCAAAGAATACGCACACGCAGAAGGAGGTGAACAACATGCTGCTTGATGATGAGCGCCATGTGATCAAATGGCTGTCGCAGTACGGCGCACTGACCAAAACACAGGTGATCCGACTGCTGCGGGACAAAACCCCGGAGACGGCGGAGAAGATTCTTCGCAATCTGAAAAGGGAGCATCAAATCTCGGATGTGGCCGGTGGCTACTATCTGGCTTTGGATGGACTATGCAAGCCGGATCAGCGGACGATCCTTGCCGTATGGGTGCTGCTGCGGTTTATCGACTATGTGGATCCCATGGCGCATTATCCTGCGGTCTACCCGTCCCAAATCTTTTTTCTGAAGGAAAACACCGGCTATGAGATCGTCGTGCTGTATGACGGTGAGCAGCACCTTAGCAAGCTGCTGCAGCCGCAGGATGACGAGATGAAATATATCTTTGTCCTGCCCAATATCGCCATGGCATCCCAGATGATGCGCCCCAAGGCGCCCTGCCTGTTTGCAACCGTCAACTTTGCCGGGCAGGAAGAACCGGACATTACATTTTACACAGAGGAGGCTGCAACCGATGGACTCGATAAGCTCGTTCATTCATCTGCTGGATAAAATAGAGACGCAGGATCGACGGCTCGGCATGACCATAAAAAATCTCCGCTGTCTGACCGGAGGGAAAAGCATGGAGCTGGCGTATGCCATGGCGCTGAAGCTGGCTGAGGAAAGCGAAAAATTGACGCTGCTGACCAGAGCGCTTCCCGCCTACACGGGAAATCCGCGGGCACTGCGGGATGTGGATGCGGTTGCAGCAGAGTCGGTTCCAATAGAAGCGGGCTTTACCATCGAAGGGTGGTTCTGCATCCGGCTGCCTCTGCTGCTCCCCAAAAAGGAGAGGGGCTCCGCCTCCTATATTCGGGGCATCCTGTACCCGGCGCTCAGGAACTTCTTTCAGGGCAAAGCACCGGTTCGATACCCCGAAAGCATCATGATATTCCGCCATGTATATGAAAAAGGCAGGCCGGAGCGTCGGTACCGGGATCATGACAATATTGAGATCAATATGGTCTCCGATACCGTCGCCATGTATGTGCTTACGGATGACGCGCCGCCGTGCTGCGATCATTTCTACTGCAGCGCGGCCTCCACGCAGGAGCGTACGGAGGTGTATGTGGTCCCGGCACGGGATTTTCCACAGTGGCTGGTACTTGAGCCCCTGATCCCGGATGAGGGGGTGATGCTCCATGAAAATGTGCCGGAGCAGCGTCAAAAACATGTGTAAAAACAGGGCAAAAACCTGCCTCCCAAATGACATATCTTTTTACAGCCGGAAAACACCGATGAAACCGATATTTTTCAGGCTTTTTGCGCAGACGGTTTCCGACAAAGAGAGCAGTCATGTTGTCGGAAAGTTCCTGCATTCCGGGGCTTGAAACAATGATTACCGTTCGGCCGGGAAGTCATGTGCATCGGCTTATCACAGTGCTTGGGCTCGCCGGCGAATACCCTGTCCGTTCGCTTGGCGTGCTGGGAAACGAGCGTACTCTCAGAGCGCTGGTGGGTAAACTTTCCACAACACAGGAGCTTCGTAACCCGGATACCGATGAGCGGATGAGGGTAAAGCTGCTGCAGATGACCGGTATCGGGAATGCCAAAGCGATTCGTTTCTGTAAGGGCGCTCTCCCCATACTGGAATGGATACATCCGGACGCATACGGCTATTATATGGCCGCGTTTTACAATCATAGATTTCCCGGCGGTATGGCGCATCGGGACCGTAACCTTCGGGTTGCCGAGACGATTGGGATGCACCTGATAGCCGGTGTCGAGACAAAGGCCTATCTGCTCCCCGCCTTGCAAAACCGTGCCATCCTTCGGATAACACCGGACGCGCCTGCCTTCTACCTGGCGCGGGACTTCAAGAGGATCACCCCTGCGGAACAGAACAAAACCATGTTCACACGCATCGTCGGCGCAATCTTCTATTCCGGCAGCTGTTACGCCGTTTACAACACGCGGAACGCCGCGATGAAATGGAACGGCATGGGAGAGTTCAAAGCACTCCACAGCCTGACAGAGCTTGCCCGCATGAATGCCGGGGTTCAGAGCATCGACTCCGCAATCCTGCTGGGCGAGTCCTATGATACGGCGCTGACCACACTGCTGGAGTCGGATAAAAACCGGCGACTGGAACTTCGGTTTGATGGAATCTATCGACACATCTATTTTGTGCCCATGAATGCCGGCGGTATCCGGCAGCTCAGATTGCTCACCGTCCCAGACTGGAAAGAAAAACTGCTTGAGCTGCTGTTCGACCCAGACGTCCGGTCATATAACCGGGGATTCATGGAATACGACGCCAGTATCGGCGGCACCTGTGTTTTCTCGCATCTTGACGGCGACATCGCACGCCTGATCCGTTTTCGTGAGGCAATGCAGACCGGTGCAGGGAGCTTCGAGGTACTCTGCTTCGATGATCAAGCGCCCTTTCTAAGAGAGTACCTTGGCCCGTATATCACACTCAAAACCATCGACGCTGCCACAGTAGAAGCAGAACTGGGACTATAAAGGAGGAATGCATTCTGGATAAAAAGCGAGCAGCAGCCATCATCGCCGTCTCCATACCGGGACTTATCACCCTGCTTTACCTGGGCGGAGTGCTTGGCCAATTGCTGATAAACTACGAGCTTTGGATGAATTCCGGCGGTCTTACAGGGCAAACGACCATCGGCGCCGTAGACTGGAATCCGATCGTGTGTCTGGGCAGCGCCTTCAGCATCCCGGGGCTAAAAAGCATCGGTATACTGCTGCTGACCGGGGTCGGTATCACGGCCTATGTGCGTTTCCACGATAAATTCAGCTCCAAGGACTACGATGAGCGCGGATTTACCCGCAGCAAGTACGGAACCTACGGCACCGCTTCATGGATGAAGGACAAGGAACTGAAAGAGATTCTGGAGATCAAGCCTCCGTCGCAGGCCGATGGCATCATCCTGGGCGAAAAAAACGGCAGCGTCGTCTGCTTACCTAAAGACACCAGACTGAACCGCCACATCGCCGTATTCGGTGCATCAGGTACCCGGAAATCCCGTGGCGTGATCCGTCCGGCACTGTTCACCATACTCAAGCGCGGAGAGTCGGCAGTCATTACGGATCCGAAGGCGGAGCTCTATAACGATACCGCCGAGTTGTTCCGCAAGAACGGGTATGAGGTAAAAGTATTCAACCTGGTAGACCCCCGGCACGGCGACTCATGGAACTGCATGTCAGACCTGAACGGCGATACTCTGCTGGCGCAGGTGTTGACCAATGTCATCATCTCCAACACCAGTGAGGGCAAGGGCGACCATTTCTGGGACAACGGCGAGGCCAATTTGCTCAAAGCGCTGGTGCTCTATATCGATCTGGACAGGAGCCGCAGCCCGGAGACGAAGAACCTGGCGGCCGCCTACCAGCTCCTGACCCAAAACAGCGAACGGCAGCTGACGGCGCTTTTTGAAAAGCTGCCGCTGGATCACCCCGCCCGTGCGCCGTTCAATCTTTTCTCGCAGGCCAGCGACACGGTGCGTTCCGGCATCGTCCTTGGACTCGGCACCCGGTTACAGGTCTTACAGAACGAGGCCGTGCGGGACATCATCAGCCGCAGCGATATCGATCTCACGGCGCCGGGCAAGCGCAAATGCGCCTACTTCGTCATACTCAGCGACCAGGACGCAACGATGGCGTTTCTGTCCTCGCTGTTCTTTTCGTTTCTATTCATCAAGTTGGTGCGCTATGCCGACAGCACGCCGGAGCTGCGCTGCAAAGTCCCGGTCAACCTCATCTTCGATGAGTTCAACAATGTGGGCAAGCTCGGCGGCGCAGCGGACGGTTCGGATTTTGCCCGTACGCTCAGCGTTATCCGCAGCCGTGCGATCTATGTGATGCTGGCCGTGCAGAGCCTCGGTCAGCTCCAGAACCGGTATCCCAACAATCTCTGGGCGGAGATCGTCGGTAACCTGGACGTGCAGCTCATGCTGGGCTGTACCGATGAGGTCAGCGCCGAGTACTTCTCCGCGCGGAGCGGTGATATGTCGGTGGAGATCAACTCCACCATGACCGTGCGCAAGACCATTGCCGTAGCGCAGGTCATCCCCCAATACCGTCAGACAGAGGGCCAGGGGCGCAGACGGCTGCTGACTCCGGACGAGGTGCTGCGCATCCCCAACGAGGAACTGCTGGTGGTCATCCGAGGACACAATGTCCTGAAACTGAAAAAATTTGATTATGCTGACCACCCGCTGGCCAAGGAATTGACTCCCGTCAGCATTCTTGACTACACACCCCCGCGCGCGGCAGCGCCTTTTCTCCAGACCGAGACGACTTTGTCACGCGCAGTGTCTGAGGAGCGGCCGCACACATCGTCCATACCCTCAAAACGCAGAACGCTGTACAGCTCCGCAAAACCGCCGAGCGAGTTTTGAACTCAATGCTTTAACTAAAAAGCTGACATTTAACTTTAGTGATGTTGTAATGCTGAAAGATAGTTAAATTAGTGGCGAGCAAATGGACTATATCACAAAACACCGAGCGTATCGGCAATACGGACAGACTAACAAATAAAACACATTACCGGCAGATGGGCGTCTCAGAAATGGGACGCTCTTTTTATATAATAAGAAAGTTCGCCAAATAGCTAACTATTGATTAAAAAAGCCCGCAAAATGCGAGCAAAGTAAACAGACGGTGGTTAGAAGAGGTCAATATAAAATCCTTCTTCAAATTCATC
>NZ_JAWDIY010000023.1:0-84328 GCF_032380655.1 Diplocloster hominis | reverse complement strand
TACGCAGAAGGCTGGAGAACCTCGCAGGGCCTGGAACACTGTCCGAGCCGTCCTCTGGCGAGTTTGTTCCGGGCCCTGCCAATAAGAGGTTCTCCAGCCTTCGGAGTTAGCCATTCTTAGGTCCGGCCGAAGTGATTTGGCCCCACGGGATTCGCCGCCCGGTTCCAAAGGCCGGACCGCCTCCCTCCCTTCCCGGACCTTCGTCCACAAAATCCTGTCTACGCTCTGTTAAACGGTCTGTACCTTAATCAAATTCGTCGTACCCGACATTCCAAGCGGTACCCCGGCCGTGATGACGGTCAGGTCCCCTTCCTTCAGGTATCCCGCCCTTCTGGTGGCTTCCACCGCATGGTGGAACAGTTCGTCTGTGTTGCGCTCTTCCCGCATCATGATGGGTATCACACCCCAGGACAGGTTTAACTGCCTGCAGACATAACCATAAGTACTGCCTCCGATAATCGGGCAGGGCGGACGGTACTTGGATATCATCCGGGCCGTCTTTCCTGATTTGGTCACGGTGATGATCACCGAGGCATTCAGATCCACCGCTGTCATACAGGTGGCATGGGAGATGGCATTGGTAATATCCGGATTATTCACCGATTCCCTGTTTTTGAACAGGGTCCGGTAGTCGATACTCTCTTCCGCCTTGATCGCGATCTTTACCATGGTTTTTACGGCTTCGACCGGATACAGGCCCGCGGCTGTCTCTCCGGACAGCATGATCGCGCTGGTTCCGTCATAGATTGCATTGGCCACGTCCGTTGCCTCCGCCCGGGTAGGACGGGGGTTCTTGATCATGGAGTCCAGCATCTGGGTAGCGGTGATCACCTGTTTTCCCGCATTATATACTTTCCGTATGATCATCTTCTGGACGATGGGGACATCTTCCAGCGGAATCTCCACTCCCATATCCCCTCTGGCGACCATAATGCCGTCAGAGACTTCTATGATCTCATCTATATTTTTAACACCCTGCAAATTTTCAATTTTAGATATGATATTGATGCTGTCACAATGATGGTCCTCCAGAATTTTCCGGATCTGCAGGACATCATCCGCTGTCCGGACAAAAGATGCGGCTATAAAATCAAAACCTTTTTCAATTCCAAATACGATATCCTCATAATCTTTATCGCTGATGTATGGCATACTTAAGTTTGCCCCGGGCACATTAACGCCCTTACGGTCAGATATGGTTCCGCCGTTGATTACTTCGCACAGGATATCCGTATCATCGAAGCTTAATACCTTCATCTCGATGAGCCCGTCATCGATCAGAATTCTCGTCCCCACTTCGATATCCCTGACCAGTTCTTTATAGGTGATAGAAACCCGGTGCGCATCCCCATCGACTTCGTTGACCGTCAGCGTAAACTGCTGTCCTCTTTCCAATACTACCGGACCATTGGGAAAAGTACCGATCCGTATTTCCGGCCCCTTGGTGTCCAGCAGGGCAGCTATAGGGAGATTCAGCTCCTCCCGAAGCTTTCGGATCCGTGTCAGGTTCCGCTCGTGCTGCCCGTGATCGCCATGTGAAAAATTAAATCTGGCGACATCCATGCCTTCCAGCATCAGCTGCCTCAAAATCTGATCATCATCCGTGGCCGGACCCAGGGTACATACTATTTTGGTTTTTCTCATATTAACCTCCAATTACGCATTTACTGTGCCATAAATTCTATGGAAAAAATTCATGGAACCTTCCTGCTTATAAGTTTGGGTGGAAATTCCGATTTTAATCATACGCGGATTTACCCAAACCAATTGTAACATGAAATGCCTCGTCCCGTCGTTAAAAAAATGTAAAGAAAAATAAAAAGTGGTTGACCCGGCGGACAATGTCCGATATAATGCAGCTAAGTTAAAAGGGAGTAGTTACAAATGTCCTGTCAACAATCCCGGCCCTGTAAGGCCTGGCAGGTCATACCGTATCCGGTAACAAGACTTTTAACGTATCCGATCAAGGATTGGGTACGTTGGAGGTCTTTTTTTATTCTATAGGAATGTGTTCCACGGTTCGCATTTCCAAAAGGAGGAGTTTATTATGAAATATTTCAATCAGTCACAGCATGAGGTGTTAGAATCCCTTCATACCATTCCCGATGGCCTGAGCAGCCAGCAGGCAATAAAAAGGCTGGAGGAATATGGACACAATACCCTGACAGAATCCAAGAAAGTCAGTCCCTTTCTCATCTTCCTGAAGCAGTTTCAGGATCTTCTGGTTCTCATCCTCATCTGTGCCGCGGTGATCTCCATGATCTCCGGAAACCTTGAGAGTACCCTGGTGATCTTTGCCGTCATCATTCTGAACGCCATTCTAGGTACGGTACAGCATATGAAGGCGGAAAAGTCCCTGGACAGTCTGAAAGCCTTATCCGCACCCGCGGCCAAAGTCATGAGAGACGGCACTAAAATCGAGATTCCGGCCAGCCAGATCGTTCCTGGTGATATCCTGATGCTGGAAGCCGGTGACCTGATCAGTGCGGATGCAAGGATCATAGACAGTCATTCCCTTCAGGTCAATGAAAGCTCCCTGACCGGTGAATCCGTACCGGTGGAAAAGCTGGATGTGGTGCTTTCCCAACAGGAAGTCGCTCTGGGCGATCAGAAGAATATGGTATTCTCCGGTTCGCTGGTCACTTACGGCAGAGGGTCGGCTGTGGTTACCGCTACCGGTATGGATACGGAACTGGGCAAAATCGCATCCCTCATGAATCAGACCAAAGAAAAGAAAACTCCTCTCCAGGTAAGCCTGGATCAGTTCGGCAGCCGCCTTGCCTTCGCCATTCTGGCTCTGTGCGGAATCATCTTCCTCATGAGCCTGTACCGGGATATGCCCATACTGGACTCCCTGATGTTTGCCGTAGCACTGGCCGTAGCCGCCATTCCGGAAGCCTTAAGTTCCATTGTCACGATCGTACAGGCTATGGGGACCCAGAAAATGGTCCGGGAACATGCGATCATCAAAGATCTCAAAGCAGTGGAAAGCCTGGGCTGTGTCTCCATTGTCTGTTCCGACAAAACAGGTACTCTGACCCAGAATAAAATGACTGTACAGTCCTGTTACCTGGGCGGGCAGGTTTTGGATTATCATAAACTGAATCTTACTTCCCCGGTTCACAAATATTTCTTATATACCGCACTTCTGACCAATGACAGCGCCATCGCCGATGGGAAGCAGATCGGTGATCCTACGGAAATCGCGCTTCTGCATATGGGGATAAAGCTGCAGACCGATCCGGCAGAATTACGGAAGTCTTATCCCAGGTTTGGCGAACTGCCCTTTGACTCTGACCGGAAGCTCATGAGTACCGCCCACATCATAGACAGCCAGCCGGTACTGCTGACCAAAGGCGCCCCCGACATCCTGTTGGAAAAAGCCGTCAGCATCCTGACGGAGGAAGGCCCGCGGCCGTTAACGGCTGTAGACAAGGCGGAAATCCTATATCAGAATCAGAATTTTTCCGAGCAGGGGCTCCGGGTACTGGCCCTGGCCTTACGTTATCTTCCGGACACCGGGGGGCTCACCCTTGACCAGGAGGCGGACTTCATCTTTCTGGGGCTGGTCTCCATGATCGATCCTCCCAGACCGGAATCCATAGATGCGGTAGCACAGGCCAGGGAAGCCGGAATCCGTACCATCATGATCACCGGAGACCATAAAGTTACCGCCACCGCCATCGCGCAGCAGCTGGGCATTTACACGGCCGGAGATCTGGCATTGACGGGTACTGAACTGGACCGCTTGACGGAAAAAGAGCTGGATGAAAAGCTGCCGCGCATCAGCGTGTACGCCCGGGTTTCCCCCGAGCATAAAATCCGGATCGTAGATTCCTGGCAGCGCCGGGGACATATCACCGCCATGACCGGAGACGGAGTCAATGACGCGCCGGCCTTAAAAAAAGCGGACATCGGGGTAGCTATGGGCATCACCGGCACAGAGGTATCCAAAGACGCCGCCTCCATGATCCTGACAGACGACTGCTTCGCCACCATCATCAAGGCGGTGGCCAACGGCCGTAACGTGTACCAGAATATAAAAAATGCCATCCAGTTCCTGTTATCCGGGAACACAGCCGGCATCTTATGTGTACTGTTCACTTTCCTTATGGCGCTTCCGGTACCGTTCGCCCCGGTCCATCTGTTGTTCATCAACCTGCTGACCGACAGTCTGCCGGCCCTGGCCATAGGTATGGAGCCCGCAGAGCGGGGGCTGTTAAAACAAAAGCCCCGCAATCCTAAGCAGGGCATTTTAACCGGAGATTTTCTCACTGCCGTACTCTGGCAGGGAATGCTGCTCAGTATCTTCACGATGATCGCCTATTTTATCGGCATGAACCGGGGCGGCACCGCTATGGCAAGCACTATGGCCTTTGCCACACTGACCCTGGCCAGGCTGTTCCACGGCTTTAACTGCCGGAATCAAAGATCCATCTTTGAAATTGGCCTTGGCTCCAACAAATACAGCATCGCCGCGTTCGGCGCAGGCTTTCTGCTTCTGAACGCCGTTCTGATGATACCGGGCCTGCAGCGGTTATTCTCCGTAAGTAAGCCTGATATCACCGAACTGTGCCTGATCTATGTGCTGGCTTTCCTTCCGACTCTGCTGATCCAGCTTATAAAAGTGATCCGGCAGGCCATCAGGACTCCCCGTCCTCTTCTATCATACGATATCCAACACCGACCTCGGTAAAAATATACTGGGGGTCTCCCGGGTTTTTCTCGATCTTGCGGCGTATATTCGCCATATTTACCCGGAGGATCTGATTATTGCTGCCCGCATAAGGCCCCCAGATTTTCGATATGATGGAGTCATAGGTCAGCACGCGTCCGGCGTTCTGAGCCAGCAGGGATACCAGTTTGAATTCGATCTGGGTCAGGTGCACCTCCTGTCCTCCCACGCTGACTATCCGCTTATCAAAATCGATGCAGAAATCTTTCGCCATAAACTTCTGGTTCGGGCCGCTCAAACCGCCTCCCGCCCTGCTGCTGTGGCGCATGGCTGTACGGATCCGGGCCAGCAGTTCCGATGTCCCGAAAGGTTTGGTGATATAGTCATCCGCTCCCAGATCCAGCGCCCGCACCTTTTCTTTTTCCTGGGTCCTGGCTGAGATCACGATAATCGGTACCGCCGACCACTCCCGCACCTGCCGGATAATTTCCATTCCATCCATATCCGGCAGCCCCAGATCCAGCAGAACGATCTCCGGACAATAGGAGGGAATCATGGACAAGGCCTCCTCCCCTGAGGCACATTTCAGCACCTTATATTCATTTGCCAACAGCGTAGTGGTGATGAAATTACAGATATTCTGTTCATCCTCTACGATCAGGGCCGATATTTTCCTGTTCATATAGTTGTTCCTCCTTCCAGCGGAAGGGTAAAGATAAATTCCACCCCTTCCGAATGATTGACAGCATTTAGCCCGCCTCCATGGGCATGTATGATCGTTTGGCAGATCGACAGGCCGATCCCCATTCCTTTTGTCTTATCCACGGAATCCCCCTGGGGATTCGAAAGCCCGTCAAACAGGGTTTCCATTTGGGTGGTGCTCAAGCCGACACCATAATCCCGCACATGAAATACCGCAGTATTCCCGTTCTTCTCCACTGCCAGTCCCACCGGCTTCTTAGAACCGGAATATTTCACCGCATTTTCCAGCAGATTAATGATGACCTGCTCGATCAGTGTGGCATCCATCGGCACCATCAGGAACTCCACCGGGACAGTCACATCGATCTGCGCCTGCGGATACCGCTTTTTCAGCCGCGCCACAGCCTCCGACACCACCTCTTCCGCCGGTTCTGATACCTTCGTCACTTTTACCTGGTCATCATGAATCCGGGTTACGGACAGCAGGTTTTCCACCATGTGCAGCAGCCAGTTGGCATCCTCATGGATCTGCCCCAGCATTTCATTCTGCTCCTCTTCATCCAGCATCCTCCGGTTCTCGAGGAGAGTGGCGCTGGAACCAATGATACTGGTCAGAGGTGTGCGCAGGTCATGGGAAACCGCACGCAGCAGGTTTGCCCTGGTCTTTTCCTTCTCCGTCTCGATCACCAGCTCCTGGTGTTTGCGGATATTGGTCATCATGGTACTGGTAAGCAGCGCCACAGACAACATTACTATAAATGCAATGGGATACCCCTGAAGGAAAAAATTCAAGGCCATAAACGGATAGGTAAAAAAGAAATTAATACACCCGATACTGATGATAGCCGCCGCGATCCCCCAAAAATATCCCTTGGTAAACCTGGCTGTCAGCATAATCCCCAGCAGATAAATAATTGCCACATTATACGGACTGTCCGTCAGCTGCATTACCGCATAATTCAGCAATGTGGCCGCTGCCAGCAGCAAGAATGTTTTCAGGCCGTCTTTCCAGATCTCCACCGGGAAGCCCCCTTTCATACTTTAATCTTCATAGCATTATACTATAGATGTGAGCGGGATACCAAGGTTTCTTCGCTAAAATGTTGTTAAGAATGCGCTTTGGGGACGATGGGGACTGGGGACGATGGGGACAATGGGGACGGCGGGAAAAGGGGGCGGAAGGGGAGGCACCGGTCCTCTGCGGGCTAACGCTTCGGGGCGGGCTTCTCGCTATGGATGGGGGCTGGGCTTCTCGCGGGGGCAAATCGCTTCGGCCGGACCTAAGATCGGCTAACTCCGAAGGCGGGAGAACCTCTTATTAGCAGGGTCCGGAACAAACTCGCCAAAGGACGGCTCGGACAGTGTTCCGGGCCCTGCGAGGTTCTCCCGACTTCTGCGTAAACCGATCTAAGGCCCGGCCTCAAGCGATTTGCCCCCGCGAGAAGCCCAGCCCCCATCCATAGCGAGAAGCCCGCCCCGAAGCGTTAGCCCGCAGAGGACCGGTGCCTCCCCTTCCGCCCCCTTTTCCCGCCTGCATTGGTACCGGCTCAAGGCGGTTGTGCTCTTATGCGGTGTTGGGAAATTCACAGGAGATCTGTTTTATATTTTTTAATTGATGTACGAAAAGTGCGGTCTGAATGAAAGCGTTATAACATAATGTAAATAAAGAGAATGATAAGTTTTTTAATTATTGGAAAGTATACGTTTAGCAGAATAGATTCTCTTAATTATTATCCTTCAAAATACTTTATTATATTTTGAGGATGCTAACTTGTAGGGCTGTTGTTGAACAAATATCATACGAATGCTGTAGGATAGCAGCTATAAAATTGTAATATAGCAGTTTTAAAATTATGCAATTATAGTTCTATTATAGTTCAATTATTGTTCTAAAATTGTTCTATCATAACACGAATAATGTACTGCTACTATAGTATCGATATTGTACTATTGCAGAACAAATAATGTACTATTACTAATGTTTTACCATAATAGTACAAATGTACAAAGCGGTATTGCAATTAAAAAAGAGAAGGACACATATAACAAATGAGATCCTTCATACCTATCAGAACATGGAAAAAGGCCTTTTATAAAGCAGGGAGGAGCGGGACGGGGTGTGGACTTTCAGAACCGGGCGGGGCATCCCGCGGGGGCAAATCGCTTGAGGCCGGGCCTTAGATCTGCTTACGCAGAAGGTGGGAGAACCTCGCAGGGCCCGGAACGGTTCTTTCTGAGAGTTGGGTATAGCCTGGTAGCCGGAATGCCCGCAACCGGCTTAATGTATAAGTATGTGGGCATTCCGGCTACCAGGCTATACCCAACTCTCAGAAAGAACCCCCGGAACACTGTCCGAGCCGCCCTTTGGCGAGTTTGTTCCGGGCCCTGCTAATAAGAGGTTCTCCCGACTTCGGAGTTAGCCGATCTTAGGTCCGGCCGAAGCGATTTTCCCCCGCGGGATGCCCCGCCCGGTTCTGAAAGTCCACGCCCCGTCCCGCTCCTCCCGGCCCTCAGCTCTGGCCTCAGCCCTATATCTGCAAACAGTACCTGTAAATATAAAATTTTTATAAAGAAATAGGATATCCCCTTGTGTTTTAGTGTGGTAGCATGGTAAAATAGTAAAGCTTTCAATGTACTCACTTTTGATCGGGCGGTATCCTAAATGAAGGAGTATTTTATGAAAAAACCTCATTTAGTTGTATTTGGGAAAGGCATTATTGTTGGAGGTTCCCTGCTGGTTCCCGGAGTAAGCGGCGGTTCTATGGCCATGATTCTTGGAATTTATGATGCCCTGATACGAAGTGTAAGTTCCTTTTTGAAAGATATCCGCCAAAATCTGCTATTTCTTATTACTTTTACTGCCGGCGCTCTACTGGGTATGTTACTTTTTGCGAAACCTCTTCTCTTCCTGGTAGACACATTCCACCTGCCGTCCATGTATTTTTTTATGGGGGCTGTAGCCGGCAGTATTCCGATGATATTTCGTAAAGCCGATGTGAAAAAGTTTTCGTTCGGCGTCGTTTTTTATCCGTTTATTGGTATCCTGCTGGTCTATCTGATGAACCTTTTGCCGGCCGGTTTGTTTGGGAGCCGTGCCGGCAGCGGTTTAACTCATTTTTTCATGCTGGGACTGGCCGGAATCATCACTGCAGTCGCCCTGGTTCTGCCGGGTATCAGCGTCTCTTATATGCTGCTCATGCTGGGCATGTATGAGGACACGATGTATGCGATCACGACACTGCACCTGCCCTATCTGCTCCCGCTGGGGATCGGCGGAATTGCCGGTATCATTTTGACTACCAGGCTGTTGGAATATGTGCTGGATCATTATACGAAGGCCTCTTATCTGGTGATACTCGGGTTTGTGATCGGCGCTGTTATTCTGGTCTTTCCGGGATTGCCTTCGGGTCTGGAATGGGTGTTCTGTCCGCTGCTCTTTTTCATTGGATTCTTCATAATCCGGAAATTATCTGCTTTGGAAAGCTGATTCATAGGAACAGGTTCCCATGAAATCAAAAAGTGGCAGCCGATGCGGTTCTGCCGATCGGTGCCACTGGCTGATTATATTTTCATTTTCCATACAGCGCCCGGTTAATTTCCCGTCTGCGCATTTTGGAAATAATGTTCCACCCGGTTCCGGGCATTTTCCCTTATATCATAATAGTAAAACTGGTAATCATATGCGTGGTATACCCCCAGAGGAAACAGATCCGAGCTTCCGCTTCTGAACTCCTGGGGATCGACCGTGGAACACATTACCGTTCCCCGTTCCTGATTCACGGCAGCGTCCGCGAAATGGAAGATATCCATGTAGTCCTCGCCGTCCCGGATTCTGGAACCTTTGCTTAAATAAGCGGAGGCTGTGGTTTCTGATCTGGTCCAGGTAATGGGATTGATCGTCAGCGCCCCTTCCAGTACGGTTTTATTTTCCACCGTCAGGCCCGGCGCTTCTGTGTTAAAGGAGATAATCACGCCTGTGTCATCAGGCCCTTCTGCATATTTCAGATGGGGATTTCTCTGCATATCTTCCTCCGTAACGGAAAAACCCAGCAGGTATGCCGCGACCATCCGCTCCTGTACCTGCGGATGTTCCTTCATATATACCATCAATAATTCTTTTAATACCATGCTTCCCTGAGAATGGCCCGCCAGTATAAATGGCCTGCCATGATTATAATGTTTGATATAATAATCAAAGGAATCCGCAATATCCGCATATGGCGTCACGCCGATATAGGCCATCTCTATCAGCGGCGACTTGCTGAGGATGAATCCCGCGTCCAGCTGCCGGTAAAAGGGGGCAAAAATATTCCCCACCGGCTGAAATGCGGTGGCCTGTGTCTCAAAATTCCCCGCCGCGGTATGGCGCATTTTTTCATTGTCAATAGTACTCACTACCGATGTGCTTCCCTCCGGCATTCCCCAGGCCGTAGGATACACATAGAAGATATCCACCTGCTTATCCTGGTACTTTGGCAGGGAGAGCCAGTTATTCTCATCTGAATAATCGGTCCGCATCATCAGATCCCCGTTGGATGCCAGACTCTTCGTGGCAGTCTCTTTTTTCTGGAACTGGCTGCTGCGTTCGCTCTGCCCGCATCCAGCGCTTCCTCCCAGATATAAGACTGCCAACAATACTCCGACCGCTCTGTAAATCCTATTCCTTCTCCATCTATTCTGCTGCGCACTCATACCAAACCGAAACCGACCGGCCCGCTGTATGGAAAACCCCGGTTCCATCCTCCTGAATCATTACTTTATCCTCACATTTTCCCATATAATCCCGGAAAATCTTTCCTTTGAATCTGTTCCCCACATACATACGCTTACTGCCTCCTGCTCCATTGGACAGCAGCACCGCGGTTCCGGACCCCTCATGCTCCTGGTCCCCTTCTCTGGTCCAGCCTATCACACGGGGATCATCGATATAATCATGCTGTGGACCATAGGCCAGCTTTGCCCGGGCTTCCAGCAGCCGTGACAGGCCTTCCACCGCATCTATCCCATCATGAGGTATCCCATAATAATCACCATAGAACACACATGGATACCCCGCCTCCCTTAAAAGAATCAGTGCGTATGCAATGGGCTTAAACCAGGCCTGGACAAAGGACTGCAGTGCCTGCCCGGGCTGCGTGTCATGATTATCCACGAAGGTAACAGCCCGGCAGGGATTTTCCCCTGCCAGCGTACCGGGAAACAGCCCTCTGAAATCATACTGCTCTCCCTGGATACTTGCCTGGTACAGATGAAAGTGCAACGGGACATCAAAAAGGGACATATTCCCGTCCACTCTGCCCAGATACTGCTCCAGACGCGCCACTTCCGGACTCCAGTACTCTCCTGCCGCAAACAGCTCCTTTCCGGTATGTTCCCGGAGCATGGGCAGCCAGTGCTGATAGAAGTCCGCATTGATGTGCTTCACCGCATCCAGCCGCAGGCCGTCCACTCCCGTGGTATCCAGGTACCACTTTCCCCATCTGTCCAATTCCTGCAGTACCTCTGGATTTTCAAAATCCACATCCGCTCCCATCAGATAATCATAATTGCCATTTTCCGCATCCACCTCTCCTTCCCAATGCTTACCGGCAAATTGGAAAATTCGGTTTCTGCGGGACTGTTCATCCCAGTCTATGCCGTCAAAATGGTTATGATTCCAGGTGAAATCCGAATATTTGCCGGCCCGGCCGGGATAATTGAAAACAGTCCAGGCCCGGATCGTCTCCTCCTGCGAAGTGATTTCATTTCTGTTTTTTTCATTTACTTCCCGAACTCTGACGTCCTCAGACGCGTCCGCTCCGATATGGTGATTCAGCACGATATCCGCGTATACCTGTATGCCCTGCGCCTTAAGGCTTTGAATGGCATCCAGATATTCCTGTCTGGTTCCGTATTTGGTGGGAATGCCTCCCTTTTGATCAAACTCTCCCAGATCATAGAGATCGTATACCGCGTACCCCACATCCGATCTGCCGGCCGCTCCTTTGTACGCCGGCGGCAGCCATACGGCTGTAATTCCCGCATTCGAAAGTGCGGCGGCATCCGCAGCGATCCTGCGGTAATGCGAAGCATCGGCAGGCAGATACCACTCGAATAGCTGTAACATCGTTCCGTTTTGACTCATTTTATCCTCCATGCATGGGCTTTTCCACTCATACATTCTCTGTTCTTTCATCAGATGTCAGGTCTGACCATCTGTCGCAATTTGTAAAATTATAACATATTCCGGATGGTTCAGCAAAAGGTTTTATGGGAAATGTTTCAATGTTTCAAAACTTCAAAGGAAATGTTTCAAATGTATTTTTATGTAATACCCCCCAAAAAAGCGCAAATCCTCTCCCGCATATCTTATTGCAATACCGGTAAACTATGTGATATAGTTATTTTGTTTGTGTCATTCACTGCCAATCGATAGGATGGCGTGAGTTTGGGGGGACTATTATGAATTTTGCCGAACTCTTTATACTGGCCGTAGGGCTTTCCATGGATGCGTTCGCAGTAGCTGTCTGTAAGGGCTTGTCCATGAAAAAGATTACACTTCGAAAGGCCGCGCTGGTTGGCCTATATTTTGGTTTTTTCCAGGCGGCCATGCCGGCCGTCGGTTATCTTCTGGGTGTTAACTTTCAAAAACAGATCACCAGTATCGATCACTGGATCGCCTTCCTCCTGCTGGGAGCCATCGGTGTCAATATGATACTGGAAGCCCGCAAGGGGGGCGGCTGTGAAGCGTGCGGCTGCGCTGACGCTGACGCGGACTTAAGCGTTCGAACCATGTTGATTCTGGCGCTGGCTACCAGTATCGATGCGCTGGCGGTAGGCATCACGTTTGCTTTTCTGCAGGTACGCATTGTTCCTGCCATCTCCTTCATCGGCATTATCACATTTGTGCTGTCCATGCTGGGTGTCAGGATTGGAAATGCCTTCGGCTCCCGGTATAAGGCCAAAGCGGAATTCTTGGGCGGAATTATTCTGATCTGTCTGGGTACGAAAATATTATTGGAACATTTGGGTATCCTTAGGCTATAAAAAGGAATTGCCATACAGATAATGATCGGCATGAACCGGAGGCAGACATGAAACAGGAATTTGACGCAGTAATCAAACAACACGAAGGGATCAATGGCGGCTATATCGAACCTCCCTTTGACGTATATGAAGTATTCGGCGCGAAACGTGTAAAGGTAAGAGCCACCTTTGACGGTATCGAATACCGCGGCTCCCTGGTACGAATGGGCGGCTGCTATATGATCGGCATCACCAGGGAAATCCGGGCAAAGATCGGGAAAGGGTTTGGTGACATGGTTCATGTCACTCTGGAAAAAGACGAAGAAAAAAGAGTCCTGGAATTGCCGGAAGCCTTTCGAAACGCTCTTAGAAACGATGCGCAGGCAGCCGCTTTTTTTGACTCTCTCTCCTATTCATCCAGACGGGACTATATCCGCTGGATTACGGATGCGAAAAAAGAAGATACCCGGTCCCGCAGGACCGCTCAGGCCGTGGAACGGTTAAAAGAGGGGAAAAAGCTGAAATAAAACCGCTATCTCCCACCGGTTACCAGGTCATAGCTTTCTGAAATCATTCGTTTCTCTTCCGAATCCGGTATACTGCCATCCAGGATAATAGAATTCCAGTATTTCTTATTCATATGATAAGCAGGTACGACTCCCGTAAACGCATTCCGCCAGAATTCGATCCAGTCAGGCGGGCATTTTACATTGATCCAGACCGCTCCCTGCCGCTCATAAATAAATGCAAAGCTTTTCCGGTTCTTCTCATACCGCATTACGGTCCAGTTTTGATCGTGGAAAGGATAGTCTTCATAGACATCCGGAAATCCTTTACAGAAGGCAATTGCCTCTTCTCTCGTTTTCATAAGTTCTCCTGCGGAAAGTTTTCCTCTTCGATCTTTCCTATATTGTGTGTTCGCTGAAACTGTTGTAAACTGAATGCATGTCCCTCACAGAAACATTCAGAAAATCCGCTGTGTCAGGCGCGATGTTAAGGAGGTATTAAAATGGATTTTATCCGTGAAACAAACCGCATTTACCTGAATGATGAATCCGGAAAACTTCTGGCTGAAATCACATTCCCGGAAGTGACGGATCACATCGTCAATATCAATCATACGTTTGTAGACGAAAGTCTTGGAGGCAGGGGGATCGCCGGCCAGTTAGTACAGGCAGCGGCTGAACAGATCCGCTCATCGAATCTAAAATGTGTCTGCACCTGCTCTTACGCCGCTCACTGGTTCGGGAAACATCCTGAGTTCCAGGACATTCTGTGCAAAGACCATTGATGGGTCCTGTCATTCTTTGCCCCGTCATCTTTTAGCACAAAACGCAGCTGTTAAGCGGATTGCAACCACTGGTTGTCAAATTATTTACCCGGGATGGTAGCCGCTTACGGTTCTTTCTGTTACCATTCTCATGACGTGATAAATATATTACAATACACACATGGAGGGAAAAATGACATTTTCAGAAAAACTCTATCAGCTGCGAAAAGCACGCGGCCTGTCTCAGGAAAACCTGGCCGGCCATCTGGGTGTGTCCCGGCAGGCCGTCCAGAAATGGGAAACCGGGTCCTCGACCCCCGATGTCAGCAATCTGGTCGCCATAAGTGAATACTTCCAGGTTTCCCTGGATCATCTGCTGAAGGATACCGGGGAAGTCAGCGCTTCTACGGACGGCGCAGACTCAGAACCGCAGACTATTGGCATTCCTTATCGGATTTATCAGCCTCATTATGAATATAAGAGTAAGCGGACCCTTTTCGGTCTCCCTCTGGTTCACATCAATCTGGGAAGGGGATTTTACCGCGCCAAAGGGATTCTTGCCATCGGGAATATCGCAGTTGGATTGATTTCCCTGGGAATTATCAGCGCCGGTATCCTATCCCTTGGCTGCATCAGCGCCGGACTTCTCGTGCTGTCCGCCCTCGGTATCGGAGCCGTTGTCTTCGGGGCTGTCGCCGTAGGCATTCTGGCGGTAGGCGGAGTCGCCGTAGGCCTCTTCGCCGCAGGAGGTCTCTGTGTCGGTATCTATTCCGTCGGTGGCTGCGCGGTAGCCTCCCGCGTAGCGGTCGGCGGTTATGCCAATGCGCATATCGCTGTAGGCGATCAGGCATCCGGCATCATTGAAATAGCCGGTCACAGGCAAATGCAATCGCTTAGCGCTGCCCAGTTCCGGGAAATAATTCTCGGTGAATTTCCCGGGACGCCCTCCTTCATACTGAAGATTTTGACCCTGTTCTTTCAGAATTAAGACCTATTTCTTATCAATCTGATACCGATTGAAAAATCCGAAGAAGGACCGATGTAAATATAGCCGGCGGCCACATTGACCGCAGCAGCCTTTACATCGGCCCTTCGTATTTCTGTCAATTCTTTGATGCGGTTCTATTCCTACGTTGGTTTCATTTATACGTAAGTATCCTATACAAACTTTACAGCCGTCCCGTAAGCGATTACTTCGGCTGCTCCCTGCATGATCGCTGAAGAGGCATAACGGACATTGACTACGGCATCCGCGCCCATCTGCTCCGCTTCCTCCACCATTCTCTTGGTGGCGAGTGCCCTGGCCTCATTCATCATATCGTTATAGGCCTTCAGTTCGCCGCCCACGATCGTCTTAAAGCTCTGGGTAATATCCCGCCCAATATTCTTGGACTGAATGGTACTTCCCTTTACCAGACTCAGCATGGACAAATTTTTTCCAGAAATGTAATCAGTATTTACTAAGATCATCCTCTTCTCCACTCCTTATCTCTTGGATTCTTTCTACCAGCACGAAGATCATCACAGCCGCCAGCGCCAACAGAATCACCATACCAATGACTTTTGCAGGCAAAGGCAGGTAAAAGTTCGTCCACAAAACCAAAAGGCCGGTCAGATAGAGAACAAAGAGCACCGCAATGATGATAGGGGCAATCAGTTTTTTTCTATGCATCCGTATATCCCCCTCCTATTTCTGGTATTTTGGAACACTCACATTATACCACGCTGCTCTACTGTTATCCACTACAATTTCGTATTCCATCAAAGATGAGAGATAAATTGAAAGCTTTCGAAATACTGCACCACAGCCGGTATCCACAGCACGATCATATAAGTCGCGGCGAAGGAAAGGGACCTTTTCAGATAGAGTCCCGCGATCATCACCCAGTAATAAACCGTCTGGGGGACTCCTGACACCGGAAGCGTACCGACGGCCATAAGCGCCAGGGATTCATATTTCCCTTCCACCGTACTCAGTACCTCATCAAACATCACATAACTGCAGAACATCAAAGCCACATGCATCCAGAAATAGGTTCTCTCGCCGGATACCCAGATCGTCGGGGAAAATCCCATAACCGCACGGGTGGCATACCCCATGATCACCGCGAACATCAGGCACCAGGTAAGCGTGGATTTACCGAAAATCCAGTACAGGGCTAACAGAACCGTGACTGCCGCGATCAGGATCAGCACAAACATCAAGATCTCCCTGCCGACCATCACCGTGCCGATCGCTGACGGATCACCATAAAGGGTTCCTCCGTCGGGAATCCGGTCGATCACCCAGAATATCCGGGCTGCGTAAGGGGCCAGAGGGCCGAAAACGACGGCAATCCCCAACGGAATCAGACCCACGATTCTCTTCCACAGCTGTTTTTGTTTGCGGATCACCAGCACCGCCAGCAGAATGGCAAACATGAAAAACAGCCAGTTTCCGATCAGCAGCTTCATACCGGTGGCATAGATCCCCATACGGATCTTATTGAAAAAGGAAATCGTACTGTATCCCACATAATAATTCGCCTCTTCCGAAATCGCCCTCTGTGCATTTCCGGGACAGGTGGCGAAGTTGATAAAATTCGCCGCGGTAATCAACCATTGTATACCGATATAGAGCCTGGGCTGTTTTTTTACCCACTGATAGATAAAGCAGAAGGTAAAGAGCACCAGACCGATCCCGCACATCTGCTCCTGGTTCGTCGCATACACAAGTCCCAGCGCAGCCAGGATATACTGCCACATGCGCACTTTCTCCCCGGTCAGGAGCCGTTTGGTCAGCAGAATCGAATACATTCCCAGTGCCGGAGGCCACAGATAGGTCACTGTTACTGTGATAAAGCCTGTCCCGCCCAGATTGATGAATTCATACAGGAAGAAAAAGCCCACCAGCACCCACATACAGGCAGTCCTGTGTTTCGCGGGAAATATACGGGAAATGGAATAGATCAATAAAATGATCGAAGGGACATCCAGGATCACCCAGATAAACTGAGGAGCCATATTGAAGAAATCCATAGAGAAATCCAGAAATATTCTGGATGACCAGTTAAAATACCAGTCCTTCACCATAAACCACAGAAAAGAGGGGGAAAAAAAATCCACGTTCTTATAAGCATCATATGTCGAAATATCATCTGCGATCTTGGGTACTACCAGATGGATAGCAAAATAAGCCACACCCAGAATCAGCAAAGGAAGATATTCGCTTCCGGCAAATTTTTTTACTTTTTCGTTCATCTTTACCTCCAGTTGTACATTCACTGCGCTTTTATTCTGCGCCGTTTCATAATATCTTACTCATATTACCTCCTTTGCAGAAAATATGCAAGGCGAAACCTCATATTTAAGGAGCGTTAATATATCTTAACGGGGGGTATCGGGTCCGGAGAGGGAAGAGGCGGGGAGCGGCACCGGGCGCAAAGGCCCTTCCCTCTCCTGCGTTGGTGATGACTGAGATTCTTTTTATACTACTGTGGTAGTATTGACTTTTTCGTAAGACTGTGGTAGTATGGCCGTATGGAATACTACTGTGGTAGTATGAATTAAAGTATTGGGTTCAGGTATTTAGGAGGTGTCGGTATGTCTATAAAATTGTTTGACTCGGAATTGAAAGTGATGGATGTGGTTTGGAAGGAGGGGGATGTTACAGCTAAGTATATTGCGGATGTGCTTAAGGATCAGGTTGGATGGAATGTGAATACTACTTATACACTGATTAAGCGGTGTATTAAGAAGGGGGCGATTGAGCGCAGGGAACCGCATTTTGTCTGCCATGCCCTTATTTTAAAAGAACAGGTACAGGAACAGGAGACCGATGAGCTGATTAATAAGGTTTTTGACGGCTCTGTCGATAAGTTGTTCGCTTCCCTGCTTGGCCGGAAAAATCTGTCTGCCGCGCAGATTGAAAGACTAAGACAGATAGTAGGCGGGTCCGGAGGTGATATGGAATGACACTTGTGCGGATGAGCGTGTCTGCAGGGATCATGATCGCCCTGGTTGCCGCTGTACGGCTGTTGCTGCTTCATCGGCTGCCGAAAAAGACTTTTCTGGTGTTGTGGTGGATCGTGCTGGCGCGGCTGCTGATTCCGATTTCTTTTCCTTCCCCGGTCAGTATATATTCAATGATCGATCAGAAAGGGGCGCATGGATATGCGGCGGATACAACGGTCGGTAATCTCCTTCCGTTAAATCATGCTGGCAAGGCTGATACTGGTGGATTATCGGGTCTTGGGTCCCAGGCTGACCCTTTTTCATTGGTTACAGTGTTGGGTTTGCTATGGCTTGCTGGAGGGCTGCTGTGTGCGATGTATTTCCTTGTCTGCTATATCCGATGCCGGCGGGTGTTTGCGGAAGCACTGCCGCTGGAGAGCGATGCGGTCTCGAAATGGCTGATGGAACATGATCTGATCAGGCAGCTGGTGGTACGCCAGTGCAGCCGGCTTAGGGCTCCTCTTAGCTATGGTATTCTCAGGCCCGTCATACTTCTTCCGAAACAAAAAGTCTGGGATGTTCAGGAATTGGATTATATTCTGCTTCATGAACACATACATGTGAGGCGTTTTGACGGGCTGACTAAGTTTCTTCTGACTGCCGCCCTGTGCGTGCACTGGTTTAATCCGTTTGTCTGGATAATGTATGTGATCGCCAACCGGGATCTGGAATTGTCCTGTGATGAAGCTGTCTTGTGTGCGCTGGGACAGACGTCGCGCTACCCTTATGCTATGACTCTGATCAGCATGGAGGAACAAAAAGGAGGGCTCGTGCCTTTTGCCAATAGTTTTAGTAGATTTGCAATCGAAGAAAGGATGAAAGCAATTATGAAATATAAAAAGTCGTCCTTTTGGGCAGCGCTTGTTTCTATCGCACTCATTATCGGCATCACGATCGGTTTTGCAACTTCCAGCAGCGCTGATATCAAACCGAATCCGGATCGTGAGATCATACAGACTCCGGCCGGCAGGCAAAATAAACTCCCCGAACAAAGTCCGGCTGCTTCGGCTGATCACCATGATATGGCCGGGACGGAACCGGCTGGGGAGCAGCAGGAACAGGCAATTGTCTTTGAAAACGTTGAACTTCGTTATTATGATGACGGATGGCCTTATCTCCATAATATTCTCACGAATCTAACGGATCGGACGGTGGTCGATACCCAGTATTGTATGCTGGCTTATGATGAATCCGGGAATCCTCTGAAACTGAAGTGGTTTTTACCGGATTCCAGTTCGGAGTACACTTATGACTGGCTTGTGGAGGATGATACGACACTTAAGCCCGGTCAGACGTCAGATCCGGTCGGCGGGTGGTCTCTGTATGACGGCGAAAAGATGACCGGATGGCCCAAGGTCGGGGACGGCGGACCCAATCAGGTAGCCTATGGCCTGTTCTGTGTAAAACAGGTTACATTCCAGGACGGAACCGTCTGGGATAACCCGGGTTATAACGAATGGCTTAAGACTTATAAAGGGAAGTCGGCAGATGTCTCAACTTTGCAGAATTATTATCCCTATGTCCATCCGGTCACTCGTTAAAATCAATAAACTGGTTTTTCAAAAATCAATAAAATGATTTGGGAAAAACCAGTTTGTACATGTCCCCTTTTGTTTGCCGGCTTTTACAATTGTTCTTATTTATTCAATCTCCCTTAACCGCTCGACCACACTTTCTTTTACCATCCCCCGCATAGCCAAAACCGGCACCAGGACTCCCAGAAGAAACAGTAACGGTATGCAGGCCAGCAGCGGCCAGATCATAAAGTGGTAACTGAAAAACCAGATCGAGCCTCCTCCCTGGCCAATCACGATAACGGATGTCAGGATTCCCAACAGCAGTGCGGTAATACCGGTACCTGCGGCATAGTAAAGTCCCTCACAGGCCAGCAGCTTCTGCATCTGCTTTCGGGTCATACCGATACTGGTCAGTATAGCGAATTCCTGCTTTCTGGACAGGATGCTGGTCAGTATGGAATTTATAAAATTCAGGATACCGATCAGACCAATGATAAAGCTCAGAGCCCCCCCGACCAGCAGCAGCATATACTGCATTTCCCGGAATTCACCGGCATAGGACTGTTTTGTCTCATAGGACATCTCCGGTTCCGTGTTCCCGGTATAATCCGCCAGAAACTCCGTCATGCTTTGTATCTTCCCGGGTTTCACATCAAAGGTATAGCTCATCACCTCATCTGATCCTGTAAACTCCCGATACACATCGGAAGGAAGAATAAAAGTGTATTCGTCGGAATTCCGGGTGGTCTCACCATAAACGTGAATGGCATTCACTGCCAGAACCTCAAATTCCCTTTTGTCTCCCCGGTTATTTAAGGATATCTGATCTCCTGTGTGAAAATGCTGATTTTCGAGGGCAGGTTTCCCCTTATCATCCGTTGTCACCCCGACGATCACATATCTGCCGGTGGCCAGCTTTTCTTCATCCAGCTCCCCTTCTATTACGTCCAGTTTCCCGATATTAAATGAATCCATACCATATAGGGACGCGTAATACTCTCCTTCCTCTATCTGGAAATTTTCCATGGGCATTCCGTTATAATTCAAATCTCCCGCTTGAACCTTCGGATCTTTCACCGTGACCAGAATACCGCGGTCGTAATAGATCCGTCCGCCATCCAGGAATTCCTGTCTGTTTTCCACCGCACGAACCGTATATTCGCTGACTGTGTCCTTTTCTTCCCCCCGATATTCATAATTAAAGTACTGCGCATGCGCGATCAGGCCGTCTGTTTTCATAAAATGAGACAGATATTTGTCCATGTCGAATCCCCGGGATATGGTCACGATTGAATTCAGCAGAACCAGGCTAAGCGCCAGGGATATCACCGTCAGGATCGTCCTGCTCCTGCTTCTCCCCAGATTGGATAAAGCCATTCGCCATAGTTTTCCGCCGTCCGTCCGCTCTTTTTCTTTGTTTTTGCGGCTTTTTTTCATTCCGGTATATCTGGAGGCCTCCACAGGACTGACTCCTGCCGCTATCTTTCCTGGCTTTCTCGTGCTTATCCAGACTGTCAGCAGGCTGAACAACGCCGCACCCGCAAAAATTACAGGATTTGGTTTTATACTGGCATCCACCGCCAGCATACTGGAAGTGATCAGTGGAAGGGCGGCCGCACCCGCACCATAGCCCAATATCAGTCCGGCCGGGATACCGGTCAGACACACTCTTAGCGCTTGCATGGTAATGATCTTCTTAATCTGCCGCCTGGTCGTCCCGATCGTCTTTAGCAATCCATAGAACCGGACATCCCTCAATACGGATATTTGGAAAATATTATAAATAATCAGGTATCCGGTCAGCAGAATCAATAAACATCCAAGCAATATTGCCGTGGCCGTGCCGAGATTGGTAAATTCCCCCATCTCGTAAGCCCAGTTCACGTTACAATCTATATCTGTGGACAGCGCCTCCCTTTGTTCCCCCTCGAATCTTGTCGTATAGCCGCTCTCCGTAATGATCCGCCTTAGTTTTTCTTCCATTCGGAACGTATTCCCAAACATCAGGTAGGAATTGATGGCTCCAGCCATCCCCTGTTCCATGTTTCCTTCATAAGCCAGCATCTGTACATGGGTATCCTGAAACGCCTTTGATACGATCACATAGCCCACATTGAAGACCGGGTCACTTTCCCAGTAACCGGAAAGCTTAAACTCTTCGGTATACTGCTTTCCCTTCGCTGTATAGGTCAGGGGAACCGCTGCCCCGATCTCTTTTGGCACTTTCAGTAATTCCAGGGTCCGGGTATCCGTAATGATTTCATTTTCTTTCTCCGGAGCCCTTCCGACAGTTGGCTCACAAAATCCCAGCTTCCGGCCGGTATCATCCATATAGTACATTTCCACCCGCCGCTTCAGGAACTCCGGATTATCGACACTGTCCGCGATGATCCGGTTATAACTGATCTTACGGATCAGCGGATGATTCCTGATATCCTGGTACTCCTGGTCGGTGATATACTTTAATACCGCGTGACCGTCTCCTCCGGACTGGCGCACAGTATTGCGCTGAATGGAATAGACCGCTCCGCTTCCGATCGTAAACAGGCTGGTAAATAAAAGGGTAGTCAGCGTGACCGCGATCACAGCAATCCGGTTTCGGGTACCCGCCGCTTTATAACTGCGCATTGCCAGCCTGCGGATGGTTTGTTTGTTCTTTACCCTACGCATCTGTCTCACCGCCTCCTGCTATCCTGCCATCCTCGATCCGGATGATCCGGCCGGCCATCTGTGCCAATTCTTCATTATGGGTAATCATCACGATAGTCTGACCAAACTTCTGGCCGGTTATCTTAAGCAGGCCCATGACGTCCAGGCCCGTACGGGAATCCAGATTTCCCGTGGGTTCATCGGCCAGAATGATCGCCGGTTTCGCCGCCAGAGCTCTGGCGATGGCGACTCGCTGCTGTTGGCCGCCGGACAGTTGGTTCGGCATGCTGCTTTTCTTGTCCTGCAGCCCCAGCACTTCGATAATCTGCTCCACAAAACCTGTATCGGTACGGCTTCCGTCCAGTTCCATGGGCAGTACTATATTTTCATGTACGTTCAGCACCGGAACCAGATTATAATTTTGAAATACAAAGCCTATCTTTCGCCTCCGGAAGATCGTAAGTTCATCCTCTTTCATGGAATATAGTTCTTTTCCATCCACACACACTCCTCCGGACGTAGGAATATCCAGACCGCCCAGCATATGAAGCAGCGTTGATTTTCCGCTGCCGCTGGTCCCCACCACGGAGACGAATTCTCCCTGCTCCACAGTCAGATTGACATCGTCCAAAGCCTTTACCAGATTCGGTTCTTCTCCATAATACTTTCTCAAATGGGTTGTTTTTAGTATGCTCATCATAAATCCTCCCTGCTTTATGTTATACCGGCCGGCGGGCCGCGTAAGCGGCATTAAAAATAGTCTATTTCAATTACAAATAGACTATAACAAAGAAATCTTTCCACAATCTTTCCAGATTCTAAGAATTTCCGAAAGATTTTGGCAAAAATATGGAAAATTCCGATCCTTTCTCCGGTAAGGATACCGCCTTCAGATACCCATCCTGCTTTTCCACGATACTTCTGGCCAGGTACAGGCCGATTCCCACGCCTTCCCTATCCCGCACATCCTTTCCCCGGTAAAATCTCTGGAAAATCTGTCCAAGTTCATCCTCGCTGATCCCGATTCCATGATCCACCACGAATATCCGCACAAACATCTCATATTCCTGAATCCCCATCCGGATCGTATCGCCTTCGTGCGTATATTTTACCGCGTTGTCCAACAGATTATACAGGGCCTCACAGGTCCATTTCCGGTCAAAAGCCGCTGTAATCTCCTGCCCTTTCAACTGCCCGTTCAAAGAATCCTGTTTTTCCAAGACAACCCGGATTTGTTTTTCTCCGGCTCTGGCCTCTATGGCTGCCGCAGCGTCGAAAACCACCGGTCCGACCGGCTGCAGCACCGGCTCTATTTTCAGGATACCGCTCTCCAGACGGGATGCCATCACCAGGGACTGAATCAGGAATTCCAGTTTTTCCGCCTGTCCCCTCACCGCACCGATCAGTCGGCCGGCATCCTCAGGCATCCCCTCTTTTTCTTCCAGCAGCTGTGTGTAAAGCAGAATATTCGACAACGGCGTCCTGGTCTGGTGGGAAATATCCGACACCAGGCTCTGAAGGTTTTGACGGTCTTCCTGCACCTTCCGTGCGGACAGCTGCGAGGAGGATAGAAATTGTTTCCATCTGGCCTCCAGCCTGGAGAGTTCGCTCTCGTCATAGCGGCTCTCCTCAAACTTCCCTTCCATCGCCTGATCCAGCATCTCATTCAGCCGCCGGTAGGTGCGTCCCATTCTGAATTCCATCCCTGCTTACTCCTCCCTCCAGACATAGCCGATCCCGTAGACCGTCTGTATAAAGGAGGGGCGGCCCGCATCCTCCTCGACCTTGTGCCGTAACCGGTTCATGGCCACGGACAGTGCGTTTTCCTCCACTGAATCAGCCGCATCCTCCCACACATTTTCCAGCAGCTGCTGTCTGGTCAGAATCTGTCCTTTGTTCTTCACCAGAAGATATAACAGCCTCTGCTCCGTCCGGTTCAGCATGATCTCCTTCCCGCGAATCAGATAATACATTCTATGAAAATCAAACAGATACTCGCCGGTCTCAAACACATCCTGTTTCGGCACAGGCCTTCTGCGCAGCAGCACATGGACCCGGGTCCTCAAGATCAGCAGGCTGAAGGGCTTCGTCACATAGTCATCCGCCCCCATCGACAATCCCAGCACTTCATCACTCTCCAGGTCATTGGCCGTCAGCATCAGAACCGGAACCTCCGAGGATTCCCGCAGTTTCGAAAGCAGGAAATATCCGCTGCCGTCCGGCAGATTGATATCCAGGATCACCAGGTCGAAAGAACGCTTCTGTATCTGCCCCACCGCGCTCTTCAGATCATAACACTGCGTAAAAAAATGTCCGTCCCGCTCCAGCGCCAGCACGATCCCCTCGCTCAAAGTCCGGTCATCCTCCACCAACAGTATAGACGCCATATCGTTCCCACCTTACTTTAACCTTACTTTCCATTTTCAAACTCTTTTTCCTGTTCCCTTTTGCGCAGCATCGGCGGAACAAAATGGGCAAACAGGCATCCCGTCATCACAGCGGCCGCCAGATCCACGATCGGTTCTGAAAAAAAGACTGCTTCCGCGCCGAAGAACATTGGAAGAAACACCACCAAAAGCAAAAAGGAACATTTCCGGAACATGGAACAAAATAATGCCAGCTGTACGTATCCCAGCGCAGTGGTCTCATCCACCAATGCATACTGGACTGCCAGCGGCAGAATCATAAATGTAAATATCTTAATGTAATGTACGGTCATGGACACCACTTCCCCATTGGAAGTAAAAAGCCGCACGAACAGGGGCGACAGCGTATAAGTCACGACCGTCATAACCAGGCAGAAGATCAGGCACAGCCCGGTCACCGCACGGATCGCCTTCCTGATCCGGCCCATATCGCCGGAACCGTAATTAAAACTCACCACCGGCTGGCTTCCCAGCGTTATGCCACCCATAGGCATGGAGATCAGCAGGAAATAACTCTGTACAATTGTGGCGCAGGTAATTAAAAGATCCCCTTTTCCAGGCCCCGCGTATTTTTGGATCATGGTATTGAGCAGGATCAGCAGAATACTGTCGGAAGCGATAATCAAAAATGGGGACAGGCCGAAACGGATGATCCGCTTCGCAAACCGCATGGAAAATCCCTTCAGGTTCAGCCGCACCGGCATCGATCTGCGACGCAGCGCAAGTAAGACAAAAGCGCAGGACGCGAACTGAGAGATCACCGTCGCTATGGCCGCTCCGGCCACTCCCATATGAAATACAAAGATAAACAGCGGATCCAGCGCAATATTTAACACTGCCCCAAGCACTACGGTCAGCATTCCCAGCCCCGAAAACCCCTGACAGATCAGAAAGCTGTTCATCCCAACAGCCATCAGCGCAAAAAAGGTCCCTGCCGCATAGATGGACAGATAAGTATCCGCATAGGAAAAGGTCGCCTCACTGGCTCCAAACCACATGAGAAGATAATCCTTTGTCAGCAGGAGCGCTGCGGTCAGCACCAGCGAGATCACAACCAGCATCAAAAAACCGCTGGACATGAACTGTTCCGCCTCTTTTTTCTTCCCCGCTCCCATCCGCATGGCCATATTGGGGGAGCCCCCAAGCCCCACCAGCGAACCAAACGAAGATAAGAAGGTTACGATGGGCCCGCATACGCCCACGCCGGCCAGTCCCAGGTCCCCCACACCCGCTCCTATGTAGATTCTGTCCACAATACTATACAGCACACTCACCAGCTGAGCCAGCATCGTAGGTACAGCAAGCCGAAGCACCAGCCTTATAATCGGGTCGTTGCCAAGATCATTTGTCCTCTTCATATTCCCACCATTAATTCTTTATAGATTTATAGAATTCCCGCAGCTCGTCCTTTTTCTCCTGCGTCAGCTGATGCCAGCGAATCCCCTCGATGGCCCCTTCCAGGGCGCACAGCCTGTTATAACAAGCGGAAGCATCGATCTCCAATATTTTCAGCCACGCCTGCTTACTGCCCGCTTCCCTCAACTGCTCCGGAGTCGTAATGCCCACTTCAGCCAGCTGTTCTTCCACAACTTTTCCTATATTCGGTAATTTTCCTAAGTCTCCCACATCCATTCCCTCCTTATCACCAAAATATCTGTATTTTATCATACCTGATCTTTCTTTAAATAACAAGTCCAATGCCCTTTTCCGGGGCTTCCGGTCTTTACGGTGACTTTCGCATATGGTAGAATAACTTAAGATCCGAATGGAAAACATGTACTTTAGAGAAAGGCCGTCATGGATGCGGTACCGGAGGTAAATATGAACCTGTTCGAAATTCTAGGTCCCGTTATGGTGGGACCGTCCAGTTCCCACACGGCAGGGGCCGTGCGTATCGGTTACGTTACCCGAAAATTGTTAGGAGAAGAGCCGGCTGCCATCGAAATGTTTCTGCACGGCTCCTTTGCCGCCACCGGGAAGGGGCATGGAACAGACTGCGCGCTGGTGGCCGGACTCCTCGGAATGCAGTCAGATGATATGCGGATTCCCACCAGTATGGAGCTTGCAAAGGAGCGCGGGATCCCTGTGACGATCCGGGAAATCCGCCTAAAAGACGCCCATCCGAATACGGTAGTGCTGAAGGTATCCGGTGTCTCAGGCAAATTCCTCCAGGTGGAGGGCTGTTCCCTGGGAGGCGGCCGCATCAGTATCCGGAAGCTGGACGGAATCAAGACAGACTTTACGGGGGATTCTCCCACTCTGATCGTACAGCATATCGACCAGCCCGGGCATGTGGCCGAGATCACATCCATGCTGGCTCACAAATCCGTCAATATCGCCACCCTGCATCTATACCGGGACAGCAGAGGCGGCCGGGCGGTCATGGTGGTGGAAACGGACCAGCCCATTCCCCAGACTGCGATCCGCTGGGCAGAACATCTGGAGGGGGTGCTGAAAGTAACCTATCTGAATACCAGTGAGGAGGACATGTAATGTTTGAAACCATAGAAGCGGCGCTGGCCGCGTGCCGGGAAAAAGAGCTTCCTCTGTGGAAAATTTTCCTGGAAGATGACTGCCGGGACCGGGGAGTCTCTATCGAAGCTTCCTTAAAACAGATGCAGCTGCTCTGGAAGCGCATGAAGGAATCCGGAGATTCCTATGACGGAGCGCTTCGCTCCAAAAGTGGTTTAAGCGGCGGAGACGGCGCGAAAATGGCCGCTTATATCCAAAAAGAGGATTCCTTAAGCAACGGCCTGATCGGGGAGATCATCGCCCAGGCCCTTCAAATGGGGGAATCCAACGCCTGTATGCGCCGGATCGTAGCCGCGCCCACAGCCGGTTCCTGCGGCGTGCTGCCTGCTCTTTTGCTTCCTCTGTACCGCCGGAAGCTGGCGGATGACCAGCAAGTCACCGAGGCTCTGTACGTGGCTGCCGGATTCGGACAGGTCGTAGCCACCCGCGCCACGATCGCCGGAGCGGAAGGAGGCTGCCAGGCCGAGGTGGGAACCGCGTCAGCTATGGCGGCGGCCGCTTTCGTCATCCAGCAGGGAGGAACCGCGGAAATGGCGGCCCATGCGATGGCGATGGCATTGAAAAACCTGCTGGGCCTGGTCTGCGACCCGGTGGCAGGACTCGTGGAAGTCCCCTGCGTCAAGAGGAATGTCATAGGGGCTGTAAATGCCTTTTCCGCTGCCCAGATGGCTTTGGCCGGTATAGAAAGCCGCATTCCGGCAGATGAAGTGATCGACGCCATGGCCGATATCGGTACGCTTCTGCCCTCCTGTCTCAGAGAAACCGGGCAGGGCGGACTGGCTGCCACAAAAACCGGCTGCGACATAGCCAGGGAACTTCACGCAAACCCGGATTAGCCTGATTAAAATCAGGAACACAACAAAGGGATGTGTCTTAGACACATCCCTTTGTACACTTTTATGAGGGGGGAGATAGTGAGTGTGTGATCAACTATCTGATCTTTATTATAAAGGTGAAATATGTTTAAAGTGTGTCTATATTATAAAAGAATTAGAAAATTTCTAAAATATTTCTAAAATTACATCAGCTGCCGCTGGCTGCAAAATCGCGAATCTCTTCCATGATGTCTGGAATCTGAATATGCTGGGGACAATGCTCCATACACTTCCCGCATCTCACACAGTGCTGCGCCTGTTTTTCCTCCTCCAGATATCCATATGTGGAGCGGAAGGACATTTCATTATGATCGATCCGGTACTGATTATAAATAGCGAAGACCTTCGGAATATCCACTCCTGCCGGACAATCCATACAGTATCTGCAGCCGGTACAGGGAATCGTGCCGGATGACCGGTAAATATCCAGCGCCTCCCTAAGTACATCCCGCTCTCTTTGTGTAAGCGGTTTAAAATCCGTCATCGTCTTTACATTGTCCTGTACCTGTGCAAAGTCCGACATCCCGCTTAACACGGTCATAACCCCCGGCAGAGATGCCGCAAACCGGATCGCCCAGGACGCTGTACTCACATTTGGATTTTCCTTTTTCAGAACCTCCACCGCCGGCTCAGACAGACCGGCCAGACTTCCTCCCCGCACCGGCTCCATCACTACCACCGGAATCTTATGGGCATAGAGGATCTCATACTGGGTTTTCGCATCCTGCAGTTCCCAGTCCAGATAGTTCAGCTGGATCTGAGCAAAATCCCATTCATATTTATCCGTCACCTGTCTCAACAATGCCGGTTTGTCGTGGAAAGAAAATCCCAGGCGGCGGATCCTGCCCTCTTCCTTTTTCTTTTTCAGGAACTCATAGACATGAAACTTCTCCATGATTTCCAGATGCTCCCCGCAAATATTATGTACAAGATAAAAATCAAAATAGTCCACCTGGCAGCGTTCTAACTGATCCTCAAAAATCCGTTCCACATCTGCCTCAGACTGAAGCATCCACGGCGGCATCTTGCTGGCCAGGTGGAAACTATCCCTGGGATATCTCTTCAAGGCTTTCCCCACAAAAGGTTCCGACATCCCCTCATGATAAGGATAAGCCGTATCAAAATAATTCACCCCGTGCTTATGAGCATAATCAAACATCTCCAATGCCCTTTCCTCATCAATCTCCTGCTTCTCCTCACAGATTCTCGGCAGTCTCATACAGCCAAATCCCAGTAACGAAATCTCCTCTTTGATGCTTTCAAAATATCTGTTTTCCATTTGTCCCTCTCCTATTCACTTCGCAACTTTTTATTATCATAGCACTTAAACTTCGCTCTAAGTCAAGCATATTTTGATGTAATTTATATTTAGCAAAGCCAACTGGGAGGGGACTGGCATCCGATTCTTCCGCTTGACATCGTTCCTTTCATGTGTTACTCTAAACATACCAAACGAATGTATGTAAAGGAAGTGGGTCCATGGCAAGAAACAAACATCCGGAGGAAACCATTGAACGGATCCTGGATGTATCTTTCAAATTATTTATGGAAAAAGGTTACGAACAGACGACTATTCAGGATATCGTGGATGAACTGGGCGATTTGAGCAAAGGTGCTATTTACCATCATTTTAAATCAAAAGAGGATATTATCAATGCTGTCATCGCCAGAAGCACTACGCATGAGATACTAATTACAGAGCTCATATCCCGTGAGGATTTAAACGGTCTTGAGAAATTAAAACTCATGATATTGAAATCTCTGGATTCCAAAGAACAGACAGCTTTCGCTCAGGCCGTCCCCAATTTATTAAAAAATCCAAAATTTCTGGCGGAGCAGCTTCATGACTCGGTAGAAATTATCGCACCTGCGCTGGAACCTTTTATCCTGGAAGGAATCGCCGATGGTTCCATTCAGTCAAAACATCCCCATGAACTGGCTCAGGCACTGATGATTCTGCTGAATCTATGGCTGAATCCCATGGTTTTCAGTGATTCCAAAGAGAACGTCCGCCATAAATTTCAGTTTCTGAAAGAGATGACGGATACTATGGGTATTCCCCTGCTGGATGATCGTATGCTGGATCTGCTTTTAGTCTATACCGATTATATCGTATAGCGGGGTTTTTTAAATCATAGTTTCATAGAAAAATTGGATTGCCCTTCGGGGCAAATTCTTTTATTCTTTTACATACCAAACGTCGGTATCTTTATTGGCAATCTTATATCTGAACTATTTTAAAGGAGGATTTACACTTGAACAAGAACAGACTTTTCCACCGGGATTTTGCGCTGGTGGTAATCGGACAGATTATCTCTTTATTTGGAAATGCAATCCTGCGATTCGCCCTTCCTCTCTATCTATTGAATATCACCGGTTCCTCTTCCGTCTACGGTACGGTGCTGGCTTTGTCCATGATCCCCATGATTGTGCTCTCTCCGGTCGGCGGCATCATCGCCGACCGGGTAAATAAACGAAATATCATGGTGATTTTGGATTTTACTACCGCTGCCCTGGTCCTTATTTTCACACTGACCATGTCGCAGATGAATCTGGTCGTATTGATGACAATCACCATGATGCTGCTGTGCGGAATCCAGGCCGCCTATCAGCCTGCGGTCCAGGCCAGCCTGCCCGCTCTTGCAGATCCGGTGCATCTGCTCTCCGCCAATGCGGTCATCAATCAGGTCAGCTCCCTGGCCGGACTGTTAGGTCCGATCATCGGCGGGATCCTGCTGGGCTCCTTCGGGCTTTTGCCGATCCTTTTACTGGGGATCGTTTGCTTTACCTGTTCCGCGATTATGGAAATCTTTATCCATATTCCTTTTGAGCGGCAGCCCGTCAAAACTCGTATGCTGACCATGGTGATCTCCGATTTCCGGGAGAGTGTTACCTACATCCGCAAAGATAACCCGACCATTTTAAAAGTTATGGTGATCGTCGCTGTCTTCAACCTGTTTCTGACCTCCATGCTGATTGTCGGATTTCCTGTACTGATTACGCAGACTCTGGGATTATCTTTAAAGCTGTGCGGTTACGCGGAAGGCGCCCTGGCCTTTGGAGGCCTGTGCGGGGGTATCCTGACCGGCATTCTCTCCAAAAAGCTTCAGGTGTCCAACTCTCATCTGCTCCTGCTGGCCGCCACCGTATTCACCCTACCGGTCGGAATTGCCTTACTTTTAAGCGCTCCCGTCATGGTAACTTATCTGCTCATCACAGTATGCAGCTTTTTGCTGATGGCCAGCGCCACCATGTTCACCGTACAGACGCTGTCTTATCTGCAGAGTGTAACCCCTCCCCACCTGATCGGCAAAGTAATTTCTTTTGCAATGACACTTTCCATGTGTGCGCAGCCAATCGGCCAGGGAATGTATGGATTCCTCTTTGATCTGCTTAAAAACCAGACCTGGGTGATCATTCTGGGCACCGTACTGATCTCCGCCATTGTCACCATCTTATCCGCCAGAGTATTCAGAACCCTGAAAAATGCTTAATTAATTCCCCGGAACCTGCCTGCGGCACCCGTACCACAGGAATCCGGCCGCAAGCACCGCGGTCAACGCTTCTGTGACCGGGTAAGAGATCCAGACACCGGTCATGCCAAAGAAATGAGCCAGCAGGCAGACCAGCGGGATGATACCGACGCATCCCCGGATGATCGAGATGGCGAAGGACTGTTTCGGCATCTCTGTGGCACTGAAGTATGACGCCGTCAATATATTCAATCCCGCAAACAAAAATGCGGTGAAATAGAGTTTTAATCCCGCCGAAGCCAGCTGCGCAAGCCGCACATCATGGTCCCGGTTAAAAACCATAACCAATCCATCCGCGAACCCAAAAGTCAGCAGATAAATCAGGACCGCGAACCCCAGCGCCGTCATTATCCCAAATCTCAGGATTTTCCTGGCGGCACCGGTATTCCCCATTCCGTAGTTTGTGCTGACGATCGGCTGTATTCCCTGGGCAATCCCGGTGAATATGGCTATGACCACCAACGCCAGATTCGCGATGACTCCAAATGCGGCCACTCCGGTATTTCCTTCCAGCTGCAGGATTACTATGTTAAATACAATGATCACGACACCGGAAGAAACCTCTGTAATCAGTGCGGACATACCCAATGCGCAGATATTCCACAGATTCCTGCCCCGAATGCGGCAGCGGCAGATATGAAATCCGTTCCGGCGCCGGATCAGATGTACGGACAGAATGCCTATACTGATAACCGGAGCCAGTCCGGTTGCAAATGCGGCGCCGAACATCCCCATCTGAAGCGGAAATATAAAGATATAATCTAATAGGATATTAGATAAACTGCCGGCCAGCATCGCACTCATAGCCAGCCGGGGGGCGCCGTCATTTCGGATAAAGGCAATGAGAATATTATTCATGAGAAAGAAGGGAGCAAAACTTAAAATCGTTTTCAGGTATATTCTGGTCATTTCATAAGTATTTACATCTCCGCCCATCAAAGCGGCAATCGGCCCGCAAAATCCTGCTCCTGCCACCACAAACAGGGTCCCCAGAATCAGCCATAGGAGACAGGCGTGGGTAAACGTTGCATTGGCCGCCCCGTCTTTCTTCTGGGCTTTGTGAATCGAATATTTTGTAGCTGCGCCCACCCCGGTCATCAGGCCCGCCCCGTTTAAAAAGCTGTAGACCGGAATCGCCAGGTTCAGTGCCGTTAGTCCGTCCGCACCCAAACCTCTGGAAATAAAAAAGGTATCAGCCAGGATATAGCAGGATAACCCCAGCATTCCTAACACATTCAAGCTTACATATTTGCCGAATTCCCGGGTAAGGGAATCTGATTTCTCTTTGATTTTCATATGATCCTCCTGTTAACATTTGATGTTCCTGTGAAATAAAAAAGCGCCCTGGTCTTTCCTGCCTTCAAAGGCCTAACGGCAGGAAAGCCGACGCTTTTTGTAATCCTCTGAACCCGGCGGCACAGAGCTAAGCTTTTTCTATATCATTATTTATTATCGATATCACTATTTATTAACTATATCATGGTATGATCCATGTTACTATATGGTATTTATTCTTTTCTGATATCTTTTATCCGAATCCCTTCCTGATCAGCAGCCCAGAAAGAAAACTTGCTCTTTCCCTGGTTCTTAGCCTCATACAGCGCGTGATCCGCACATTGAAACAAGCCGTCGTAGTCCGGCGCATCCTCCGGATACACCGCGATTCCGATACTGCAGGTAACCGGTCTGGGGATTCTCTCCTGCCTATGTATCTGCCTGATATTGAGCAGAATGGCCTCTGCCTTGTCCGCCGCGCTTCTTCGGTCGTCGATATCTGCCATAAATACCAGAAATTCATCTCCGCCGATCCTTCCCAAAATGTCACTGGAACGGAACAGTTTTTTAAGCTGGTCCGAAACCTCACACAGCACACGGTCACCGAAAAAATGTCCATATCGGTCATTAATCTGTTTGAAATTATCCAGATCCAGGATCATAAAAGCGTGCCTGGTTCCTACCCTGTGCTCCCTGATACACCGAAGAATCCACTCCTCGGCCGCCTTCTTATTCAACAGTCCGGTCAGGCTGTCCTTCAGCGATCGTTCCAGCAGCTTCATGGTATTTTTCTTTTCCTGATCAATATCAGCGATCACGCCCACGGCTTTCAATGGTCTGCCTTCCTCATCATACTGGGTCGTAGCACGAATCCGGCACCACCGGTATACTCCGTTCACATTTTTGATCCTGAATTCGGTCTCGGAATAGGGGATACCTGCGGCTGTATCTTTCATGATTTTTACAAAAGCCGGCATATCTGAGCCATGGATGTTGGAAGAAAATGGAATTTCACGGCTGATCCGGTTTTTGATCGGCTGATAACCGAACTTTTTCTGCCAATTGGAAGAAAAATCCAGAGTATCCTTAAGGATATCCCATTCAAATATGATATCCGTCGCCTGGTTCATGATCACCTGATGCCGCTCCAGGCTCAGGCGCAGCGCCTCCTGCTCCTGCTTCCTCTGGGTGATGTCTATCATCGTACAGTAAAAGGTCTGTGAACCGTCATCCGCTTTTGCCAGCCTTCCTCTGTCCAGAATCCAGCGGATCTTCCCATTTTTACAGGTAATCCGGTATTCTATTTCTACTGTATTCCCTATACTCAACTGACGTTTAAGGCTTTTTTTCGTCTCTTCCTGATCAGCAGGATAGATCAGATTCAGAAACCGGTCCTGGAAAATTTCTTTGATCTCCTGCCTCGTATAGCCCAGCATCGAAAGAAAGTTCTTACTCATAGATAACAGGGTAAGATATTCATCATTGCGGCATCTGTGAACACCTCCGGGTATATTCTCCGTAAGCGCTTCCAGCTCCTCATTGCGTACTTGTAACTCGTATGCTGTCTTTTCCATCCGTTCCTTCATATGCTGCCGGTCGGTCAGGTTGTTTTTCGATACAAAAAAACGGTCCGGCTCCTGATCCAGATTCGGATCGGAAATATGAAGATGTATGAGCTTCATACCTTCCGGCGTGCACCTGCAGACAGCGCTTACCCGGTGATGCAGATCCGCCACATTCTGGCTTTTGGCCCTGGCGCTTAATTCTCCGTATACCAGACAGTCGTTCTCGTTTAACGGCACCGCCGTATAGTTTGACCGCAATATGTGAAAAGTACCGGAATACTCCTGTTTTTCCCTTGCGAAAGCCTGTCTGGCTTCCAGAAGCCCCCTGCACACCTCATTTTCACCGGTGCCGATCCAGCTGGTCTCTTCGGTCATCATGTTCAGGACGTTTTCGTGATCTCTGCGTTCAAAATATAAAGTTTGCATTTGTTTAATAAAGTCAAGCGCGTTCCGCTCCAGAGACATTTCTTACCTCCTGTGTGCGCGTACGATGTATGGAAAATAGTCGGCGGGTTTTTTTACGAGCGCTGCTATTTTATATTATATACAATATTCTCAGCATTAGAAATGTGAATGATCAGAATGTATTAAATTGACATTTTATGGATAATAGTAACATTTTAATCCGAACACTCACTCATGTTTTTAACGACTCGTATCCATGACTGCATGGGCGCAGTCAGGAACTTATCTTTATGATATACGAGATGATTCGTATTTGCAAGACTCCATTTGTTTACATTTGCCTGTACCATAGTCCCCCCGCGGATCTTCGACTCCGCCAATACATCCGGCAGAACACTGACTCCCAGGTTGTGTTCCACCGCCTGGATCAGAACCTGGCTGTTCACACTGGTCCAGGCCGGCTTTACCGTCAGGTTATGAAGTCTGAGCATGCTGTCAAAGGTATCCCTTATGGCACTCCCCTGTTCTCTTAACAGCAAAGGATACTCCAGGAATTCTGCCAGCTCCGCTTTTCTTTTCGCCAGCGCGCATACAGGTGCGCATACGGGGATCAGGCGGTAAGAAGAGAAGGGAATGCGTACCAGCGCCTCCTGCTCAATCGGTCCCTCGATCAGTGCCAGATCTATCTCATGATTTAACAGCTGTCCGGTTATCTCTCTCGCCTGCGCTACCGATACCTGGACCGGAACGTCAGGGCAGACGGTCCGGAACTCTTCCATTATAAGCGGCAGCCAATGATAGCCAATGGTAATATTGGAACCAATCCGAAGGACCGCCTGTTCTTCTAACATCCGGGCGCCATTTTCCAATTCCTCATACATTTCCAGAACGCGGGATACTTTCTCCAAAAACAGCTTACCTGTTTCATTCAGATAGATTTTCCTGGAGATCCGGTCAAATAATTCGCAGCCCGCCTCCTGCTCCAACTCACTGATTGCATGAGAGACCGCAGGCTGGGTCATATAAAGAGCCTGCGCCGCCCTGGTAATGCTCCCCTGTCTGCACACGGTCTGAAATATACGCAGATGCCGGATCGTCATCTTTTCTTTCCCTCCTCTATTTGTATTACTAATTAGTTATGAATTATATAAAATAATATCATTTTACTTATATATAATCAACCCTTATACTAAAAGGGCAGAACTTTTTATCGGATCTCGTTACGATTCATGGTCATTATGGGAGGAGACCGGCACCTTTCGGCAAGAAAGTGGAATCCTCAAGCAGCTGCGTGGAGAAAGGGGCCTGTCCCCGGATGCCGGTCAATGTGCGGAAAAAAGCACCTGGATGTGGGACGATTCGAGTCAACATCCGGGGACAGGCTCCTTTCTCCACGTGGTTACTTGAAGATTTCGCTTTTCTGCCGAAAGGTGCCAGTCCCCTCCCTCTGCTGGAAAATTCAGAAAGGAACATTCACTTATGAAATCCTGTATCCCCAAAAACCTGCCCTGGCTGTTCGGCATTAATTTTTTTATCAGCGCCTTTACGTTTGGCGGCGGATATGTGGTTATCCCCATGATCCGCAGATATTTTGTAGAAAAAAAACAGCTCTTCTCCGAAGAAGAACTGCTTGAAATGGCTGCTATCGCCCAGTCATCACCCGGAGCCATAGCGGTAAACCTCTCGGTCCTGGCCGGCTACCGGACGCTTGGCCGATTGGGGGCGGCTGTCAGCTGTATCGCAGCCGTTCTGCCTCCCCTGCTGCTGATATCCCTTATATCATTTGGCTACGACGCGTTCCGCAGCAGCCACGTGGTCTCCGCGGTTCTGAAGGGTATGGAGGCCGGTGTCGCCGCTCTGATCGTAGATATGACCATCGATATGTGCAGGACCATCTTCCGGGAACGCAGGCTTATACTCACCCTGCTGGTTCCCGCCACTTTTCTGGCCAGCAGCGTTCTCCATATCAATGTCTGTCTCCTGATTCTTGGCAGCGCCCTGCTGTGCCTGGCAGAGTGTAAGATCCGGGAACAATTGAGGAGGCGGGTTTTATGACAGAACAGCTCTTATCTTTACTTTATTCCTTCCTGCAAATCGGTTTTTTCAGCATTGGAGGCGGCTATGCCACGATCCCGCTGATCCGCCAGCAGGTCATCGACCTGCACGCCTGGCTCACGATGCAGGAATTCACAGATATCATCACCATTTCCCAGATGACCCCCGGTCCACTGGCCGTGAATACCTCCACTTTTGTAGGAATGCGCATCGCAGGCCTGGGAGGTGCGGCGGCCGCCACCTTCGGCTGTATCATCTCCGGATATATTATCTCCCTTTTTTTATACCGTTTTTTCAAAAAACATCAACAAACCAGCTGGATTCAACCGGTTCTGAGCGGACTCAAGTCAGCCTCCGTGGGGCTGATCGCCTCCTGCGCGCTGACCATCGTGGCATTGGCCTTCCAAAGCGATACCAAAGCTTTGGGCCTTCCTCTGAATCTGACTGCGGTAGTACTGTTCGCCCTCTCCTTTTTTGCCCTGCGGAAATGGAAAATCCATCCGATTCTGCTAATGGCCCTCTGTGGGCTGGCGGGGATCTTTCTATATTAATTTCATCACAAACTGCGGAATTCTCCGCTTCGTATATTGACCTGGTAAGTTCCTATGGTCTGAATCTGCCCTTGTGAGCTGTCCAGATCACCGGAAGGGATCTGAACCAGCCAGAACCGGTAGTTTTCCAGATCCTGTGCGATTCCGTCATAATAGAGAAATGTATTGGTTTCTGAGTCCAGCAGATATCCCGGGGCGCCCTCCTCCCTGCTTTTTACCGCTTTCGGGTAATCCGGCTGAAGCGCGCCCTGATAAAGTTTTTCTGCGGCATCGTCCGGACTCAGCCTGCTGACATACATGTAGGTCGTATCATATTTACCTGGTATAAAAAAATGGTACGCAGGATCGGCCGCCAGGTCTACCGGCTGCACTTTCCGCTCTTTCAGACCCTGCGTCCCATCGGCGTCATAGTGAAGAATCAAGGCCAGATAGGCCCCTTCTCCTCTCATGATCCGTATCCGGTACCGCACCGTTACGGTCTCTCCCTCAGGCGGGCTTCCCTGATTGCCGGGCGATACTGCCAGCTCAGTCGTCTCCAGGGAAAGCAGGCAGTCTTTTTTATCACCGGCCGTCATCGCACACTGATTGAGCTGTACCCGTACGTCCACACCGTTAACGGCGTATTCCATTCGCTCTGCTTTGAGGGCCAGGAGGGCGATCCAGTAGGGATTATCCGAATCACTGGTTATCTTGATGATTCCATCCTGGGATTCCATATTGGCAAGGGTCGGGTCATCACTGAGGAATTGTTTCATCCGGGCTATCGAGTCCTCTTCGATCTCCTCCTGGGTCGGCAGCTCTTCCGCAGGCTGAACCGCCTGCTCTTTTTTCGGCGTGGTACAGAACATCTCGATGGGCGCTGTCCGCTCCATAGATACCTGACACAGTGTAATGGTCCCCCCATTTTTTATCAGGCCGCTGTCTGAGAGCTCACAGTCCTCGTTCAAGACGATATTCCAGCGGGGCAGACCATTGCTGCAAAGCGCCAGCGCCAGAGTTCCGAACTGTACACAGTCCTCATAAGCATAGGTCTCCTGAAAGCTTGCATTCCCCACAGTGATTCCGTTCTGATCCGCCTCTATAAACCATCCGGCTGTATTCTGATCCGCCAGGGTCCAGTTCCCCTGTATCGCTGACGCCACATAATAATAACTGATCCCATTCCCCCGGTCCCCATAGGTGGCAAGATACTGATGTACCTGTTGGTCCGGGGACTCGTAAGTGACGGCGCACACATCATCTGCCAGCCACTGGAGTTTCAGGTCGTCTTTCACGGTATAGGAAAACTGCTGCTGTTTTCTCGCAAACAGATAAAAACGGGTCCGGTATTCGAATATCTGTCCGGTCTTTTCCTCTCCCTTAAGTACCAGCAGATGCTTATTATCCGGGGATAAACTGACTTTTACAAGAGATTCCTGCGTAACAAAGGCCGGCAGTACCAGCAGTCCGATTATAAATGCAGCCAGCACTGCCGCCAGAAAACCGATCCTCGCCCATTTTTTCCACCATAAAAAACAGGCGAGCCCCAGCAGGCAGAACCCGATCCCCAGCGTTACGATCCAAACCGGAATCCAGTCTGTTGTAAATTCATAGCCCAGCGGCCGGACCAATAACAGGAATACCCCTTCCAGTGTCGCCGCGGCCAGTGTTACCATCATGCATAATATACCGAATATTACATGTGCACAGGAATGTTCCCTTGTTTTATGATTCTCTGTCATCGTATTCCTTCTTCCTGATTTGATTTTAATCTTATGGATTATGATTTTTTATTTTAGCAATAATTACATGTGTAATATTTATTTTTCTATTTTACCACATTATTTTTAAACATGTTACAGTTTTTTTGTAAATCTTCTTAAGAGGAGGGGACTGGCATCTTTCGGTAGGAAAGCCAGACTTTCCTACCGAAAGATGCCAGTCCCCTCCCTTAACGCTATATATTGACATACAACCTCTTAAATACTAGAATCTAAGGAAGGCTTTAAATATATGAATAGAAACTATACAATAGGAAGAAAGTGAGAAATTTTATGATTCAACCGTTGCGTGTAATTGTGGTTGGCATGGGAGCCAGAGCAATGATATATGCCAGGGAAGCTTTGCTTTACCCCGAACAGTTTTGTATTGTCGGTGTTGTGGACGTCAGTTTGAACCGGATACGTACCGCGCAGCAATTGTTCCAGATTCCGGATAATCACTGTTTTACATCTGTCGACGAACTGACTGCCGTTCCCAGATTCGCAGATGCCGTCATCAATGGTACGATGGACCCCCAGCATGTATCAACGACGGTTCCGCTGCTCCGGCATGGATATGATGTCCTTCTGGAAAAACCATTTGCCGTGAATCAAAAGGAAGCGGATCTGCTGCTTCACTGCGCAGATGAAACCGGGCGTATCGTTATGGTTTGCCATGTGCTGCGCTATGCTCCTTTTTACAGGGAGATTCAGAACGTGCTCAATAGCGGGGAAATCGGTAAAGTCATACATATTCAAATGAATGAACAGGTCAGTTATTTTCACGAATCCGTGTCCTATGTGAGGGGAAAATATGCTTCTCCTGAACGATGCGGTTCTGGTATGCTCCTATCGAAATGCAGCCATGATCTCGATATTATGGCATGGCTCATGAAGGGGAATTTGCCGAAGGCAGTCTCCAGCGTCGGTTCCGTCCTTCAGTTCATACCGGAAATGGCGCCGGAACATGCAGGCACCCACTGTCTGCTCAATTGTCCAGTGGAACGGGACTGCATATACTCTGCAAAAAGGCTGTATATAGAAAATCCCCAGCGATGGGCAAATAATATCTGGCATGATATCGGGGCAGAAAGCCCTGCAAAAGAGGAGAAAATAAGGCTTCTCCAAAACAAGGACAACCCCTACAGCCGATGTGTATACCGCTGCGGACTAAAGATTGTTGATCATCAGTCGATACTGATTCAATTCGCCGACGGGGCTACCGGCGCCTTCTCTATGAACGGCGGAGCCTCCGCTTCCGCAAGAAATATTCATATTACCGGGACCAAAGGCGAGATTATTGGAACTTTTGAAAGCGAACATTTTACCGTACACAAGATAGCCCCTGACAGAGCGGATGGACGTATCAGCCGAATCATTGATGTATCCAAAGATCAACATGGCAATCCGCATGGTAACGGAGATCAGGCTATCGTGCAGGACTTCCTCTCTATCTTGCGGGGAGAGCCCTGTTCTCCCTGCTGCACCACTCTGGCGGATTCCATGGTCGGGCACAAATTGGTTTTTCTGGCAGAAGCGTCCAGGGAAAAGGGCGGTGAAATGCTAAGATATTAGATACGCACTTGAAAAAGAGTTTCGCTTGCGAAACTCTCCGCCTACGGCGGGCCGCGTAAGCGGCATCTTCCTTTCCGCCGTAGTGCGATCCCCGCGGAGCGTTTTTTATTTCATAGGAGCACTTTCCTATGAAATGAAAAATTCTTTTACCCAGCCGCAACGGCTGAATAAAAGAAAAGAAAAAAATGACTTCGGAAGATACTTCCGAAGTCATTTTTCCTGTCGGTTTAATTAAGCAACACAAACGTTAACTGCCTGAGGTCCACGGTTTCCGTTCGTAATATCAAACGTTACGCTCTGTCCTTCTTCCAGGCTCTTGTATCCATCTCCAGCAATACCGGAAAAATGTACAAATACATCTTCTCCGCCGTTATCGTTGGTAATGAAGCCATAACCCTTCTGTGCATTAAACCATTTTACTGTACCTTTGTTCATGAAAGATACCTCCTAAAATAAAATTATTTGTATTCCGGGTGAAAAAAAATCACATATTTTTGTAAAGCATCCAATAAATCGATGACTTACAAAAATATGTGAATCTAATCAACCTATCAATACCAAAATTAGAATAGCATATCTTCCAAAAAAAGTCAAATAAAAAATCATATTTTCTTCTGCTTTTTTTCTGCTTTTGCATGAGAAATCATACTTTTGCTGTACTCTCCTATCCCTATGTTAAGAATTTTATACTCCGCCCCAAAAGTCCGAAAGATATTACCCGGAATGAGAAAATATTACTCTACCCAAACCCTGCTGCCTCTTCTAAACTAGAATTAATGTGGAGTTAAGATTCAGAAAGGGGGCTGGTGATAAAACTCCATGATTGACTATAATTAGGAGGTAACACAATGAAGAAGAAGATTGCCCTTTTTACAGCAGTCTGTATTCTGGTAACGAGTCTGATCGGAGGCGGCCTGACCGTTTTCGGAGCGAACCTTAAAGTGGAAGCTCCCAAAACGGAGTATATGGAAAATCCGATCGGACTGGAACGTACGAATCCTGTTTTCTCGTGGAAACTGGATCGCGGCGACCAAAGAGGGATCATGCAGACCTCTTATCAGATTAAAGTAGCACAAAGTGAAAAAGATCTGAAAGACGGAACAAACCTGGTCTGGGATAGTTCTGTCGTGAATACAAACGACTGCAATGGGATTCCCTATGCCGGGGAAGCTTTGCAGGCGGGAAAACAGTACTTCTGGAATGTTACGGTGAATGACAATGACGGCGGTACGGCCGTGTCGGAAACTGCGACTTTCGGAATGGGTATGTTCGGGGAAAAAGACTGGAACAATGCCCAGTGGATCAGTAACACCGGCGGGTCCGGCGCAGCCGCGTCCGAAGATCTGGGTGTTTATTCGATCGAGTGTGATTTCACCGTAGAAATGGGAAGCCTGGGACTGATGTTCGGTGATCCCGCTGCGAACAGTTTTTATATGTGGCAGTTGAATTCTGATGAGGATAAAACCGACCATCATCTCCTGTTCCGCCCTCACAAATGGGTAAACGGCGGCCCCGCCCTGCTGGGTGAGTATGATATCGAATCCATTCTGCCAAATAACGAGTTCCTGAATAAGGAACATACTTTTAAAGTAGAAGTCAATAACGGAAAGATCAAAGCGTATCTGGATGATAAATTGTTGACTTATGACCAGCCTTTCGGCAGTACATCTGCCCGCAGTGAGGATTATCTGGAGGACACTTCGATTCCGGAACGGGGAGAAGTGGGAATCCGGGCATTCTATGGCGAAAATGATAAGGACAAGCTGTCTCTCAGCCGTCTTGTCTTAAAGGATGCCAACGGGAAACCGGTATACTATGACGATTTTTCCGGCATGAATTCTTTGATGGAAGGTACGGTACACGACGGCCAGGTCTGGCTGGCTCCGGAAAAAGATGAGCACCGCATCTGGCCTAAGAACGCAGACGCCAACGTATACTCGGTTCAGGTCGATACCCGCATCCTTCAGAACGCCGCCGGCCTGACCTTCGGCGCTGTCGATAACAGCCATTTCTATATGTGGCAGTTAAATACCTTCGACCATAAAGGCACCACCTACTTACGCCCTCACATCTGGAATCCGGGAGGGGCACTGCTCTCGGAAGTGAATATCAACGACGTACTGCCTGTTGAAAAGGCGGAAGGTCAGATGAATACCATGCGGATCGACGTGGACAATGGTACTCTCACCTGTTACGTCAATGGAACTAAAGTGGACGAGCGCAAGGACGACCGCTTACCTGAGATCGGTAATGTGGGCTTCCGTATGTCTGCTGACCAAGCTTCTTCCACAGACGAAAAAGCTGTGTTCGACAACCTGCTTCTGCGCGACAGCGGTGGGCATGTGGTAAGCTATGATGATTTTGAGGATCAGCTCAATCGCTATGGCTACGGAACCATTGAGAACGGCGCGCTCACGATTTCCAAAAACGGAGCCCAGGAAGTTTTCTTACGGGATAATACGAATCTGTCCAGCTCAAAGGTTCCCCTGTTGCGGAAAGATTTCGCTACGCAGGACAAAACGATCACCAGAGCCACCGTTTATGCCAGCGCTCTGGGCCATTACGAGCTGCAGTTAAACGGCCGGAAGGTTGGCGAAGATTATATGGCTCCCGGATGGACGGAATATGGCACCCGTGTACAGTACCAGGCCTATGATGTGACAGCACAGCTGGCCGGTAACGCAGAGAACACTCTCGGCGCCATGCTGGCTCCCGGATGGTACTCCGGAAACATCTCGATTCTGGGTAAAAACCGATATGGCAACAATCAGGCACTCATCGCCAATCTGGTCATTGAATACAGTGACGGTACCACCCAGAATGTCGTGACCGATAACACCTGGACCTATTCCATGGACGGCCCGATCGTAGAGACCGATATGTTCGACGGGGAGACCTACGATGCGAACAAGGAACTGGGCGGAAGCAAATATGGCTGGGCCAAGCCTTCCTTTGACAATTCGGACTGGGGCAGGGTAGGTGTCATGTTTGACAAAGCCTACAGCGTAAAAACCGGCGCCTCTGGTTCAAAAACCATCCAATTGACCGCACAGACCGGACCTACCGTGAAGAAAATTAAGGATGTGACTCCCCAGTCCATTACCACTGACGTTAACGGTAATTATATCGTTGATATGGGGCAGAACTTTGCCGGTATCGTGAATCTGTCGCTGAAAGGGACTGCAGGCGAAACCGCCAGGATCCGGTACGGCGAGATGTTAAATGATGCCAGCGGAGAAAAAACCGGCGACGGTCCGGAAGGCACCCTTTATACAGCAAACTTAAGATCCGCAAAGGCGACCGACTATTATACCTTTCAGTCAGACGCCAAAGAGACCTGGGAACCTACATTTACCTTCCATGGTTTCCGCTATGTAGAGATATCCGGTGTCTCTGAAGCGCCGAAGCTAAGCGATATCAAAGGTATCGCACTGGCATCCGGTATGGAAGAAACCGGAACCTTCGACAGCTCCAGCGCACTGCTGAATCAGATCTACAGCAATACCTTCTGGGGACAGCGTTCGAATTTCCTTTCCGTACCCACCGATTGCCCGCAGCGCGACGAGCGTATGGGCTGGGGGGCAGACACCACGGTATTCGCAGAAACCGGAATGCACAATATGGACGCCATGATGTTCTATCAGAAATGGCTGACCGACGTCAGAGACGGGCAGGCTTCCAATGGTTCCTACGGGGATGTGGCACCGAATCCTCATGGATTCATGAATGATGTGGTCTGGAGCTCCGGCGGAGTCGTCGTGCCTTATACCCTATGGCAGATGACCGGCGACACCCGTGTACTGTCCGATGGCTACTCCTCCATGAAAAAATACATGGATTTCCGCGCATCTCAGGGCAATCTACAGTCCTGCGGATACGGGGACTGGTTAGAACCTGTAGACGGCACTTCGAATAAAGAAGTGGTAGGAACTACCTATTACGCTTACCAGCTTGATTTAATGGCTCAGATCGCCGGCGCGCTGGGATATTCTGAGGACGCACAGGCTTACCGGGCCAAATATGAAGCGGTAAAGGCTGATTTTACCGCGAAACATATCTCCGCAGATGGTACTGTCTCCGGAGACGCCCAGAGTGCCTATGTTCTGACACTGGGTACCGGACTGGCTTCCTCTGAAAATGAGGCGCTGCTGGTTCAGAAACTGGTGGACCGGATCGAAGCGGACGGCAATCTCATGTCTGTGGGTTTTGTATCTGTGAATATGCTGATGCCGGTGCTGACCAAATACGGCCACAGCGATATCGCATATCAGCTGGCCATGAACACGGAATATCCTTCCTGGGGCTACAGCATCGAACAGGGTGCCACCACAATCTGGGAGAGATGGAATTCCTATACAAAAGCAAACGGTTTTGGACCAGTCAGTATGAACTCCTTCAACCACTACTCCTTCGGCAGTGTATGTGACTGGTTCTATAACGGAATCGCAGGCATCAACTATGATACCGAGAATCCGGGCTTTGAGCACATCATCATTTCTCCGGCCTTCGACGGCAGACTGGATCACGCGGCCGCCAGCTATGACAGCATCCGCGGCAATATCGTATCCGGCTGGACCAGATCCGCAGACAAGGTGGAGTTAAATGTAACGATTCCTGCCAATACCACGGCTACCGTTGTCATTCCGGCCTCCTTATCCACGATTCAGGAAGGCGGCCTGTTAACGAAAAAGCCTGTCACCGGGACGATTGACGGCATCACCAAGGTGGATGATACCACTGATCCCGGCAATGTCAGAATCGATGTCGGCTCCGGAAGTTATTCCTTCTCCTTTACCTGGAAAGCACCTGTGATCAAGACTTCCTTGTCCTCCGCCATCACCAAAGCGGAATCCAAGATCCAGATAGAAGAAGATTATACAAAAGCCAGTATTGACACAGTAAAAGAAGTGATCGTAAGGGCGAAAGGGGTTATGGACAGCCCTGAGGCCACTCAGGATGACGTAGACGCAATCACCGAAGAATTGGTTAAAGCTACAGAAGATCTGGTACCCGGTGGAAATAGAAATCTGGCCATCGGAGCTACCGTTAAGGCATCCAGCTCTGTAAGCGCGGAAGGTGTCTTCGCTCCGGGTAATCTGGTAGATGGGAAACGCGCAGGGGACGGCGGGACCACCTGGTCCTCCAGTAATTCCACGAATGCGAACCACTCGGAATGGGTTACTCTGGATCTCGGTGTCAAGACCAAGTTCAACCGTTTCCTGATCTTCCCGAGAAATGACGGGGCTCCTTCCGGATACGGTTTCCCGAAAGACTTTACGATTCAGGTATCCGAAGACGGTGAGAAATGGACCACCGTAACCGCCCGTTCCGATTATCCCTATGCCGGAACCACCCCTCAGCGTTTCACTACGCCGACGGAGCAGCTTGCCCAGTATGTGAAGCTTGACATGACCAGCCTGAATCCGAATCCTGCGGATGGAAACAGCTATCGGGCACAGCTGGCGGAATTTGAGATCTACTATATCGAAGGCGCTACCGTGGATAAAGCGGAACTGGACGCCCTGATCAAAGAAGCACAAAAAAAGCTGGAGGAGGATTATACTTCTGACACCTGGTCGGTATTTGCAGAAAAGCTGGCCGCTGCCATCGATGTATATGAAGATCCTTCCGCGACCGGCGCACAAATTCAGGCCGCTTATATCGAACTGGATCGAGCGCTCAAAAACCTGGTAAAACCCGATATCGCTCCTGTTGCCAACTGGATCTGGAACGAGGATACAGGCATCACTCCCCCCAACACCTGGATGGCCTTCCGAAAAGAGGTTACCCTGGATACCGCTCCCACCGGCCCGGTTATGGCCCAGATCGCTGCCGATTCCAAATACTGGATGTATATCAATGACCAAATGGCAGTCTTTGAAGGAAGCTTAAAGAGGGGACCGAATCCCCAGGATACTTACGTGGACAATGTGGATATCAGCCAATACTTAAAGGCCGGGGAAAACACCATATCCGTCCTGGTTTACCACTACGGAAAGAACGGTACCTATTCACATTCCAACAGCGGACACGGAGGCCTGTATTTCAATGCCGCCGGTGAAGGTGTGGACATTATTTCCAATCAGAGCTGGAAAGTCCAGAAACTGGATGCCTTCGGCACTTCCGCCAAACCGCTGAATTACCGGCTGCCGGAATCCAATCTGAAATATGATGCCCGGCTGGAAATCCCCGGCTGGTATCAGACCGGCTTTGATGATACATCATGGGCGGCCGCCAGCGTATATGGCAAAAAAGGAGCGGCTCCCTGGAACGACTTTGCAGACCGGCCGATACCGATGTTTAAGTATGATGACTACACTTTGTTTGAAGATTCCGACATAACCAAAACAAATATCACGACCGCGACTACCAGTTTAAACATTCCGGTGGACGAGTATGTCATCGAGGCCGGGTTCCAGGTTCTCTCCAAGGCATTTGGAATCGTATTCGGTTATCAGGATTCCGGAAACCTGAATATGTGGCAGATCAACGGGGATGGAAAGACAAAACCGATCCTGAAGCCGCATCTGAAAACAAGCGGCAGTTGGAATACCACAGGGCCTCAGCCCGAGATTGAAGTCGCTGAAGATGAGATTTTTACACATGATTATATCATGAAAGTGGAAGTAAAAGGCAAAAAGGCATATACCTATATCGACGGTACTCTGATCGATACCAGAGACGTCACCTATACTTCCGGCGGCATCGGTCTGCGTGCGGATTCTACGGAAAGAGGCAGTGTGGATTATCTCAAAGTAACCAGCCTTGACGGACAGACGGTTTACTATAATGATGATTTTGATTCCAATTCCTCATTCCCGAACGCTGCTGCTGAAAATGGGCGGCTGATCTGGCAGGGAGTGGGCAATACGGATGTGACCATCGCGTCGAACGTTCAGGATATGGTCCGCTATGAATGTAAACTGCCGACCAACTTCCAGTTCACGCCTTACCTGGAAGTAACCGCGCCAAACGCCGGCAGCAATATCAATATTTACACGGATAAAACATATGTACCGGATGGTCCCGCCCTGCAGGCGGAATATCTCACCAAAGAAGGCGGTCAGGCCTATGAGAATCTGGTATGGATGAACGGGGACAAGCTTTATTTCGAAGTTCCTTCCGACGTAACAGTCAATGCGCTGGGTTACCGCAAATCCGGTTATGACGCGGAATTTGATGGATCTTTTACCAGCGATGATGAGTTCCTGAACACCCTGTGGATCAAATCCAGAGATACCCTGTATGTCACCATGCGTGATAACTTCATGGATTGTCCCGACAGGGAAAAAGCACAGTGGTGGGGAGACGCCGTCAATGAAATGCAGATGGGATTCTACGCCCTCTCAACGGATGCGAACCTATTGGCTAAGAAAGGGATCGGCAATGTGCTCGGTTATGCCGCAGAGGACGGCCGGCTGCCCACGGTAGCTCCGGACGGCAGCGGTTTCCAGGAACTGCCCGCCCAGTCTCTGGCCGGAATTATGAGTTACTACATGTATTATCTGTATACCGGAGATATGGAAGTACTGCAGGATGCGTTCGGACCTTCCAGCAAGTATCTCCTGCTGTTCGAGATGAAACCTGACGGTACGGTCAAACACCGGTCGGGCTCCTGGGATTGGAGTGACTGGGGCAGCGGTTCCGACCAGGATCTGATCACCAACGAATGGTATTACATCGCTCTGGACAACACTCTGAAGATGGCGGAAGCGCTGGGCGAGGACATGAACAGCGAACAAACGAAAGAACTTCTGAAAAGGAAGCAGTCCATCGCAGATAACTTCGAAAAAGTATTTTGGAATTCGAATGGGTATTATCGCTCCGCGGGCGCAAGCGTTACGGATGACCGGGCCAACGCGCTGGCCGTATATGCAGGTCTTGTACCGGAAGAAAAATATCCCTATGTGCGGGACGTTTTAAATACGGTCCATCAGGCCAGCCCGTATATGGAAAAATATGTACTGGAAGCTCTCTATCTCATGGGATATGAGAACGATGCTCTCTCCCGGATGAAGACCCGCTACGCGGACATGGTGGCTTCGGACTACTCTACCTTATGGGAGTTCTGGGAAGCTGATAAAGGTACCACCAATCATGCCTGGACCGGCGGTCCTCTGACCATGATGAGCATGTACGCCACCGGTGTCTCTCCTCTTACCCCCGGGTATGAGAAGTTTAAGGTCGCTCCTCAGCTGGGTACCATTAAGACCATCGATACGAAGGTTCCGACCGTAAAAGGTGAGGTCCAGATCCAGGTATCCATCCATGCTGAGAATCCGGATGAATTAAACCTTACGGTTCAAGTACCGGAGGGTACCACCGGTGTCATTGGAGTTCCGCTGACCGGAGGAAAGGATGCCACCAGCGTAGAACTCGACGGAAATGTGATTTGGGAGAATGGAACAGATACACAAGGCGCTGCTTTGGCGAGCTGCGGTCTGGACGACAAATTTGTATACTTTGAATCTTCTTCCAGCATTACTCTGACCGCCAAACGCGGCGAGGTTCAGAATCTGACCATCGACGCAGATGACAAAGAAAACGTACAGCTTTATATTGACCAGGTACAAAAAGTTATGCCTTACCAGGGATTATATCCGAAGGGCAAAGAAGTACAGATCCAGTTCGTGTCCAAGTATGACGGGGAATATGGAATCAGCAGTATCGACGGGATTGAATTAGAGGACGAAACCCTGAATGATTACACGATCGCCATGGATGCCGATTATGATCTGACGGCTCATGTGGACTACGTGGGCCCGCGCAATATGGCTCTTCATGCCGCTGTCAGCGCGACAGACGCCATGAGTGCCGGCAGTGCCGACTGGGGAACCAATAATCTGACAGATGGAATCAGAACGAGTCAGACAGGGAAATCCGGTTTCACAACCAAGGATTATCCCGGCAATGATATCTCAGCATCGCCTCAGGAAATCACCATCAACCTGGGTAAAGTGGAGACCATCCATTCCGTATATCTGTATCCCAGAACAAACGCGGCAACCGCGGACGGCAAACATCCCTGCTATCCGAAAGATTTCACGATCTCCGTAAGCAAGGATGATGTGAACTATACGGTAGTCAGGACATTGACCGGTGAAATCGTGCCTCAGGGTCTGCGGGGAGAATACACCTTTGATCCCGTAGATGCACAATATGTTAAAATAACCACCACAAAACTGGGAGATTCGGCCGCTGACGAAGCCGGCGTCCGTTACCGCGTGCAGCTCACCGAGATCGAGGTATTCGGTGAAACCAGAGACGCGCAGGTTATAGCGGATTCCATCACAGAGCTGACCGCTCCTGAAAAAGATGCGCTCATAATGCCGTCGCCTGCAGTACCCGCCGGATTCACAGCAGCTATCACCACCTCCTCCAATCCTGCTGTCATCGGTTTGGACGGAACCATCGTTCCTCCGGAGGAAGATACGAATGTAACATTGATTTACACGATTACCAAGACCAGTGACAACACCAGTGCACAGACACGGGCCCTGACCTTACAAGTACCGGCTGCCACGCCTGTCCCGCCCGTCATCACGGTACATCCCCAGGCAGCGGAAGGTAAAGAGGGCTCAACCGCAAGCTTTGCTGTAACCGTCACCGGCACCTATCCTCATTATCAGTGGCAGTACAATGACAAGACCCAGTGGGTCGACATAACGGATGCAACAGACAGCACCTACACCACCTCCGCCCTGACCATGCTGGATAACGGAATGGAATTCCGATGCGTGATCACCAATAAAGCTGGTACTGCGGAAAGTAACAGCGCTGCACTTACGGTGACTTCGGCTCTGCCCACCGCTCAGGAAATCGCAGACGGCATATCCGTACAGAATCCTACAAAAGACGCAGTCAAGCTGACAATGCCAGCCGCAGCGCCCGGATTTGAGATCGCATTAAAATCTTCCGACAACGACGTGGTTCAGACAGATGGAACGATTACACCTCCGGATGCCGACACGGAAGTCAATCTGGTATTTACCATCACCAGACAATCGGATCAGACCACCGCGGACACCCAGCCGCTGCTGATTACTGTCCCTGCCGGAACTGCTGTCACACCGGAAATGACGGCGGCAGATATCGCAGGCTCGATTACTACAGCCAATAACCCGGCGAAAGACAGCGAAAGCTTCCTATTACCCGGAGTTCCCCAGGGCTTTACCATTGCCATCAAATCGGTGGATCCGGAAGGTATCCTGGGACTGGACGGGACGGTCACTCCTCCCAATGAGGACACCGCGGTACAGGTTGTATTTACCGTGACCAGAAGCAGTGATTCCACTGCGGCGGACACTTCAGCCATTACCATAACCGTACCGGCCAAAACGAAACTGGAACCTGTGGTTCCCGCTATTGAAACGAAACCGGCTGCTTCAGCTCTCTCTTACGGCCAGTCCTTACATGACAGTGTACTCACCGGCGGAAGTGCCTCCACGGAAGGTACCTTCAGCTGGAAAGATGAAACCGCGGTGCCAAACGCGGGACAGACCGGACAGACGGTACTGTTTACCCCGCAGGATACTACTTATTATCAATCCGTAGAATTCCTGGTGCCGGTAGATGTGGCCAAGGCTGACCCGGCAGTTACCGGGGAGAACGCAGTATCCGTTAAATACGGACAGAAGCTCTCCGACAGCACCTTAAGCGCCGAGGCCGTTCAGAACCCGATTACCCAGGAGATCGTCTATGGCCAGTGGCAGTGGGCGGATCCGGAAGCAAGGGCGGAAAACGGAAAATCTTATGAAGCCGTATTTACACCTAATGACACAACGAATTACAATGTGGTGAAAAAGTCTCTGGTTCTCACAACAGAAGCTGCAAAACCGGTGATCACGGTTACATTTACACCGGAACAGCAAAGCGCAGGGAAAGAAGCCGGAATCAGGATCACGGTTACCAATCCTTATGACGCAGCCTTTACCACTGGATTACCGGTACCGGAAATCGCCGGAATCACACTGACCGCGGATGGAAATACCTATACCGGAACTTTCACCGTACCGGAGAAGAGTGTCATCGGCATGAATATCGCCTTTGGTATCACCACACCGGAAGTTGCAGGCATGTACACAGCCGCATCCGGACACGCAGTTATGACAGTCGCTCCCGAAATCATTGATATCGGTTCCGGGAAACACACCGTCGATGTGACGCTGCCCACCAGTTCTTCCGTTACGACAGACGGCACCACGACCACCGCCGTCATCCAGGTTCCGGTATTCTCCCACAATCTCTCTGACGGAGAAGTCCTGGGGCTGGATCTGGTAATAGATGCGGCCAATATGGCGTCTATTATCCAAAACGCGGCTACAGACAATGTGCAGGTGCAGATCGTTCTTCCGAATTCCTTTACTCTGGATCCGAAGGTAGTGATCGACTCCCTGCTGGCACAAAACGTACTCTTTGATACGGCAGCGCGTGCGAATAAGTCTCTGACCTTTACTTTGACCGCAGAGGACGGTACCCCGTTATACACCTGGACCTTCCAGCAGCCTGCCAGCCAGACCTCAGGGGCGGATATCAATCTGGCACTGCGCCTTTACAAGGCGGCAGAAAATCAGGATATTCACTCCATCGCAGGCGACGACCGGGCGGTTGTGATCGCATTTGCCCACAGTGGAATCCTTCCGGGCAGGGCGGGTATCCGCGTTCCGGCAGGAAACCTGGGGTTGAATGCGGGTGAATCCCTGTATCTGTATTATTACAACGCGGCCAATAAGGAATTTACGCTCTGCGGCGAAGGCCTGACCGTGGATGAACTGGGATATGTGGGATTATCCATCGATCATTGTTCCGAATATGTATTAACAACGAAGAAGATCGAAAACAAGAAACCCGATGACGGCAATCAGGATAATAACAACCAGAATAACAATAATCAGAATAACAACAACCAGAACAACAACGGCGGGCACGATGACAACAATGGCAGCGGCTCCAATCAAACCATCAACGGTGCTCAAACCGGAGATGATGCGAATCCGATGATCTATATCATCTGCATGCTGCTCTGCCTGGCCGCAGCCGGTACGGCCGTATTCAAAAAGAAACATCCGATGAACCGGTAAATGTAAAAGAGGACCGGCGCTTTGGCAACGCCAGATAAGGAAGTATTTATGTAGGGGTACGGTGTAACTCAGTAAAATGGGTTACGCCGTTTCCTTTTGTCATTATGCTACAAAGCGGAAGTCCTGCGGATTTTCCCGTATTTCCTTCATCGTAGCAAGAATTTCCTGTTCGGTCGGAATATCTATCATCCCCACCGCTGTAAAGTAAATATCCACCCCAATACGCTCCGAGAATGTGAAGCGTTACGATACCAACTGCGGTGTATGTCCCCTTTAAAATGCTTCTGTACCAACTAAAATTGAGAATGTGGTGAGCGATAAAAAGGAAGAACATTCCCGCGCCGATCCATTTGTGTGCTGTTTCACCCCAAAACTGATAGCCCATTAAAAGAGCAGCCAATCAGGGCAAGACCTGCTCTAAGGGTACACGAATGCCACCCCTGCCCCCAAAAGCCGACACATGACTTTTCCGGTTTCATCTGTCCCTTACCCTTTGTCATCTGTGGAAAGGCAAAAAAATCGGGGCAAAAACGGCTGTTTTTTGCTCCATTTTTGCCCCGATTTTCGCTCCAAAACCACAACATATCTGGTTTCCGTAACCGGATACAGGTTCGATAACATCTTGCTCGACCATCTCCCTCAGCAGATCAGATGCCCTTGAAGATTTTATGTCAATTACGCTCATCACATCCGAGCGTCCAAAAATAGCCCGACCGAGAAATGCCTCACGGAGTTTCAGAATATGTCTTACAGTTTTGGGCTGAAATTTTTCTTCAATGTCCGGTTTTACAGTTCCGATGTCCGGTTTTTCTGACTCCTTAAATGTAGCTGATATGCAATGTCCGGTTATGAAGCGGATGTTTTTCATTCAGCAGAAGATTTCTCAAGAACAGCTCCAGAAACTCCATGGTCTCATGGATGCCGTTTTATATGTTGTTATAGTTTGCTCTGACAAGGGAATTGCGGAAATACCATGCATTCTCAGCAAAGATATCGTTTGTTACATCAAAACCGAGGGTGCGCAGATACTTGATGAAGAACACTGCCGTTGTTCTGGTATTGCCTTCACCGAAACATATTAATCCTTTACAACCGCTTTTCGCAGCAACAGCCAGCTGAGTCCGCTGAATATAGCCGAAGCCACCAGTGCCGACAGCATCCCGATATAGGGATTGCCAACCTGAAGCCCTGACAAGATTATAAATGCCCTGAATAAAAATTGAAAGATCACACCATTCAGCATCACATCCACGATAGGCAGCAGTACAAAGCACAGTACCGGTAATCCCACAGAAATCAGAAGCTTCCACTGTTTTCCCATCCGGTAATAGGTGATCGTTATTAAATATCCAGCCATCGTAAACGCAAAACAGCAGCAGAAAAGCAGCAGCAGATTCTCCACAGCAACGAGGATCGGCGATATAGACGCCATACGGTCTGAATACAGCATCTCATACAGAGTCCCCATCTGGATATCACGGTAGCCACTCCCTAACTTCGCCAAACTGGCCAGTACTTCCAGGACTACTGCCATTATCGCGCATACCGCGCCGGTAGAAAGCAGCTTCCCTGTAAATATAGTTTTCCGGGAAACACCGTTTTGCAGAAACATCCCGAAGTTCTCCTTGAATGTATTCAGCCCGATCACAAAAAGAAAAATAAATGCGGAAATTTCCAGGCCATTGGTAGTCCCCTGTAAACCAGGTATAAACAACGTCAGAATCAGAATTAAAAGAACTCCGGAAAATATAATCAGCGCTCTCGTTATATCCTGAAACTGGTATTTGACAGAAATTTTGATATTCATATTCTTCCCCTCCTAATCATTCGTCATCTGAATAAATAATTTCTGAAGATCCAGCTTCGACACTTCCAGACCCGCCGGCACTTCCTCTTTTCTGGCACTGCCCAGCAGATACGCGGACTTAAGACCGCCCAAAGTATCCTCGCCCAGGAGCTTACGCCCCGCAGTATACTGGTCCACCAGCGCCGCGCTTCCAGATACCGTATAACCCTTCGACAGCAGTTCCTCCGTCGTCTCATCCCGGATAATTCTGCCATTCTTAATGATAATGATCTGTTCGATGACATTGGCCACCTCTTCGATCAGGTGTGTGGAGATCACGATGGTGCTGGGGGAATCACTGTACTTCTCAATCAAAAGCTTATAAAACAGCTGACGGTGATTGGCATCCAGACCCAGTACAGGCTCATCAAACAGAACAAACGGCGTATTCACAGCCAACGCAATACAGATCTTAAAGATAGACTGGTATCCCGTAGATAAATCATGGATTTTCTTTTTCATGGGGAGCTGGAAGAGCCCTGCTGTGTTTTCCGCATAACCCATATCAAAATCAGGATAAAACTCCGCGCTCCATTGAAAGGCTTCTTTCACTTTCATTCCGGACGGATAATAGCTCTGCTCACTCATCAGATAGATTTTCCTAAGGACCTGGTCGTTCTCCACGGCCGCTTCCCCGTCTACCAGGACTTCCCCCTCATCCGCGAAAATCCGATTGGTAATCACATTCAATAACGTGGACTTACCCGCTCCGTTCCTGCCCAGCAGTCCATAAATCTTATTCTCCTGGAAGCAGATATTCACGTGATCCAGTGCAGTAACATCGCCGAAGTGTTTGCTCACCTGTTTTATTTCAATTCCGCTCATCTTTCAAACCCTCTTTCTATCAAATTTACTATGTCCTGTGGTGACAGCTCCAATCTTTTCGCCTCATCAATCATAGTCCGGATATACCGGTCATAAAACTGCTCTTTCCGCTTCTCTCTCAATACCTGTACTGCCCCTTTTGATACAAACATCCCGACTCCTCTTTTCTTATACACGATTCCTTCCTCTACCAGCAAATTAATCCCCTTTAACGCGGTAGCAGGGTTGATCTGATAGGTAACAGAAAATTCCGTTATCGATGGTATCTGACCCTCTTCGGGGAATGCCTGAGAAAGAATGGCGTCCTCTATTCCTTCCGCTATCTGGATAAAGATCGGCCTCTCTTCTTCAAATTCCAACTTCATAAGATACCCCCTTTGGTCCTTCGGTTAGTTAGTTGAGTAATTAACTGATATAATCATATATGATTGGGGGGCGGTTGTCAATGTTTTTTTTGGGGGTGAAGGGCCGGGGTGAGAGGGGTGGGGGGGATCCTTGCGGAACCGGGCGGCCGATCTCGTGGGGGCGAATCACTTCGACCAGGCCTAAGAACGGCTAACTCCGAAGTTGGGAGAACCTCTTATTGGCAGGGCCTGGAACAAACTCGCCAAAGTACGGCTCGGACAGTGTTCCAGGCCCTGCGAGGTTCTCCCAACTTCTGCGTAAGCCGTTCTAAGGCCCGGTCTCAAGTGATTCGCCCCCACGAGATCGGCCGCCCGGTTCCGCAAGGATCCCCCCCACCCCTCTCACCCCTGCTTTACCAAAAGCCTTTTTTCAAGTTGCTACGGGCTGATATGCTTTATACCTGTGGAGTGATTAGTTCGGATAAGTTTTTCTCTTACTAAGAGGGGAAGGAATTCTGTGGGCGTGGAGGTCTGGGACGGGGTAACGGACGAATACAAAATTCCCTGGGAGACAGAAAGAAGAACAGGGCTGCGTCACGCTTGAGGGCGAGGGCTGGCAGATCTAGTTGCAAAGGATTCCGGGCCCGCGGATAAGGGGGCGGAATCCTTTGTAACTAGATCTGCCAGGGCCCGCTCTTTGGCGTGATGCAGCCCTGTTCTTCTTTCTGTCTCCCGGGGAATTCTGTATTTGTTGGGCAGGGCCTGTTCCAGGCTAGTTCGACCACAGAATTTTTCCGGGTTCTTCGCACTGAGGCTTATGCCTCAAGTGCTTTTGCAATAATATCTGCACATTTTTCATATCCCAGAGCCGAACTGTTCAGGCACAGGTCGTACGATTCCAGCCTTCCCCACTCCGTTTGGGCGAAGGAGTTGTAGTAGCTCCTTCGTTTTATGTCTTTTCTTTTGATGTAGGATTCTATGTTTTTCATGTCGATGTGATCGACTTCGTGGGCTCTTTTGATCCGGTCCTCCATGTTGGCGTAGATGAATACACGGAACGGTTTTCCGGTCTCCATCAGCGCCAGATCGGCACACCGGCCGATGAAGATGGCCGGGTGTTGCTCTGATAATCTGCGGATGGTTTCACATTCCGCCTGGAAGATCTCATAGGGTTCCATTACTTTTCCAAAATTCCGGGCGTTTCCGGAAGTTAATACAGCCAGGTTGTAGAGCAGGCTGTCTGTCCGGATCTCGTCTTTTTCCCTTAGAACGCCGGGATTCAGGCCGTATTTTTCGGCGGCCAGAAGTACCAGCTCGTAGTCATAATAGGGCATATCCAGTTTTTTGGACAGCAGCTTTCCGACCTCTCTGCCGCCGCTTGAGTATTGTCTGCCTATGGTGACACTTCTGTTTATCATGTTGCTCCTTCCTTTCTTTTCGTCTGCAGCGGGCTTTATGCGATCGCTTCCTCAAACTGGGAGTTGTAGAGTTCTGCGTAGAAACCATTTTTCGCCAGGAGTTCTTCGTGGCTGCCCTGCTCGATGATATCACCGTCTTTCATGACCAGGATCAGGTCCGCGTCCTTGATCGTGGACAGTCTGTGGGCAATGACAAAACTGGTCCTGCCTCTCATCAGATTATTCATGGCTTTCTGAATCCGGGCCTCGGTTCTGGTATCAACGGAACTGGTCGCCTCATCCAGAATCAGTATTTTATTGTCCGCCAGTATGGCACGGGCAATGGTTAAGAGCTGTTTTTGTCCCTGCGAGACATTATCGGCCTCTTCATTCAGCTCCATCTGATAGCCTCCGGGCAATGTCTGTATGAAATGATGGGCATGGGCCGCTTTGGCTGCAGCGATGACTTCCTCGTCTGTGGCGTCCAACCTGCCGTAACGGATATTTTCCATAATCGTCCCCTTGAACAGCCAGGTGTCCTGGAGTACCATTCCGAAGCTCTCCCTTAATTCACTGCGGTTGAAATCCCGGATGTCATGGCCGTCAACTTTGATACAGCCGCCGTTTACGTCATAGAAGCGCATCAGCAGCTTCACCATAGTGGTCTTACCGGCCCCGGTGGGCCCGACGATGGCCACGGTCTGACCAGGCTCTACCTCGCAGCTGAAATCATTGATGATAATTTTATCCGGATTATAACCGAAATGGACGTGTTCAAAAGTGACCCTGCCCTGAATTTCATCTACGGATACCGGGTTCTCTACATTGTCAATTTCTTCTTCCTCATTCAGGAACTCGAAAACACGCTCCGACGCGGCCGCTGTGGACTGAAGCATATTGGAGACCTGCGCCAGCTGCGAGATCGGCTGCGTAAAGTTACGGACATACTGGATAAATGCCTGGATGTCGCCGACTTCTATGACCCGTTTGACCGCCAGAATACTTCCGCTGACCGCCACTGCCACGTAGCCCAGGTTTCCCACGAACATCATAATCGGCTGCATCATTCCGGACAGGAACTGGGACTTCCAGGCTGACTGGAACAGCACATCGTTGGTTTCATCGAACTCCTGAATAGCAGCTTTCTCCCGGTTGAAGGCTTTGACGATATTGTGGCCGCTGAACACCTCTTCCACCTGGCCGTTTACCTTACCCAGATATTTTTGCTGGGTAATGAAATATTTCTGTGACATTTTTACAACGATGCCGATCAGCAATACGGAGATCGGCAGGATGACCAGCGCGATCAGCGTCATCAGCGGGCTTATGCTTAACATCATGATCAGCACGCCGATGATCATGGTGACGGAGGTGATCAGCTGGGTAACACTCTGATTTAAGCTCATACCCAGAGTATCCACATCGTTGGTGATTCTGGAGAGGACTTCGCCCACCGTCTTGGACTCAAAATATTTCATGGGCATCCGGTTGATCTTTTCCGAAATCTCCTTGCGGAACCGGAAGCAGAGTTTCTGGGAGATACCAGTCATGATCCAGCCCTGTACGAAGGAAAACAGGGAACTGATCAGATACAGGCCCAGCATGATCAGCAGAATCCGCCCTATCTTTGTAAAATCAATGCCTCCCGAACCGGATATCTTGCCCATCAGCCCGTTGAAAATCTCGGTGATCGCCTTACTCAGCACCTTCGGACCGGCGATGTTAAAAGCAGTGCTGCCTATGGCAAAAATCAGCACAAAGACAATTCCTACTTTATATTTACTCATATATTTTAATAATTTTACAATGGTTCCTTTAAAATCTTTTGCCTTTTCGCCCGGCACCATTCCATGTCTGGGCCCCATGGGCCTTGCACTGCTGCTGTCATCTTTTTTACTCATGATGCGCGGCCTCCTTTCAGTTCTTTCTCCGAGAGCTGCGATTTCGCGATTTCCTGATAGGTTTCACAGTTTTCCAGCAATTCCTCATGATTTCCCATCCCCACGATCCTGCCTTCATCCAGCACGATGATCTGATCTGCGTGGAGGATGGTACTGATCCGCTGGGCCACGATAATAACGGTCGCACCCTGAACCTTCTCATTCAGGGCTTTACGCAGAACCACGTCGGTCTTATAGTCCAGCGCAGAAAAACTGTCGTCAAACAGAAATACCTTCGGATTCTTCGCGATCGCCCTGGCGATGGACAGCCTCTGCTTCTGGCCGCCGGACACATTCGTTCCGCCTTCGGATATACGGCTCTTGTACTGTTCCGGCTTGGAATCTATGAATTCCACCGCCTGAGCGATCTCAGCCGCCTGTACCATGGCCTCGTCCGTTATCGTGTCCCCGCCGGCGAATTTGATATTGGATTCAATATTTCCGGAAAACAGCATTCCCTTCTGGGGTACAAAGCCGAGAAGCTCTCTTAGCTTATGCTGGGACAGATCCCGGATATCCACGCCGTCCAGCGTGATCCGGCCTCCGGTTACATCGTAAAATCTGGGGATCAGATGGATCAGGGTGGACTTTCCGCAGCCGGTACTGCCGATAATCGCTGTCGTTTCACCGGGCTTTGCCGTGAAGTTTAAGTGGTGAAGGGTATTCTCCTGCGCTCCGGGATAGTGGAACGATACGTCCTCAAAAGTCAATACCCCCCGGCATTCAGTCAGCTTTTCATCCAGGTTCTTCTCTTTATCCTGTATCGAACATGACGTCTGCATAACCTCGTCGATCCGGACTGCCGCGACTCCTGCCCGGGGCAGCATGACGGACATCATGGTAATCATCAGGAAGGACATGATAATCTGCATCGTATAAGTGATAAATGCCATCATATCACCGACCTGCAGATTCCCCAGATCGATTCCCTGCGCTCCCACCCAGACGATCAGAACCGTGGTGCAGTTCATCACCAGCATCATAGCGGGCATCATAAATGTCATGATCCGGTTGGTAAACAGCTGGGTTGACATCAGGTCTTTGTTGGCCTTCTCAAACCGCTTTTCTTCAAAGCGTTCCCGGCTGAACGCCCGGATCACCGGAAGTCCGGTCAGAATCTCCCGGGACACCAGGTTCAGTTTATCCACAAGAAGCTGCATCTTTTTGAACTTCGGCATAGCGGCGGACATCAATACCGCAACCAGAAGTATACTGGCTCCCACCGAGACACCGATGATCCATCCCATCCCTGTCCTGGTACCGGCCACTTTGATAATACCGCCGATTCCCAGAATAGGAGCATATATGACGAAACGCAGCATCATAACCGTTGTCATCTGCACCTGCTGGATATCATTGGTACTTCTGGTGATCAGGGAAGCAGTAGAAAAATGATCCAGCTCATTCCCGGAGAAATCAACCACTTTCTGAAACATCCGGCTGCGCAGATTCCGCCCGATCCTGGCCGCGGAATAAGAGCCCAGCATACCGGCCAGTATGGCCGCAATCACCATCACCAGCGTATATAAAAGCATAATTCCGCCGGATTTCAGCAGATAATGGGTCTGATAAGCGCCCATATCGATTCCCAGCGCTTCATACTCGGCTTTCACAAATAAGATCGCCTTTTGGGTAATCAGGGATTCCTGCAGATCTCCCATCTGGCTTAAAGCCTGATCCTTCATTTTCAGGACCTGATCTTTCGTCATCTGTCCGGAATCGATCATGCCCTTCAGCGACTCCATGGTCATCTTCCCGGATTCCTCCACAGATGAGATCAGTATCATGGGAGTACCCAGCATCTCATCCAGCTGTTCCAGGGTCTTTTTATTTTTGGTATTTAACACATAATTGCCGTCCGCATCCTGGTCATAACTGGCCGTCAATGTCTTAATCTGCGCATCGTCCAGAAAACAGCTCAGGTTCTCAAAGGTCTCCGGTCTCATTTTCTCCGGGGCCACATATTCGATGCCCCCCTGCTGTATTCCGACATCTACAATATTGGACGTATATTGGGGCAATGCCAGGTCACAGTACGCCTGAATAACCAGTAAGGCTATAATCAGTACCACCATACCCTTAACATCGCGCAGGTACTTGAATAATTTTGTCATCGTCTCTCTCCTTTCGTCCTGCTGTCTAACTCATCATCAATAATATCCGCTAACTCATTCCACAATACAATCAGCTGGCGGATATCCTCCTCCTTCATACGGTTTACTACACTTTTCAAAAATTCATCCATCGTGTCCACTGCATCCTGATGCTTCTGCCGTCCGGCCTCCGTCAGGAATACATAGGTATTTCTCCTGTCCTTTCTGTCCACCTCTCTGCTGATCAATCCCCGCTCTTCCAGTGTATGCAGCATTCTGGAAACTGCTGAGGACGCGATCTTCATATTTTTGGCCAGATCCGATACGCAGATCTTCCTTCCGTTATCCTGGATCAGCGTATAGCGGTATATGACTTCCAAAGCCAGGAATTCTCCCTGAGAAATATCCGGAAACAGCACACTGAGCCTTACTCGTCTCATTCTACCGGCAGCTTTTAACAGCTCTTCGGTTACCCCTCCTCGGTCCATTTCCTCATTCCTTTCCGTATCAAAATAAATATTTAACAATGTTATCTATTTACATTGTAAAATTTTAACTCCGATATGAACTACTGTCAATATCTAAAATAGTTAAAGAATTATTTACAAAAGGTATGTCTTTCGTCAATTTATATGATATCGATTCCACAAACTTTATTGACACTAAATTTGATCTATATTATTATACTTTATAGTTAGATTTCACAAGATTCCCGTTCAGAAAACTCAAAAATCCCCGGCTGCGGCGTATTTGTCTGCAGTCTCTGACTTTTACAAAAGAAAAAGGAGCCGGCAATGCTGGAAAAAATCAACCGACAGTATGATATTATCCGAAAATTGAAGTTATTAAACCTTTCCGATTCCCTCAATATCCTGCCCCACGGGGAACTGGCTATACTAGATATCCTATGGAAAGCCTCCGAATCCCATCCGGGACAATACATTACCGTCTCCGACATCGCAAAACAGCTGGGTGTAACACTACCCGCGATATCCCGTACGTTACGCAAATTAGCAATGAAAGGCTGTATCCAGCGTCTGACTGACCGTCAGGACCGCAGGATCACATATGTCCTTATCACAGAATACGGCCGTACCGTCCTAAATGACAATATCGAAATCATAACAACCTTCATGAACCGGGTATTTTCCCATTTTGAACCAAACGAAATAGACGAATATTTTAATCTGTCCAAAAAAATGGCAGATTCCATTACGGAAGAAGAAAAACTGCTGCTGAAACAAAACTCCTAGCGTTGGAGCGACGGGAGGAGAGGGAAGCAGCGGGGGCTTGGGCACCAAAGCAGGAGCGTTCTGCCGCAAAGGCAGGCTTGCCGGGAGGGGCAAAAAAGAAACGGCCCCCAAACCGCTTGAGGTCGGACCTTAGAACGGGTTACGCAGAAGAGGACGAAACCTCGCAGGACCCGGGGCACTGTCTGAGCCGTATTCCGGCGAGTTTGCCCCGGGTCCTGCTAATCAGAGGTTTCGTCCTCTTCGTAGTTACCCGTTCTTAGGTCTGGCCGAAGCGGTTTGGGGGCCGTTTCTTTTTTGCCCCTCCCGGCAAGCCTGCCTTTGCGGCAGAACGCTCCGGACCTTAGTAAATAAAATCCCCCTTATTGGCAGAAGATCCCACCCATATCATGCTGGCAGATCAGTTTCACACCGTTCTCGCCCAGCACTTCGATGGCTCTTTCATTGTCGGTTACCCGAAGGATCATATAAGCATAGCCTTCTTTTCGGGAGGTAAAGGCGTAGGTGTATTCCAGATTGATCTCATTTTCTGCCAGCAGATCCAGTATTTTGGCCAGGCTGCCGGGTTTATCCGGCATCTCTACCGCCAGTACCGGCGTGATGGAGAATACGTAATCCGCTTCTTTCAGGACACAGGCGGTTTTGTAGGAATCATCCACGATGATTCTTAAGATTCCGAAATCCTTGGCGTCCGCCACGCACAGCGCATGCATATTGATCCCGTGCTGCTCCAGCAGTTTGGCGAATTCCGTCAGCTGTCCGGGCTTATTTTCCAGAAATACAGATATTTGTTTTGCTGTCATAAGTTTCTCCTCCTAATGGATTAGTATAGATTCCGCTTATCGATCACGCGGACAGCCTTTCCTTCACTTCTGGTGATACTCTTAGGCGCGACCAGTTTCACAACCGCGTAGATGCCCAGCATAGCCTTTAACGCGCCGTTTAATTCTTTCTCTCTTACCGTAATCTTGGACAGTTCGTCGGAGAACATCTCAGGGGTCATCTCTACCAGGACTTCCAGCTTGTCGCTGTTGTTCTCACGGGTCACGATAATCTGGTAGTTGGCCGGATATCCCTTGTTCAGCAATACGGTCTCGATCTGGGACGGGAATACGTTGACGCCCTTGACGATCAGCATATCGTCGCTCCGGCCCATAGGTTTGGACATGCGCACGTGGGTTCTGCCGCAGGAACATTTCTCCCGGTTCAGCACACAGATGTCCCTGGTGCGGTAGCGAAGAAGCGGGAATGCCTGCTTCGTGATGCTGGTGAATACCAGCTCCCCTTTTTCCCCGTCAGGCAGGACTTCTCCAGTCACCGGATCGATGATCTCCGCGATGAAATGGTCTTCATTTACATGCATACCGCCCTGGGCGCTGCACTCAAAGGATACGCCCGGGCCTGAGATCTCGGTCAGGCCGTAGATGTCATAGGCTTTGATATGTAATTTATTCTGGATGTCCTGGCGCATCTCTTCACTCCAGGCTTCCGCTCCGAAGATACCTGCTTTTAACTTAATCTGATCCTGCAGGCCCCTCTCATAGATACTCTCCGCCAGATAAGCGGCATAGGAGGGAGTACAGCACAGAATCGTGGAGCCCAGATCACACATGAACTGGATCTGGCGGTCCGTATTTCCCGAGGACATGGGAAGGGTCAGGGAACCTACCTTGTGGGACCCCCCGTTTAAGCCGGGACCTCCGGTAAATAATCCATAGCCGTAGCACACATGAACAACATCATCCTTAGTCCCGCCGGCCGCGACAATCGCGCGGGCACAGCAGTCATCCCACAGGTCCAGGTCATGCTGGGTGTAAAACGCCACCACCCGGCGTCCTGTCGTCCCGCTGGTGGACTGTATTCTCACACAGTCGGACAAGGGTACGGCTAACAGGCCGTAAGGGTAAGCCTCCCTCAAATCATCCTTGGTAAGGAAAGGCAGTTTATTCAGGTCCTCTGTGGATCTGATATCCTCCGGCACCACTCCTTTCTTCTCCATCAGATTGCGGTAGTACGGTACGTTGTCATATACATGTTTTACTTGCTTTACAAGCCGCTCATCCTGCCAGGCTTTGATCTGGTCCCTGGATGCGCATTCAACTTCCGGCTGATAATAATTAGACATTGAAGTGTATCCTCTCTTTTCCTAAGTTTTCCATTAATCCACTATAATCAAATCGTGATTCTCCAGCAGCTGAGTCGCTTCTTCGATATCGTCGGTGTGGAACACCATCACCGGCGCCTGGTTTTCACGGATCACGAAAGAATAGATATAGTTTATACTGATATTTCCATCGGCGAGGATCTTTAACATGGCGTTTAAACTGCCTTTTTTATCCTCCAGCTCCACCGCCAGCACATCTCCTACACGTACAACAAAGCCCCTGGCCGTCAGGGCTGCTTTGGCTTGTGTCGGCTGATCCACGATTAACCGCAGGATACCGAACTCCGGCGTGTCGAAAGAGGAGATCGCCCGGATATTGATATCCGCATCCAGAAGTGCGTTTGTTACATTCATCAGGCTTCCGGAACGGTTTTCTACAAAAACGGATAACTGTTTTAACATGTTTGAACCTCCTATTTTGTGTAACCTATTTCAAAAGCTTTTAAATTGACCTGGATGGTTTTCGGGGGAACTGTTTTTTCAATTACCCGGCACCACTGCTCTTTGCTGAAATCCATATGCTGGGCCGCCACCCCGAGTACGATCAGATTAAAAGTCTTGGTATTTCCCAGTTTCCTGGCTTCTGCCATGGCGTCGATCGAATACAGCTTATATTCTTTCTCCAGATTTTCCAGGATATTTTCCGGATATTGCGCGTTTCCGATGACTACGGGCATCGGATCGATCCGCTGGTCATTGACGATCAGCACACCGTCTTTTTTGAGGAAATGAGCGTACCGCATCGCTTCCAGCCGTTCAAAAGAGATCAGCACATCCGCACAGCCCTCTTCCACGATGGGCTCCGAAACCTGGTCCCCGTAGCGTACGAAGGTGACGACACTGCCGCCCCGCTGCGCCATTCCATGTACCTCGGATAATTTTACATCATATCCTGCGTCAATGGCCAGACCTCCCAGGATTCTGCTGGTCAGCAGGGTCCCCTGACCACCGACGCCCACTATCATGATATTTCTTGTCTCCATTATCTTTCACCTGCCTTCTCAATTGCTCCGAATTTACACAGGGATTCACACAGACCACAGCCGGTACACATGGTGTCGTCAATTTTAATGATCCCGTCTTCCCTTCTGGTCATCGCAGGACATCCGGGTTTCATGCACATACCGCATTTCTTGCATTTCTCTTCGTCTACCGCATAATACGGTTTTTTCTCCTTGCTCAACAGAACGCAGGGAGATTTCGTGATAATGACAGAAATTTCATCTTTCGCCGTTTCTTCTTTGATGACTCTCTCCAGCTCGTCGATATCAAAAGCATTGACCACTACCACATTTGGTACGCCGATGGCACGGCAGAGGCCCGGGATATCGATGGCGTAGGTGGGATCTCCCATCAGTGTTTTTCCGGTCGCCGCGTGATCCTGATGCCCGGTCATTCCGGTGGTGGAATTATCCAGGATCATAACCGTACCGCTGGCCTGGTTATAGACCATGTTCATCAGAGAGTTGACGCCGGTATGAAGGAAGGTGGAATCGCCGATCACGGCCACCCAGTCTTTTACATATTCTTTTCCCCTGGCTTTTTCCATACCGTGCAGAGTGGAAATGCTGGCGCCCATGCAGACCGTGGTCTCCACCACGCCCAAAGGCGGCGCGGAACCTAATGTATAGCAGCCGATGTCTCCGGCTCCGTGGATTTTCAGTTTCTTCAGCACATGATAGACACTTCGGTGGGGGCATCCGGGACAGAGGATCGGAGGCCGTACCGGGATCTGTGCGGGATCTTTTAAGCCGAGATCTTGTTTTAAGATCGCTTTGCGCAGCAGGTTTGCACTGTATTCCCCCTGGACGGTGAAGATCTCTTTTCCGATCAGCGGAATTCCCCAGGAACGCATCTGTTCTTCGATGACCGGTTCCAGTTCTTCCACCACATACAAGGTGTCCACTTTGGAGGCAAAATCCTCCAGCAGTTTTCGGGGAAGCGGATTGACGATTCCCAGCTTACAGATCGAAGCTTCCGGGAGTACTTCTTTTACATACTGATAAGCGATTCCACTGGTGATGACGCCGATGCGGGTATCCCCCATTTCCACCCGGTTGACCGGGAAAGAACAGCCGTCTTCTGCCAGCTTTTTATTTCTGGCTTCCACTACCGGATGACGGAATTTCGCGTTGCCCGGCACCATGACATATTTGGCAGGATTCTTCTCGTATCCTTTATCCTCGGGCACCTGGCGGTCGCACAGCTCCACCAGTCCCTGGGAATGGGATAATCTGGTGGTGACTCTAACAATCACCGGAGTGTCATATTTTTCACTGAGCTCATACGCGAATTTCACAAAATCCTTGGCTTCCTGGCTGTCGGAGGGTTCCAGTACCGGCACCTGCGCAGCTCTGGCTACCATACGGGTATCCTGTTCATTCTGTGAGCTGTAGAGTCCCGGATCATCTGCCACTACCATAACCATTCCGCCGTTCACACCGCAGTAGGAGGCCGTATAGAGGGGATCACTGGCCACATTGAGCCCTACGTGCTTCATACAGGCAAGGGAGCGTACGCCGCTGATGGAAGCGCCGATGGCCACTTCCGTCGCCACCTTCTCATTGGGCGCCCATTCGGAATAGACTTCCCCTTTATATTTTGCTATGTATTCACTGATTTCGGTGCTGGGAGTTCCCGGATAAGCGGAGGATACCTTCACTCCCGCCTCATAGGCTCCCCGGGCGATTGCCTCGTTTCCCAGCATAATTTTTGTTTCTGCCATATCTTATAGTCCATCCTTTCTTAGATCTGTAACTCGCTTCGCTTTTCCTTCGAACCGCTGCAGGCTCTGAGGAGCCATCAGCCGGATCGTGGCGTCCAGCCCCAGAATATCCCGCAGGCCCTGGCGGATTCTGGACTCCAGCGTGCTTAACATAGAGTATTTGTCCAGCAGCCGGTCATCCACCAGCTCCACAGAGATGGTCATCACATCCAGATGGTTCTTTCGCTCCACCAGGATCTCATAGTGCGGCCCGATCTCCTCGATCTTTAACAGCACTTCCTCGATCTGACCCGGGAATACATTCACCCCTCTGATTACCAGCATATCATCCGAACGTCCCGACAGATTTTCCATCCGGCAGGTGGTCCTTCCACATTTACACGGCTCATAGAACAGCCTGGAGATGTCTTTCGTCCGATAGCGCACCAGCGGCAGCGCTTCCCGGCCCAGACAGGTGATTACCAGTTCTCCCTTTTCTCCCGCGGGCAGTACCTCGCCTGTATTCGGATCAATGATTTCCGGAATAAACCAGTCTTCATTGATGTGCATGCCGCACAGATATTCACACTCTCCGGAAACCCCCGGCCCGCAAAGTTCACTCATTCCATAGTTCTGCGTACACAGGAAATCTTCTCCCCACATCTTCTTCATCTCGGCGCGCATAGCCTCTGTCATGCCTTCTCCGCCAAACAGGCCGATCTTTAAATTCAGATCCTTAATCGGATCGATCCCGTTTAATTTTGCTACTTCACCAATTCTCAACGCGTAAGACGGAGTCGCCACCAGCAGGGTCGTGCCCATATCCTGCATGAACATCAGCTGCTTCTTCGTATTACCCGTAGAAGTCGGCATCACACAGGCACCTATATTTTCCAGACCCATATGTAATCCAAGCGCCCCGGTGAACATCCCGTAACCAAAGCAGATCTGCGCGGTATCATCACCGGTGGCGCCGCCCAGACAGGCGATCCTGGATACATTATTTGTCCACATATGCAGATCGTTCTTCGTGTAACCGACGATAGTCGGCTTGCCGGTGGTTCCTGAGGATGCATGTACCCGCTGCAGCTGTTTGGCCGGCACCGCGAACATACCGGTGGGATAATTCTCCCGGAAATCGCTCTTGTTGGTAAACGGCAGCTTCTGAAGGTCTTTTAATGTTTTCACATCCTCCGGCTTCACGCCGGCCTCTTCCATTTTCTTGCGATAAGAAGGCACCCGTTCATAGATATAGGACACGGTACTCTGCAGCCTGGCCAGCTGGATCTCTTCTATCTCGGCTCTGGGAAGTGTTTCTTCTTTTGCCCAAATCATGTCATTTCCCCCATTGTTCAATAGTATAAATAGCATTATATCATCTATTTTATAATTTTGCACGTTTTTATTTTAGGACTTTAACGTTTTACAGGGAGAACGTTGGTATGGTTGAGGGGAAGCGGCGATGTTCCGGAAGGGGCGTTTGGTGTTTTACAATGGATTTGTATCCTGCTTAAATTCTCAAGATTTGAAGCAAAAGCGGCGTAACCCTTATAAATACTGGGCTAAGTCAATTTCTGTGTAGTTTGAATTTCTTACTCCATTATACCGACATTCAAGGGCATTAGTCTTGTTAAGGGGCCGGAAGAATGTATTATGATGTTGTTTTAGGATCAGAATTTGGACTGGTATAAAATGCATAAATGTGTCCGTTAAATGTATTTGATTTTTATAGAATATATACTATACTTAAATTAAAGGCATTTAAGGATACTATTTAAGGACTAAGCACTGACTTCTATTCATTCTAAATTATACATCTGTATTTTATACTTAAATCCATTAAATAAAATTTTCAATTAAAACTTATAAAATAATTATTAGCGGTGGACGATTCTCTAGAGGATTTTATAATGAAAAAAAAATGGATAATAATTATTGTGACAATCGTTATACTAGCGATTTCTGTCTGTACTATCATCAACCAGAATAATAACAATAATGAACTAAGTGAGTTGTTAACACTAAAAGAGGCTGCAGAATTGTCTATCTCTGAAGCTAAAAAATGGGCGGATGATGCAACGCTCGTTTATATAACAAGTGTTGACACGTCAGATAGTAATTATGAAAGCGGTAGTGATGGTACTAGAAGGGCATGGACTTGTTTCCTTGAAAGCAAGATAAAAAATTCAAGTTATTTAGTTGGAATATATGATGGTAAAGTGACTAAGTCAGAGGAAGATGGTGGTGAAGGAACCAGCACAAGACCACCCATAGATATTAATAGTATTGTGGATTCTCCAGAAGCTCTCAATATAGCAAAGAAAAAGGGGTTACAGGCGAGTGGGAAAAAACAGGATGAATGGATTAAAGGCTATGATTATATGCTGCGTTATGCGGAACTTAGTAATGATCTTGATACCTCTTATTTGGCTATTTTAGTATATGGAATTTCACCTAATGGTAATTTTGCGCATGTTGTTATTGATGCTACGACAGGGGACATCTTAAATGCTAGCGAAGAAACCAGTTATGATAAAGATGGCCATTCTATATGGGAGGACTTTTAAAACTATTATCAAAGCATTATAGCAAGGGAGGAAATTACAGACGTTCACTTTTCCGCCTACGACATCCGCTTTATCACCAACAACGATATGTGACAGCGCCAGGGGGGATTTTTCTGGTCGATATCAGAAATATCCTTCTGACGTTTTTTGACTACTTGTCGCTCGAAAGTAGACTTTACGGGGACCTTCCATCATTTCTTTAATAGGTGCCGCAATGTTCGAACGGGCGAAGCACCTCATTAAACATCTGAAAAAATGACCGGATCACAGCAAAAGGCAGTGCCTCCTATATCCTGGACATTGTATTTGATAAGACAACAGGGGAGATTGTGGAGGGGAAAGCCCTTGTGTTAGACATAGACAAGATCAAAGAAGAAAAGTACGACGGCTATTGCGATAAATCAAAATTATTTCATGTAAAAATAAACCTCAATAAGCCATACAGATTCAAAGGCTCTAGCCCTTATATTTACTGGGCTAGAGCCTATTTTGCTTCGGAACTTGAGATTTTATAATTTTGCACGTTTTTATTTTAGGACATTAACGTTTTATAGGGAGAACATTGGTATGGATGAGGGGAAGCGGCGATGTTCCGGAAGGGGCATTTGGTGTTTTACAATGGATTTGTATCCTGCTTATGGTTTGATATAAGCATAACCTTCCTGCTGTTTTTGGGCCAGTTCTACCACGCCGGCCGGGACTACCGATGCGAAGGGGCACAGGATGGTATTTGGAGTGGTATATTTTTTGAGCGCGTTGTTACAGGCGGCAAATGTAACTTTCTGTGCATGTAACTCTTCCATCCTTGAATAGAGATTGGCTTCTTCCGCTTCATGCTGGAACAATCCGGTGACGGCTATCCCGTTTGCTACGATTTCAATTTCAAATGTCGTATTGTTTTCCTTTCCATAATTCAGCATATTCATTGCGTTGCCCAAAACTAAATCCCATTTTTCTGTTTCATCAATATGGTATATTACTTTCATAGTTTATCTCCCATCTTTTTTTTATTATTATACTATATTTTACTGATCCTGTAGATAGGTATTGCCATTCCAGTGGTAGAGAACCGGTTCGGATTTTCCTGTCTGCTGGTTATACTGCTTTACCGCGAAGCTGCCGGGGGCAGGCTGGTCCAGTAGTACGGAGGCTTCTTTTTCGTCATGGCGTTCGATATAGCTAAGAAGGGTTAAGCGGCCGTCCGAATCTACGCTGTATAGATTATACTCGTTTCCTCCGCTCCACACCCAGCTGCCCAGAGTAAACTCCGGGTTTCCATCTCCGTTATAGTCGGCGGCCGCAAGGGTTACCGGGCCGTAAAAACACAGTTCCGGCTGGGTCAGCTGTACCGGCATCTGATCCTGGACCCGGCCGTCCTTAAGTGTGCGAAGTTCAAACTGCCCCACATAGTTCTCTCCGTCCCGGAAATAACCGCCGTATATAAAGTCCGGATCGTCCGACCTCCACAGTTTTCCATCCGTCATTACCAGCTCCACATCAATGCTGCTTCCATCGGCAAGAGTCACGGGTGTAATACCCATGGAGAAAGGAAAGGAGAGATTCTGATTCCCGAAGAATCCTTCCGGAAGCTTGGCATCGCCCTCGTAGTTCCACTGAGACAGCCAGTCGTAGGACGCCCGATAGCTGTCTTCATCGATTACCAGATAGGTGTTGCCGTTATTCGTGTACTGATGTCTCACCCCGTCCGTCGTAGTTATATAAAAGCTCATACCTCCGCCGGCCAATGCCTCCGGACTCTTCACATATCGGCCGCGGGAATGATGCAATAGTTCTACAATCTGCGGATATTCTTCCGGTAAATACACGCGGTATTGCTTTTCCTCGTCGGATGGCATAACTACCAGCTCGATTTTGACTATATCTTCGGTTCTCAGGCTTTTTGCCCATTTCATGGAATCCCGGAGGGCCGGACTGAAAATCAAGCCGGCAGATAGGATGACCAGTATCGCTGCCGACACGATGATTCCCCAGAAAGCAGGCCTGTGATAATTCAGCACATTGCGGATACGGCTTTTTATGTCGTTCTCACCGAAAGCGAGAGGGCCCCCGCTTAGGGTTCTGCGGCCGGAAGCCAGTGTTAACAGAGACGAAGCGTATTCCCTGCAGATCTGCTTCCCCATATCGTGCAGTACCCGTTCGTCACAGGATAATTCCATATCTTTTTCCATCAGCAGAAAGGCCGCCCAGACCAGAGGATTAAACCAATGAACACATAGAACCAGATAAGCCAGCGGTTTGATCAGGTAATCCAGCCGCTTGATATGGACCTGTTCGTGGCAAATAATATAACTTTTCTCTGATTCTTCCAATGCGTTTGGTATGTAGATCGCCGGACGAAAAATTCCCATCACAAAAGCCGTCTCCAGATACTCCCCTTCATATATATTTATTTTCCTTTTTCTAAATATCCCCTGTATTTCATCTTTTTTGTACAGATGGGCTGCACTCCTCAGTTTCTTCATCTTTATCAGGGACAGGCTACTGTAAGCCAGCATTCCCGCTATGCCCGTCAGCCATATGACTGCCGCTGCCGTCACGCCCGGCTGTGGTAACGTTTTATTGTCCGCGCGGCCAGATGTCTGCGGTGCCTGTCCGGTATTTACTGCTGCTTCGGGTTCTGTATCTGCAGGCCTTAAGTTTTCCGGATCGACTGTCACCTCCGGAATCGCAGCGTTTCCAGATGGCAGAAAACTGAAGATTCCTTCTATTGTAAATGGACAGACTAAGCGGAACAGTACCGCACACCACAGTATATAGGAAAATATCTTCGGCGCCTTTTTTAACAGCATCCGTACCGCCATGATGACAAGAATCACATAACTGGCGGTTATACTCATGTTTACGATAGTGATAAACAGTTCTTCCATCTTGTTTTCCCCCTTTGGTCCCGAAGCCAGCCGGGCATTGGTCTAATATTAATAGACCATTCTTTTCTTTAAGTCTATCACGAATAGACCATTACTGCAAGCACCAAATAATGTCCGCCAAATATATAAACCTATATAAAATCCACCTGAAGTATAGGCGCGGAACACGGTAACATCGCACATAACTTAGCAGAAAAGAGACCGCCGGTATCAACATCTAAGATGATGTCACTGACCGGCGATCTTTATCTATTCTAAGCTATAATAGTTGAAATACTTTTTAGCAATCACAGTCCCTGGTATCCAGGCAAACTGATTCCGGTTTTGCGAACGGATCGAAACAGGAAGCAGCATTTCTGCATGATTCCATACCAGCCGCATAACCACTTGCATATCCTGCCTTGTAACCATCCTTATAGCCCTGTGCATAACTCTCATCACGAACCGGACCGCAGGGCCGGTTCTCAGGACGGCACGGCGGCATCGGGCGGTTCTCGGGACAGCATCCGGGCATCGGGCGGTTCTCGGGACGGCACGGCGGCATCGGGCGATTCTCGGGACGGCACGGCGGCATCGGGCGGTTCTCGGGACGGCATCCGGGCATCGGGCGGTTCTCGGGACGGCATCCGCAGGACGGCCGATTCTGCGGCCTGCACTCAGGCATCGGGCGAACTTCGTTGCAGACAGGCACCTCTTTGCATACTTTTACCTCTTTACATACCTGCACCTTTTGGCAAGCCGGTGTTTCCCTGCATACCGGTGCCTGATTACATCCGCAGTCAGGACGGACCCCGCTGCATCTATTTTCAACACGCGCTCCGGCACATCCTCTGTCCGGGCGTGGGTTATTACATGTACAGTCGCTTCTCACCTGTTTGCAACCGCAGTCACACCGTGCTTCCTTACAGCCACAGTCAGGCCGCACAGGTACAGAGCCGCATCCTGGGAGGGTTGTTCCTTGATTTCCACACATATCCATACACTCCTTATCAATTATATAATGTATGATATGTGAAAATCCGGATTTGGTGCGCAGCCCTGTAATAATTGAGGTAAAATCGAAATCTTAAATATTAAAATCTTCCGATTTGAAATTACTGTAGTATCTGCCCCTAACCGCTGTAAATTTTAACACACAGTAATCAGGGTCCTTAACTCCGCCCGGGTAATACATCGTATCCCCTTCCTGCCAGATCATTTCCTTGCTTACCTGGTCCTCTAAGATCTCCATCGTACCGATCAGCATGATCCCCCGGAAAAATCTTCTGTCACAGGTATAGACACAGGCCTGGGGGTTTTTTAAAAACTCGCTGACATGTCGGGAAGAGGTGTTCGTTGTTAAATAAAACGTTTTGATTCCCTCTCTCTTTCTCGGCGCATACATAGCCTTAATATTCGGGAATCCTTCCGCATCAACAGAACCAACATACACTACCTTTTGTTTATCCAACAGATTACCGATCGTCTGCTCCGGATTTCTCATCATCTCTTTTCTTCTCCTTTCAGAAATTGTCATTTGTCCAGTGACGCTTGATATACTTCTTTTGAAAATTGTTTCGCTTGGTTCACATCCTGGTCATCCGGATGCGTCGAAGCCCGGTTAAAATTTTCGATACTCTGCTTTATTTTTAGATCTTCCGGGTTTTGTTTCTGAATTTCTTCATAGCGGTGTCTGACGGATATCTGCATCTTTCCCTGGCAAAAAAATGCCCCCATATACCGGTTGTCGTCAGGAATCAACGCTCTGACCCTTTGCTCGATTTGAGCAAAATAGGCAGGGTCCTGTCCAAAACCCGCTGTGGCGAACAAAGCTACTTTTTTGTGGTGTACTCCTCTGAGCAGTTCCGCCATTTCTTCGGGACAGCTGCCCTTGTCAACCCAGAATCCGGCAAAGATAAGGTCGTCCTCATCGATTCGTTCATCTTCAACGGAAAATCCGGCCGGAAGATTCCGTAAAACAGAGGGTACCGGAAGGCCTTCGGCTATCGCCTGAGCCACCTGAGCTGTATTTCCTGTATGGCTGCAATAAATCACTTTTACCTTCATTTGCTTTTCTCCTTTCCTGTTCTCTGATTTCCTGCTTACCCGCTGTATCCTCTTCTATATCTTCTATCGTATCACTTATGTCAATAGCGGCAAACTCTGCAAGGATAAACCAAAACAGGTGAAAAGCCAATCCCCCGCTTTTCACCTGCATTCATTTTTCTATTATACAATTCACTTAATCTGCTGCGCCTCATCGGCTGCCGTCTACATCTGCTCTGCGATCTGCTCCTCCTGCATCCAGAAATTCGGTTCGGCTACCGATATACAGTTCTCAGCGATGCGCTCTCTCAGCCAGTTTATATCGCTGCGCACCACTCTGGCCGGGTGCCCGGCTATGATACTGTTGGAGGAAGTGTACTCTTTGTTCAACAGAGAAGCCGCCCCAACTACGCAGTTATCCGGAACTTTTGTACCTTTCAGGCAGATAACCCGATAGCCGATCCAGACATGCCGGCCTATGATAATGTCTTTGGAAAAATTAAATCTCCTGCCCTGCAGGTCTACAATAGAATGACTGTCCCCGGTACGGAAATGAATCTCACTGGCAAACATACATTCTTCACCGATCTGGATCTTCGTTCCCTCCAATGCTGCCAGATGAGTTCTGCCTTCTATGCTGGTATGATAACCGACTCGTATCTCATTCCCGTCATCTTCCATATAAAACTCCGTCTGATTGGCTGATACACGGTCGCAGATACAGAGAACATTATTGTTACCGATGATGCGGATGGTACAATTCTTTAGAATACACAGGTCCCCAATGATGATCGTATTATTGCGTCCTCGGATATCCAGCTTTACACCTTTCAGATAGGAAGCTCCTATATCCAGCGTATTATTGGTTCCCGCCCTCAAACGATTTCTCCCCGCAACCATATTATACATATGCAGAAATGGTTTGAGCTTTCCGGTGTTCCGTAGTAATAATTCCTTTGCATCCATGGGATACACCCCCCGGTTTTGATGTATTTACCATTTCTATCATAACATATATCTATTTCTTAAACAATATGTCATATTTTGTCAAATTGAACACAGTTCGGCTGTATAATTTAGCCAATTTTTACAATTTTATTTGTTAAACTTTTATTTATAGGCCGATTTTATGAAATTCTCCGACTTCAGCGCTCAATAGCAGTTCCAGCTTTGATTGATCCGTAGCTACCAGTTTGATCCGGTTCTCCCCTTTTTGGATTTTTACGTTTACAGCCTCTATCTCTTCCTGCTGGCTCTGGCTGGTATTTTCCACCAGAGTTGTCAGCGTGCCGTCGGGGCTGATCAGAACCAGTTTCGCGTCTCCTTCGGAAACGGAAAGCTGATAAGAGATATCGATTTCCTCCTCCGATGAGGCATCATAGGTCCACACCGTACCCATACCGCCGAATTCCATAACCCCCTCATAATCCTGACCGTCTATGGTCTGAACATCGTTGTTCAGATTATAGGTGTTGGAAGGACCGGAGATCTTTCCATTGCTGTTATATACGGCATCCACCGAAGAGGAACATGCCGAGCATAACATCGTTACTGCTGCCACCAGACTCACTGCTATTCTTTTCATAGATATTCTCCTTTCCGAAACCGGGTTATGTTATGTATCTTAGACCATTCTTATATTATATCCTGCAGGTTCCCTCATAATACATGCTTTTCCCGCAGGGTCCCTTTCCCGCGGTTCATCAGACGGGGATTCTGCCTCTTTGATCATTTCCCTGTTAAATTCATTATACAAATGACACTTTCGGGATTATAATAAAACAAGTACTACCGTTCCAATCAGGAACGACGTAAGAGGAGGCATTACCCTATGCATAAAATTTATTCAAAGATAACGGATCAAACCGGATTTTTCGAGGGAAAAGATCCTGTGGAGCTGGCCAGGAATTACGGTACGCCGCTCTATGTTTATAATGAAAGAATCCTGCGCAGCCGCTGCCGCCGTCTGAAGAATCTGGTTACGTATCCCGATTTTGTGGTGGATTACTCGGCCAAAGCCAACAGTAACCCCGCTCTGCTGCAGATCATCCGTTCCGAAGGGCTGGAAGCGGATGCCATGTCCCCGGGAGAAATCTATATGGAAAAATTGGCCGGATTTACATCCGATGAGATTTTCTATATATGTAATAACGTGTCTGAGGAGGAAATGCGCTATGCCATAGACGAGGGCGTTACGGTCAGCGTGGATTCCTTAAGCCAGCTGGAACAGTTCGGACAGCTCTGCCCGGGCGGACGGGTGGCGGTCCGGTTTAACCCGGGTGTCGGCGCAGGTCATCACAGCAAAGTGGTCACCGCAGGAAAAAAGACCAAATTCGGCGTGGACCCCTCCTGTGTTCCCCAGGTAAAACAGCTGTTGGATCAGTATCATCTGACACTGGCCGGTATCAATCAGCACATCGGTTCATTATTTATGACCGATCAGGCCTTTTTGGACAGTCTGCCCTCCCTTTTCTCCATCGCCCGGCAGTTTCCGGGGCTATCCTTTATCGATCTGGGGGGCGGTTTCGGTATCCCTTATAAAAAAGGCCAGGGAGAACAACCGCTGGACCTGTCCTCACTGGGTCCAAGGCTTGATCAGGCATTATATGGTTTTGCCAAAGAATACGGCAGTCCCGTCACCTTCCGAATCGAGCCGGGCCGCTATATCAGCGCGGAGTGTTCCGTATTATTAGGCCAGGTACACGCGGTGAAATACAACCATTCCCACAAATATATCGGCTGTGATATCGGCTTTCACATACTGGCCCGGCCGGTTCTCTATGATTCCTACCACGAGGTGGAAATCTACCGGGAAAGCGATGCCCCTTCCACCAGGCTGGAGGAAGTCACGATCGTCGGCAATATCTGTGAGAGCGGGGATATCCTGGCCTCCGGCCGGACGCTGCCGGAGATCTTCCGGCATGACATTCTGGGCGTCCAGGATGCCGGCGCCTATGGTTACACGATGTCTTCCAATTATAACAATCGTCTGCGCCCCGCGGAGATCCTGATCCGGGAATCCGGCCAGGTACAGCTGATCCGTGAGCGGGAGACCCTTGAGGATCTAACGAGGCATGTGCTTTTGCTTGACCTGTAGAAGCATCCGTATATCGCTTGCGAGCATTCCGGCCAACACCAGGAATCCCAGATATCCCATACAGGGATAGATCAGGTTCACCAGTTTGGCAAAAGGCAGGCCTCCTCCAAAAAAAGCGGCCACGGCCAGAATCAGCGCGGTCCACCGGAACGCATTGCTTTTATCATCCGGATAGACCCGGCTGCAGGAGGACCACAGCATCGGTACCGCCGTGGTAAAGATCCCCGCGAACATCATCAGCGTAAATACAGCAGAGGCACCCCGAAACCACTGCCCGGCGATCACCAGAGCGGGTATGTTTCTGCCGCAGACCAGATCGATGGACCCAAGCATTCCAAAGTTCAGAATCATGGCTGCCGCCATAAACGACAGGCTGCTGCCCGCCGCACAGTATCTGCTGGTTTTGTAGTCCGGAAGCTTTTGTCCGATTCCGGTCAGAAACGGGAGGATCGTCATGATATTGAAGCTGGCATAACTAAGGCCTGAGAGCCACCATGTTCCGGCGGCTCTGGTCAAAGTCAACCCGGACATTTTTTCATACATCTGGGGGATGGTTACCGGTTTTTGGATCATACAGGCGATACCCATGCACACGACACAGGCTATGATCACCGGTCCTATTTTCCCGATGATATCCACCAGGCGGTCCAGCCCCAGCAATACCGTGAACAGGGTCAGGCCCAGCATCAGAAAGCGGCCGATCCACACCGGTAATCCGTAATTCTCTTCCAGCAGCGCCCCTGCTCCGGAGAGCATGACTACATAGAGCAGAAAGAGAAATATGGGGGTGAGCCATTCAAAAATACCGCCCAGAATCCTGCCGCAGTATCTTCGGTAGATCTGGTTTGTATTTTCCAGATTCCATATCCTCACATCCCGCAAAACGGTCCGGAATGCCCAAAACAACAGCAGACAGGCCAGCGCACCGGCACCCAGGCTTCCGATCGGCCCGTAGGCGCTGAAAAACTGCAGCACCTCCTGGCCGCTGGCAAATCCGGAGCCGATCAAAAAAGCGATCAGGGCTCCGCTATATTTCATTATCATTTTAAAATAGCTGTTTCTTTTCCTCATACTCCATACTATTCCAGGAGCATATAAGATATTACTGCCTTCGCATGGTCCTTAAGTCCACTCCCTCAGAGCTTAGAATCATGCCCCCTGTCAGCAGAAGCAGAAACCAGGGGAAGAGACGGATAAAGCCTCCTGAGGCAGCCAGGCCGAACAGCGGCGGCAGTATCGTACTTCCGATATAGCCAAAGGCCATCTGTGTTCCCATCATGGTCTGAGAGGCCTCTCTGCCGAAGCGAACCGGAGTCTCGTGAAGCAGTCCGGGGAATACGGGCGCGCAGCCCAGTCCAAATAAGACAAAACCAGGCATCGATGCGGCCGCAGGCAGGGGCAGCAAAAGAAGCAGGCAGCCTGCCAGACAGATTCCCAGTCCCAGGCGCACCAGGCTTCTATTCTTAAACCTGACCGCCAAAAAACCGCACAGGAATCTGCCCAGGGTGATCCCCATATAGAACAGGGATATCCAGCGGGCTGCCGTATCAGCGGAGATTCCCTTCACTTTTACCAGATAGCTGCTGCCCCACAGACCGGCAGTCAGTTCCGCCCCGCAATAACAGAAAAAAGCCAGCCAGGCCAGAACCGCTCCGGGCAGCTTCAAAACCCGGATCTTTTCTCCTGCGGGCTTCTCCCTCTCTTCGTCCCTATCTTTGTTTTCAAAGTTTTTCCACAGAAACAGCGTCCCCAAAAGAACAAGGACCAGAACAAACTGTATTCCTGAGATCGTCCGGTATCCTCTTCTCCATCCTCCCTCTTCCTGCAAAAACAAGGAAATGATCATGGGGCCGGACATAGCCCCCAATCCCCAGAAACAGTGGAGCCAGTTCATATGGCTAACCTTATAGTGCAGAGCCACGAAATTATTGAGCGCCGCGTCCACCGCTCCCGCGCCCAGGCCCAGCGGGACCGCCGGGATACATAACCACAGAAACGAAGGCGCCAGCGAAAATCCCAAAAGCGCCGCCGCTGTCATCAAAACGCTGACAAATGTAACCATACCGGTTCCAAATCTGCGGATACAGGTTCCGCTTAAAAAGCTGGACAGGATCGTCCCTCCAGTGATAATCATGGAAAGCATTCCTGCACCGGAAAGAGGGACCTGCAGCTCCTGGTTCATCACCGGCCAGGCCGATCCCAGCAGCGAGTCCGGCAGCCCCAGGCTGATAAACGCCAGATATATAATAATCAGTAAAATCGTTGCCATAGATACTCCTTATTGATGGTTTCTTTCAGTCCACAGGTTGGAAATAAGTATCGATTCCATCCGCTATTCCCGCTGCTATGTCCTGTTGGTACTCCTCCGCGGCCATCTTCTGATCTTCTTCCGGATTCGTCATAAATCCCATCTCCACGATGGTGACCGGTATCCGGCACCAGTTGATTCCGCTCATAGTATCTGTCTTGGATACCCCTCTGTTTTTCGCTCCGGTGGCCTCACACATCTGATCCAGCACATTTTCTGATAGCCTCAGGCTGTCTTCATACAGATCACTGACGTAGGGATTCGCGCTGGTGGGACACATGGTCAGCGCGCCGTGTACACTGGAATCTTCCGACCCGTTGGCATGTATCCGGATGAAGATCTCCGCCCCCGATTCGTTGGCCAGATCCGCCCGCTCCTTATTGCTCAGGTTCACATCATTGGTATCCCGGATCATCACGGTCTGGTATCCCCTGTTCTCCAGTTCATCTCTGAGCTTACGGGATACCTGGAGGGTCAGCTCATATTCTTTCAGGCCCGTGGCCGCGCCGGATGTGCCGGCCGCCACCTTGGGTTTGGTCTGGGAGGCCCCGGGGCCGATGGGCTCCTGCTCATTATTTCCCTTCGCCTGGTGTCCCGCATCAATCGCTACGATATGACCGTTTGAAGTGTCCTTGTCCGCAGCCGGTACATCCGCCGTCCGGGCATCGTCTGCGCCGTCATCTGCGGGTTCTGCTGACTCTGCCGGTGCGGCATCCGGCGTCGATGCCGGCGCTGCAGGCGCTATCGATGGCTCAGCCGGCAGATTGGTCTCCAGCTCCCTTTCCGGGGTCTGCACAGGAGCCTGCAAATCGGCGGCCGGCTCTTTTTTGGAACAGCCTGCGATGGCCGCTGCTGTTATGATCAGTATAAGCAGAAGCCTTACGCTTCGCTGTAATGTTTTCATATTATTGTTTCATCCTTTCTGCAAAAGACCAATGGGGACATGTCCATTTCAGCCGGGGACATGTCCATTTCAACCCAGTTCCATTTGGACATGTCCCAAACCGTTATGGACATGTCCCAAACCGAAATGGACATGTCCCCAATCGCATTATTTTAGCAGGCGATACCGGTTGAGACACTGGTAGAATTCCTGGGGGCGCGGAAGGACTGCGTGGCCGGCCGGATAATTGGGCGGAACAATGGATAGAATACCATTTTTTTCAATCAGGCTGTAAAGGTGCTCCACAACCTGCCGGACTGTGCGGTTTCCGCCCAGAAGCTGTTGTACCGCGATCCGCATCATGTAACCTAAAGAAACGGCCTGACCATTGTCGGTGAGCTGTTCCAGATAACGCAGATCTATGGTCTCGTGATTGATCATCACATAGTCCCGGCCGCCTGTCTTGATCTTGATATCGTCTCTGCGCCCCCTTGCGTCCCTCTGCTGCTGCCCGTTACTGCCGGCTCTTAGACGGCGTTCAAATAGCAGCTGCGGGAAAGGCTCATCGTGCTGCCGTACGAGGGCGTTTTCGAGACCGCACAGTTCTTTCGCCCTGGCTGTCACGTCCTTTACCCGGTAATGATCCAGTTGGAGCACCGTGTCCGCCACGGCCAGGTAGTCGCCGGAGCTGCCGATCACGATCACCGTGGATATTCCCGCATCCTCATATAAGCTTCGGATCCGCCGGATAAACGGGGTGATCGGTTCCTTGTCGTCCGTGACCAGTTTTGCCATCAGCGAGTCCCGGATCATGAAATTGGTTGCGGAAGTGTCTTCATCGATCAGCAGGGTTTTGGCACCCGCCTCGATTCCCTCTATGACATTGGCCGCCTGGGAAGTGCTTCCGCTGGCATTTTCCGTAATGAAATCCTCGGTATTCTGTCCCCCCGGCAGATGACTGATAAATGGAGAGATATTGCAGTGATGAATACACCTGCCATCCTCCGCCCGTATCTTAAGCGCTGTGATATCAGTGACTACATATTCCCGGCCGTCTCCCGGAATATGCGGATAGACACCGGCTTCCAGAGCTCTTAACAGCGTAGACTTCCCATGGTATCCTCCACCGGTAATTACGGTAATTCCCCGCGGAATCCCCATTCCCTGAATCCTGCCATGGTATGGGAGGTTCATTTCCACCCGCAGGCTTTCCGGAGAGGCAAAGGGGATTCCCTCCTTCATGGGAAGATCGGAAACTCCGCTTAGCCGGGGTAATATGGAACCATCCGCCACAAAGGCTACCAGATTCTTCTTCTGCAGCTCTTTGGCAATGGCCTGCTGATCGACCGACAGTTCCATCCTGCGTTCTAACTCCTCCCGGCGCAGACGGGCGTAATAAAATGTTCTTCCGGCTATCTGGGGCAGCAGCCCGAACACTATTTTCTCCATTTCATCCGATAAAATCGTGCGTCCCCTGGCCGGAAGTCCAACTTCGATCCGTGCCTCTAACTTCTCACCAATCGTCACCGCCGTGCGCTCCAGCATCTCCTGACCCGGACGGCAGGTGGTGATGGCCCCGCTTTTTCCAGACCCCATTCCCTTTTGCTCCGCGGCACGGATATTGCGGTTCAGCAGCCGCAGCAGATAGTCCTCCAACGCAGTTTTTTTGCATTTCTCATCATACAGCCGGGCTGGAAACTGATGATACTTCTGTTCCACCACAAACCTCACCCTGGAAGGACTGGCGAAGGGGTCCCCCTGTACGTGGTCTATAAAAAGCTGATATTCGCCGAAATCATAGCCGCCCGCCAGATCCTTATAAAATCCATAGCTCTTATGATCGATCCGTTTTAATATCTGTCTCAATTCATCTGATGATTTTAACATTGACATATCCGTTTCCAGCTCCTTTATCTGTCATATCCTCTGTACTTTAATCCTTTGTACAATACAGTACCACACTCCAGCAAAATTGCAAAGATCACAATCAGCAAAAAGAAATTCGTCATCAGATTCCAGATCAGGGCTCCAAGGTCCGGATTCATTCCCGGGAAAGCCTCCTGAAGCTGAGGAATAAACTGTGGATTCCAGATCTTAAACTGGGTAAAAATAAATATACTGAGCAGCAGGGATATTCCGTTCCCGATCAGGACCACGACCGCGAGACGCATGGTATATCTGCCTTCAACCAGCTTGACTATCTCTGCGACAGCCGAACAGGCAAACCAGATACAAAACAGCGGCAGAGCCCTCTGCAGGACACTGAGCTGAAAAATAGGTACCATGGTGAAAACACCGTCTCTGTACACGGTAGCTCCGATAATCTGCGGTATGAACACCATGATCACAAAAAGTATCATCAAAAAGACCAGACTGACAATCGGCTCTCCCTTGGAAATCCTGGCATTTTTCTCCGGTACCGGCGGCAGGAAATCCATTCCCTCCTGAAAACTAAAAATATCCCCCGGAACCCCGACCCGCTCCATGACGGCAAAGATCAGGGTAACCATAGCAAAGGCGGTTACAGCGCTGCCAAAGAACGCCTCCAGCATCTCCCAGACCGCCATAAACCACAACTGCCCGGTTCCTGCAAATTCAATATCCAGACCGGAGGTCATCCGGCTGATCAATACCGCTGCCGGCCCGGCGATCACCGCAATCAATAACACAATCTTCAGAATCCAGATATATCTCGGATACAACTCAGGCCCGATCAGGTAACGCTTCTTTTCTCCGTATTTGGCCGCCAGTTCTGATGGGGTACCCAGCTCTATCAGCACGATTTCCACATCTTTCTTTTCCAAAGTCCTGTCCCGGGTCCGTTCCTCGATCATATCCCAGATCAAAGTGCGAAGTTCCTTTAAAATATCTTCCTTATTCCTGCCAGGCAGGAATCGGGCCACCTGATAAATATAGCGTTCTATCATGTCCTCCGTATATTTTCTGATATCCATTTAACAATCCTCCCCATTGACCAGCACGTTCAAATAGCTCTGCATATTTTTCCAGTAGGTTTTCAGTTCCTCAAAAATCTCTTTTCCAAAATCAGTTAACACATAGTATTTTCTGGGCTTCGCTCCCTGTGTCTCCCATTCACTTCTTAAAATCTCCTGTTTTTCCAGTCTGCGCAGCAGAGGGTATAAAGTATTCGCTTCCACGCCAAACTCATTCTGTTTCAATTCCTGAATCAGGGAGTACCCGTACTTCGGCGACTGCAGCCTGCTCAAAACACTCAAAACAACAGTACCTCTGCGCATCTCCACCGCAAATCCGTTCAGAATTTCCTGCCGTTCATTCATATGCTCTCTCCTATCAGATTAATTTCCCTGGGATCAAATTCTTCTTAAGATAAATTATTGTTAAATTGATTATACTGTTTGTCATACAGTATTGTCAATAGAATATTATAGTTGTTTACAAGATACTGTTACGATTCACGGCCAATTTTGGTAAATGGGGATTTTGAGAGGGGACTGGCACTTTTCGGTAGGAAAGCTAAATTTTCAAGTAACTGCGTAGAGAAAAGGGCCTGTCCCCGGATGTTGACTGGAATGGTCCATCCTTCTCGGGAAGCA